>JAHEKJ010000164.1 GCA_024638385.1 Gammaproteobacteria bacterium | reverse complement strand
AGAGGCCGTCCCTGGCCACGTGATATCATCAATAGTTCGGGGGAGGAGTGTATTGATGCACACGATACATATATAGGACACGCCCGAAATTTCCATAGTGAACAATTTCGTAGCCGATGAGTGAACAAATAGACACGGCCTTGAATTGGGCCGCTGGCGTCATCGGGCCGCGCAGCGAAAGCCCCCGGCTCGACGCCGAACTGCTGCTCGCGCACTGCCTCGGCAAGCCCCGCAGCTACCTCTACGGCCACCCGGAAGATTCCGTCGATGCGGGGTGCTGGGCGCGGTTTCAGGACCTCGTTCGCGCGCGGCTCAAACCGACGCCGATCGCCTATCTCGTCGGCGCGCGCGAATTCTACTCGCTCGAATTCGCCGCCACCCCGTCCGCGCTCGTGCCGCGCCCCGAAACCGAGTTGCTGGTCGAGCGCGCGCTCGATCTGTTGTCGCCCGGGCGAGCGACGCGCATCCTCGACCTCGGCACCGGCACCGGCATCATCGCAATCACGCTGAAAATTCACTGCCCGGACGCCAGGGTGACCGCGACCGACGTCGACCCCGCGTGCCTCGAACTCGCGCGCGCCAACGCCGCGCGCCACGGAACCGAGATCGAGTGGATCGAATCCAGCTGGTACGACGCGCTCGGCGCGAATCGCGCCTTCGATTTGATCGTCGCCAATCCGCCCTACGTCGCCGCCGGGCACCCGTTTCTGACCGAGGGTGATTTGCCGGCCGAGCCCGAGATCGCGCTGACGCCGGGCCCGACCGGTCTCGAGGCGCTCGAGGCGATCGTCGCCGGCGCGCCTCGCCGCCTCGACGCCGACGGATGGATCGCCGTCGAGCATGGTTACGACCAGCAGGCGCCGGTCGCGGCCATGCTCGAAGCGGCCGGATTCGGCGCCATCGAATGCCGCGAAGACCACAACGGCCTGCCTCGCGTGACGACCGCGAAAATCGTTGAAAATGGCCAGCCGTCAGCGTAGGCTCGTGCCATGGAGGAAGCGGAACAGTATCGATGTCGCCGCATATTCTTGAAGTCCGACGGCGATCCCGCGCGCCAGGCCCAGGCGGCCTGCGAAGCGCTGGCCAATCTCGACGGCATCCTGCTCGCCGCGCCCCATAGCAACGACAGCGTCCACATCGTTTACTCCCTCGAAAAGCTGTCTTTCGAAATCATCAATGACCTGTTGCACGAGCTCGAGTTCGAGACCGAATCGTCACTGCTGATCCGGGTGCGCGACACCATTTACTGCTACCTCGAGGACAACGCCCGCGGCGACCGCCCCGTCGACATCTCCGAGTTCGTGATCGACGACGACGACGAAAGCCCGGCGATGCCACAGCCAGACGACGACAAGTACTGGGACGATTATCATTAACCGCGTCGGATACGAATAAATGTACGCGATCACCCTGCCCGACATCGCGATCGCGTTCATACCGGTATTCGTAACGCTGGTCGTCATATTTCGCTGGACCAACAGCGTGCGCAAGTCCACGATCGCGCTCGCGCGCATGCTGTTGCAGCTGATGGTGATCGGCTATGCGCTCGAATTCATCTTCACCGCCGACAATTCGTGGATCATCCTTGCCGTGCTGTGTTTCATGCTCGCCGCGGCGAGCTGGATAGCGCTCGATCCGTTGCCGGTCAGGAACACCGAGTTGTTGCGCTACAGCCTGATCGCGATCGCCGGCGGCGGCGTCTTCAACCTCGCGCTGATCAGCCAGGGCGTGTTGCACGTCGACCCCTGGTACAAGCCGGCCGTGCTGATTCCGCTGGCGGGAATGATCTTCGCCAACTCGATGAACAGCGTCAGCCTCGCCGGCGAAAGGCTCTACAGCGAACTCGGTCATCACAACGACTACACCCGCGCGCGCAATACCGCGTTCCAGGCCGCGTTGATCCCGATTACCAATTCGCTGCTCGCGGTCGGCCTCGTCTCGCTGCCCGGCATGATGACCGGCCAGATTCTCGCCGGCACCTCGCCACTGATCGCCGCGCGCTACCAGATCATGGTCATGTGCATGATCTTTGCGTCCGCCGGCATATCGACCGCGCTGTTTCTGTGGCTGATTCGGCATCGATCGGCGCAGCGCGCCCCTGCAGCGGAATCCGAAGCATGTGGATAGCGCTCGCGATCGTCGCCGCCATCGTCGTCGGTGGCCTGGTTTACCTCGCCACGCTCGACGGCAGCTTTCGCGTGCGCCGCAGTCTCGAGGTCGACGCGCCGCCCGAAAACGCTTTCGCCGCAATCGTCGACTTCGAGTCGTGGCCCGACTGGAGCCCGTGGCTGATGCACGAGCCCGACACGCGCATCGAGTACAGCGCCGACTACCAGACCGAGGGCGGCTACTACACCTGGGACGGCAAGGTCGTCGGCGCCGGCAAGTTGACGCACGTCGCGATCCGCCCCCAGGATCGAATCGAGCAACAGATCGAGTTCATCCGCCCGTTCAAATCCGTCAACCGGGTCAACTGGGATTTCGAGCCGGCCGACGGACGCACGCGCGTGACCTGGGAGATGGAGGGCGAGATGCCGTTCCTGTTTCGCTTCATGGCGAAGCGTATGGAGCCGATGATCGGCCGCGACTACGAGCTCGGACTGGCGTTGCTGAACGGTTACCTGAATGCCGACGCGCCGCATCCACGGCTCGCTTTCATCGGCGAGGAAACGCTGGAGGACTTCTGTTACTGGGCGATCCCGTTCAGCGGAAACCTGCGCCGCCTCGAGGCGGCGCGCAAGCATGATATCGAGGCCCTGCAAGCCGCCGCCGAGGGACCGACCGGTTTGCCGCTGACCCTCTACCGCAACCTGGATCCGCTCGAATCGCAATTCGAGGCCGAACTCGCGATTCCGATCGGCGAACGTTCGACTCAGTCGAACTACACCCGCCGGGAGTTTCACGGCGGGCGTTACTTCAAAATGACAATGCGCGGCGATCATCGCTTTTTGCCGCTGGCCTGGTACGCGCTCGCAAGCCATTGCCAAATGCATCGGATCAAACGCGACAAATCACGGCTCGATCTCGAAATTTACCACGACGACCCGGCCGAAATCGCCGACTCCAACGAAATCCTCACGACGCTTTACATGGCTGTTCGGTGATGTGATCTCGCTCCCGGACACCCTGTTGCAGGCCAGCTCGGCACGATGCAGTCCGCCCCGGTTGACGCATTTCCACGCATACACGTATGGTCCCTGCTCGAGTGTTCCGCGCGTCCCGGCGCGACTTCCCGTGTTCGCAATAACCCGTGACCGTTCAGGCGATCCCCGTCAAGCTTTTCGCTTGTGCCGGAAAACCGATCATTCCGATCGAAAGTAATCCTTCCCCCTGGATCCCGCCGGTCCGGCGTTCCGGGTCACGCCGCGGGATGACAGTTTTATGCATGGTCATTCGACAGCTGCTCGGCGTCGCGAGCGCCTCGAGGGCAAGGCGGAATTTTGCGCGAGAGCGCGAACAGTACAGACCAGTACGGGAGCGCCTCGCGCAAAATTCCAACGCCGCTATCGAGGCGCGCAGCAGCCCCCGACGACGATTCAATGCGGGGCGAAACCGCTCGGCCCGATGGCCGCAGGTTTTTTTGCGTGCTCGGCGTCGCGAGCGCCTCGAGAGCAAGGCGGAATTTTGCGCGAGAGCGCGAACAGTACAGACCAGTACGGGAGCGCCTCGCGCAAAATTCCAACGCCGCTATCGAGGCGCGCAGCAGCCGAGCACGCAAAAAAAAATGGCTGGTCGGGGGACCAGCCATAATGTCGTAATCGACAAATATAACCAAAGGAGGACATCGTGAGAGAGGTTAGGTGTTCTTAACCTTTACCACGGTAATGTATATAGGTCATATTCCGAAAAAAACCAGAAAAATTTCGATAAACGGTAGAAAAAACAGTATACGTGGAGGTGTTTATTGACCTCTTTTGTTATCTGTTATCTACAAGCCATTGATTTATATATTATTAATTGCGGCCTTCGTCGATCCGGAAGCGTTCGAAAGTTTTCTTGAAAGCCCCTCATTTTCGCGTTAACCGACGGATCAGGCTGGACGTGTCCCAGCGCCCGCCGCCCATCGCCTGGATTTCGCCGTAGAATTCGTTGACGATTCGCGTGATCGGCAGCTCGGCGCCGTTACCCTCGGCCTCGCCGAGGCAAATCGCGAGATCCTTGCGCATCCAGTCGACGGCAAAGCCGAAGTCGAACTCATCGTCGAGCATCGTATGGCCGCGATTCTCCATTTGCCAGGATCCGGCGGCGCCCTTCGAAATCACGTCGACGACCTTGTGCCCGTCGAGCCCGGCGCGCATTGCGAAGTTCAGTCCCTCGGACAGGCCCTGCACGAGGCCGGCGATGCAGATCTGGTTGACCATCTTGGTCAGCTGGCCGGCGCCGACGTCGCCCATCAGCTCGGCGGCTCGCGCGTAGCTCATGATGACCGGCTGCGCGGCGTCGAAAGCGGCCTGTTCGCCGCCGATCATGACCGTCAGCACGCCGTTCTCGGCGCCGGCCTGACCGCCGGAAACCGGCGCGTCGAGGAAAGGCACCTGGGCCTTGCCGCCGATCTCGCGCGCGACGTCGGCCGACGCGGTCGTATGGTCGACGAGGATCGCGCCGTCCTTGCAGCCGGCGAGCGCGCCGTCGTCGCCGAACACGACCGAGCGCAGGTCATCGTCGTTACCGACGCACATGAAGACGAAGTCGGCGCCGTCGGCCGCCTCGCGCGGCGTGGTCGCGAACTCGCCGCCGTACTCCTCGCACCATTTTTCGGCTTTGGCCGTCGTGCGGTTGTATACGCGGGTCGAATAACCGGCCTTCGCCAGGTGACCGGCCATCGGATAACCCATGACGCCGAGGCCGATGAAAGCGACTTTTTGTTTGCTCATGATTTTTCCCGGTTGACTGGCGACAGGATTCTACTAGGCGGGTTGCAGGTTGGCCATACTCGCGATCAGCCACTTGCTGCCGGCATCCTCGAAATTGACCTGCACCCGCGACTGCGGGCCCTGGCCCTCGAGGTTCAGCACGATGCCGGAGCCGAAGCGCGCATGCGTCACGCGCTGGCCGACGAACAGGCCCGTGTCCTCCTCGACGCGGCCGTGGCCGAGCCGCGGCGAGGTCGGGATGACCGGGCGGGTGAAGCTGGCCTTCGGCCGGATCTCTTCGATCAGCTCGTCCGGGAGTTCGCGGACGAAGCGCGACAACATGTTGTAGCTCTCGCCGCCGAACAGGCGCCGCACCTCGGCGCTGGTGATGACGAGTTGCTCGCGTGCGCGGGTAATGCCGACGTAGCACAGGCGGCGCTCCTCCTCCATGCGCCCCGGCTCTTCACTCGAGCGCTGATGCGGGAACAGGCCTTCCTCCATGCCGACGAGAAACACCAGCGGAAACTCGAGCCCCTTGACCGAATGCATCGTCATCAGCTGCACGCAATCCTCCCAGGCGTCGGCCTGGCCCTCGCCGGCCTCGAGCGCGGCGTGGGCGAGAAACGCGTCGAGCACGCTCAGGCCCTCGTCGATCTCGGCCTCGTACTGAAACGCCTTGCCGGCGCCGACGAGTTCCTGCAGGTTTTCGATCCGGGCCTCGCCTTTTTCACTGCGATCCTTGGCGAAATGCGCCTCGAGGCCGCTGCGCTCGACGATCGCCTTGATCTGCTCACCGAGCGGCAGGTCGCCGAGCTCGTCGGTCAGCCGCCGGATCAGGTCGACGTAAGCCTTGAGCGCACTTCGCGCGCGGCTGGTCAGGCGATCCGAGTCGATCAAATCCAGCGTCGCGCTCCACAGCGACGCCGACTGGTCGCGCGCGTGGGCGCGGATTTCGTCGACGGTCTTCTGGCCGATGCCGCGCGGCGGATGGTTGACCGTGCGCTCGAAAGCCGGATCGGTAGTCGGGCTCGCCAGCATGCGCAG
>JAHEKJ010000231.1 GCA_024638385.1 Gammaproteobacteria bacterium | reverse complement strand
ATCTGAAGCCCAGCAACATCCTGCTCGACGACCGCTGGACGGCGAAGATCGTCGATTTCGGCATCGCCTCGGCCGGCACCGCGGCCGAATCGACGCTGACGCAAACCGGCTCGATTATCGGTAGCCCGGCCTATCTCGCGCCCGAGCGCGCCGAGGGGATCGATGCTGACGAACGCAGCGATATTTACTCGCTCGGCATCATTGCCTACTACATGTTCAGCGGCAAGCTGCCTTACGTCGGCAAGCCGATGGCGGTGCTGGCGATGCATCGCGACGGCAACGCGTTGCCGATCACCAAGGTCAAGGAGGGCGCCGACCCGGCGGTTTCCAAGCTGATCGTGCAAATGATGGCGGTCGACCCGACGCATCGCCCGCAATCGATGGTCGCCGTGCGCGACACCGTCGAGTCCCTCCTCAAGTCCGAGTAACCTTGCGCGATCGCGCTCTCAAGCGAAATACGTGTAGATCAGCTTCGAAATACCACTGCCGAGCCGAATTCTGATCATTGTGTTGAGCCCTGGATACCGCGACCTGCGCGGTCCGGTCAAGCCGAGGCATGACAGAGTAGTCGTAATCTGGAACGTCGTTCGGTAAACAGTCGGGGCTGCGCAGGCCGATAATCGAATCGTCTATACATATCGCTCGCGGAAACCGTGATTGTGCCGGGGTATGACAATAATTGTCATCCCGCGATCCTCAGCTTGTCATCCCGCACCCCAGAGCCCGTCATCCCGAGGCTTGAAGCTGGTCATCCCGCACCCCAGAGCCCGTCATCCCGAGGCCTGAAGCTGGTCATCCCGCACCCCAGGGCCTGTCATCCCGCGGCTTGACCGCGGGATCCAGTGGCAAATGCACTAAACCCTGGATGCCGCGGTCAAGCCGCGGCATGACAGCTCTACCGTCGCCCTGCGGCTCGACAGATTCTCCGTCATCCCGAGGCTTGAAGCTGGTCATCCCGCACCCCAGAGCCCGTCATCCCGCGGCTTGAAGCTAGTCATCCGGCGGTCCACAGCTTGTCATCCCGCGGCTTGACCGCGGGATCCAGGGATTACAATCAGATACTGAAGCTTTCTCGAAAAGGAGGGGTCAGCTTGGCTCCTTGAAAAAATCTACGCCCCGCGCCACTCCGGGAAAGTTCACCACAACCGCTCGGATTGTCAGCCGAGGGACTGGACGGCGGTCATCGCGATAAGGTAGTAGACGTCGTCGGCATTGCAGCCGCGCGACAGGTCGTTGGCCGGCCGCGCGAGGCCCTGCAGGATCGGCCCGATCGCGACCGCGCCGCCGAAGCGCTGGGTCAGCTTGTAGCCGATGTTGCCGGCTTCGAGATCGGGAAAGATCAGCACGTTGGCCCGGCCGTGAATTCTCGAATCGGCGATCTTGCGCGCGGCCACCTCGGGCACGATCGCCGCGTCGAGCTGCACTTCACCCTCGATCGCGACCTCGGGCAGACGCTCACGCGCCAGCCGTGTCGCCGCGCGAACCCGATCGACCAGCGGATGTTCGGCGCTGCCGTCGGTCGAAAACGACAGCATCGCGACGCGCGGCTCGTCGTCGAGCAGCTGGCGCGCCGATTGCACGGTCGCGAGGGCGATCTCGCCGAGCTGGTCGGCGTCCGGATCGATGATCAGCGCGCAATCGGCGAACAGCATCGCCTTCGGCCCCGTATGGTGCGACGCCTCGAACAGCATCAGCATGAAGCTCGACACCGTGCTGAAGCCCGGCATCACGCCGACGATCTGCAGCGCCGAGCGTACCCGCGCGCCGGTGGTGTAGCGGGCGCCGGCAATCGCGCCATCGGCCTCCCCCGCGCGCAGCATCAGGTCGGCGAAGCAAAGCGGGTCGAGCGACTGGGTCTCGGCCTGCGCCTCGGTCATGCCCTTGTGTTGGCGCAGGCGGAGTAGATCCTTACTATATCGCTGGTGATATTGTGGTTCGCCCGGATCCTGGATTTTAATACCTTCCAGATCGATCCGGGAGGCTTCGGCTTGAACGTGGACCGAATCGGCGCTGCCGATCAGGATGCAGTGCGCGATTTCATCGTCGCTCGCGCGGCGCGCGGCTTCGATGATGCGCGGGTCGTCGCCCTCGGCGAGAACGATGGTTTGCCGTTGGCCGCGCGCCCTGGCGATGATGGAATCGAAAAATTGCATGCTGAGAATCGGAAAATTACATGATCCGGCAAGCCGGACTCGGGCAGAATGATGCACGCTTAGCCAGACGCTGTCCACGCCGGCCGGCCGTCGCTAGGCGATTTTCCGGTCATCGGCTATAGTGGCGTACGCCCACCCGCCGCAACGACAACAAGCCAGGGGGCTGCCTTGATGAAAATTGCAATACCCGCCGAAATCCATCCGGACGAGAAGCGCGTCGCCGCGTCGCCGGAAATGGTCGAGAAACTCGTCGCCGCCGGCTTCGAGGTCGTCGTCGAATCGGGCGCCGGCGTCGGCGCGAGCTTCGGCGACGAGGCTTTCGCCGCGGCCGGCGCCGAAATCGCGCGCGACACCGAATCGACCTGGGCCGCCGGCGACATCGTCCTGAAGGTGCGGCCGCCCGAATTCCACGATGCGCTCGACCGGCACGAGGCGGAGCTGCTGCGCGAAGGCGCGCACCTGATCGGCTTCGTCTACCCGGCGCAAAACGACGAATTACTGAAGCAACTGGCGGCGCGCAAGGTGACCGTGCTGGCGATGGACAGCGTGCCGCGGATCTCGCGCGCGCAAAAGCTCGACGCGTTGTCGTCGATGGCCAACATCGCCGGCTACCGCGCGGTCGTCGAAGCCGCCAATCTCTACGGTCGTTTCTTCGCCGGCCAGATCACCGCCGCCGGCAAGGTCGCGCCGGCGAGAGTGCTGGTGATCGGGGCCGGCGTTGCCGGCCTCGCCGCGATCGGCGCGGCGCGCTCGCTCGGCGCGATCGTGCGCGCCTTCGATACCCGCCCCGAGGTCAAGGAGCAGATCCACAGCATGGACGCCGAATTCCTCGAACTCGACTTCGAAGAAGATGGCACCGGCGCGGGCGGCTACGCCAAGGTCATGAGCGAGGAGTTCATCAAGGCCGAGATGGAGCTGTTCGCCGCGCAGGCGCGCGAGGTCGATATCATCATCACGACCGCGCTGATCCCGGGCAAGCCGGCGCCGAAGCTGATCACCAGGGAAATGGTCGAGAGCATGCGCGACGGCAGCGTGGTCGTCGATCTCGCCGCCGAGCAGGGCGGCAACTGCGAGATGACCGTGCCCGGCACGGTCGTCAACAAGCACGGCGTCTGGGTTGTCGGCTATACCGATCTGCCGAGCCGGCTCGCGTCGCAGTCGAGCCAGCTCTACGCGACCAATCTCTACAACCTGATCATGGAAATGTGCCCGGAGAAGGACGGCAAAATCACGGTCGACATGGATGATGAAGTTATCCGTGGCACGACCGTGGTCAAGGGCGGCGAGATCACCTGGCCGCCGCCGCCGATCGCGGTCGGCGCCGAGCGCAAGCCGAGTTTCGGCGGGCAGCTGGTCACTCCCGATACGCCGGCGGAAGCGGTGGTGGCGAAGAAAGTGCAGCCCGAGCCCGGGCCGATCGTCAAGGCGATGCGTGGCGCCTGGGTGCCGCTGATCATCGCCGGCGTGCTGCTGTTCAGCCTCGGCCAGGTCGCGCCGCCGTCGTTCATGGCGCATTTCACGGTGTTCGTGCTGTCGTGCTTCATCGGTTACATGGTCATCTGGAACGTGACGCCATCGCTGCACACGCCGCTGATGAGCGTGACCAACGCGATCTCGAGCATCATCGTTCTCGGCGCGCTGACGCAGATTTCGTCGGCCAACCAGCTGGTCTGGATCCTCGCCGCGATCTCGGTGTTCATCACCTGTATCAACATCGTCGGCGGCTTCAGCGTGACCCGGCGCATGCTCGAAATGTTCAAGGGGTAAGCCATGTCGCCCAGCCTGATAACGACCGCCTACCTCGCCGCCGCCGCGCTGTTCATCCTCGCGCTCGGCGGGCTCAAGACCAACCTCACCGCGAGCCGCGGCAACCTGTTCGGCATCGTCGGCATGGCGATCGCGGTGATCGTCACGATCGCCGCGTTCGTCACCGCCAACTACGCGCTGCTCGCCGGACTGATGATCGCCGGCGGCCTCATCGGCTTCATCCTTTCGCGCCGCGTCAGGATGACGCAGATGCCGGAACTGGTCGCGATCCTGCACAGCCTCGTCGGCCTCGCCGCGGTGCTGATCGGCTTCGCCAACTACATGGACCCGGCGATCTCACATACCGGGATCGAAAAGACCATCCACGAGATCGAGGTCTACCTCGGCATCGCGATCGGCGCGCTGACCTTCACCGGCTCGGTGATCGCCTACGGCAAGCTGTCGGCGCTGATCGGCGGCGCGCCGCTGTTGTTGCCGGCGCGCCACTGGCTCAATCTCGCGATGTTCATCGGCGTGGTCTACATCGGTATCGAGTTCGTCGGCAACCCGGACCATGACCAGGCCGTGATCTGGCTGCTGGCGATGACCGCGATCGCGCTGCTGTTCGGCATCCATATGGTCGCCGCGATCGGCGGCGCCGACATGCCGGTGGTGATCTCGATGCTGAACAGCTACTCCGGCTGGGCCGCCGCGGCGACCGGCTTCATGCTGTCGAACGACCTGCTGATCGTGACCGGCGCGCTGGTCGGCTCGAGCGGCGCGATCCTGAGCTACATCATGTGCCGCGCGATGAACCGGCAATTCCTGTCGGTCATCGCCGGCGGTTTCGGCACCGGCGGCAGCGGGCCGAGCGCGGCTGCGGCCGAGGGCGAGGTGCAGACGATCGACGTCGACGAACTCGCCGGGCGGCTCAACAACGTCAAGGAGGTCATGATCGTTCCGGGTTACGGCATGGCCACCGCGCAGGCGCAGCACGCGGTCGCCGAGATCGCCAAGACGCTGATCAAGAAGGGCGTCAACGTGCGCTTCGGCATCCACCCGGTCGCCGGGCGCATGCCGGGGCACATGAACGTGCTGCTGGCCGAGGCCAAGGTACCCTACGACATCGTCTTCGAGATGGACGAGGTCAACGACGATTTTCCCAACGTCGACGTCTCGATCGTGGTCGGCGCCAACGATACGGTCAACCCGCTGGCGCAGGAAGACGCCGCCAGCCCGATTGCCGGCATGCCGGTGCTCGAGGTCTGGAAGGGCGAGCTCGTCGTCGTGTTGAAGCGCGGCATGGCCGCGGGTTATGCCGGCGTCGACAATCCGCTGTTCCTGCGCGACAACACGCGCATGCTGTTCGGCGACGCGCGCGAGAGCCTCGAGGCGCTGTTCAAGGCTTTGTAATCGGGCTCGGCAAGTCGATGTAGTCGACGAGTCGACCCATTCGTCGGCGCCTCGTGATGTGCTTGCGATAAATGTGCAGTGCGTCACAAATCACCTGGCTGCTGTCTTTAAATTCCTGAAAAACATCAAATTTCACCTGTTTGGGTGATTCGAAATATTGCTCGTTGCAGCAGAATTGGCCGTATTACTGGGGCGGCGATCCCCAGCTCGGGCTCGGGTGATGTATCTGAAAGTTTTTTGCAGGAAGTTTTTAGCCACGGCGACGCTTGTCGCGACGGCATTCCTGTTTTCGTCCGGAGTATCGGCGGTAACGGTTATTGGCAAGGCCGTAAGTGCCGGTGGCGTGAATGACGGCCCGGTCGGTATTGCTCCGGTTGCGGGTAAAATCGAATACTATATACCGCTTTGAGGCAATGAACCGGACGCTGTTTACGTCGGTACCTACGGCGAAAAGCCGGCCGACGTGTTCTGTGACACCCCGGACCATGGTGTCGGCACCTGCAGCGACTCGGGAACCGGTTTCGGCTACGACAGCGCCGGCGCGCTCGAAATGAACCTGTTCTTCGAATTGGGCGGCGAACCCGACAGCGTCGCTGGCAGCCTGATCCTCGATTTCGACGATCTCGACCTCGATCCGATCCATGATCCCACGGGTTTCAACGAATCGATCACCCTTGCGTACTGGGATACCAGTCTCGACGATTTCACGTCAATCGGACCAGTAATCAAAGACCAGTCTCAATTGACCAGCGGTGTTTTCAGCGGCAAGGCGAGTACGACCCCGGGGGTGCTGGACGACCCCGGCGACGATCCTTTTACCTGGACGCTCGATCTGCTTGCGTTGGGACTTCTCGACGCAGTCAACGACGCCAAAGACGATGATGGCGGTTTCTGGATTCAGCTTGGTTTCGGCTCGCGTTACCTCGACAAGTACGGTCATCCGAAACATGGAACAAACACGTCCGAGTTTCTGACCGCGACGCTCGACGTATCTCCGGTGCCCATACCGTCAGCGGTATGGCTGTTCGGCTCAGCGCTTATCGGTTTCATCGGCCTGAGCCGGCGCACCCGGGTTTAGGTACAACCCTGACCCAAATTTAGGCAACCCCTCGGGGTTGCTTTTTTTTGCCCGCAAACAGGCGGACATACAATTAGGGGGACAGTTTACTTGTTTACCCTATCTCTGCGCCAAAATGGATCATAATTAAGGTAAACAAGTAAACTGTCCCCCTAATTCGGGATCGTCCTCCGAATTCGGGATCGATTTTTTGGCGAAAATGCCCGGGCACGAGGGAACCGAAACGGATTTGTGTGATCTGTTTCGCTACTATTTCGTGCGCCGAAAACTAGATTCCGTCTATGCTGAACATGGATTTCGACAGGTCGGTCGTCATCGACACCAACGCGATGGCCTGGGAAGCGAGCCCGATGCCCGGCGTCTGGCGCAAACCGCTCGCGCGCGAAGCCGCCGAACACGGCCACACGACCAGCGTCGTGCGCTACGATCCGGGTTCGAGTTTCTCGCCGCATTCGCATCCGCTGGGCGAGGAGATTTTGGTGCTCGAGGGTACCTTCGCCGACGATCACGGCGAGTATCCGGCCGGCACCTACCTGCGCAACCCGCCGGGCTCGACGCACAGCCCGCGCAGCGACGACGGCTGCGTGCTGCTGGTCAAGCTCGACCAGTTCGATCCCGAGGATCTCGATCCGGTTTGCATCGACACCCGCAGCCACCCGTGGCTGCCGGGCGAGGAGCGCCTCGAGATCATGCTGCTGCACGATTTCGGTTACGAGTCGGTGGTGTTGCAGAAATGGCCCGCCGGCGCGCGCACCCGCCCGCATCAGCACTTCGGCGGCGAAGAGATATTCGTCGTCTCCGGCATGCTCTGCGACGAGTACGGCGAGTACGCGGCCGGCACCTGGATGCGCCTGCCGCACAACAGCGAGCATTGTCCCTACGCCGTCGACGCGACCGTCGTCTGGCTCAAGACCGGTCACTTGCTTCCGTAAGCGCGCCCCAATCAGTTAAACTTTGCAGCCTTTGCGGGACGCTGACGCGCGCCGGACGCGCCGCGCTCCATGCCCCCGAGCGAATGCGAGGAAACTCCTTGTTGCAACAGGAAATACTGAATCTGAAACAGGCGCTGGCGGCCAAGATCATCGGCCAGCGCAACCTCATCGAGCGACTGCTGATCGCGATCCTCGCCGACGGCCACCTGCTCGTCGAGGGCGCGCCGGGTCTCGCCAAGACGCGCGCGATCAAGGTCCTCGGCGACGGCATCGAGGGCGATTTCCACCGCGTGCAGTTCACCCCGGACCTGTTGCCGGCGGATCTCACCGGCACCGAGATCTATCGCCCGCAGGACGGCAGCTTCCGCTTCCAGCGCGGGCCGTTGTTCCACAACCTGATCCTCGCCGACGAGATCAACCGCGCGCCGGCCAAGGTGCAGTCGGCGCTGCTCGAGGCGATGGCCGAGCGCCAGATCACGGTCGGCGTCGAAACCTACGCGTTGCCGCAGGTCTTTCTCGTCATGGCGACGCAGAATCCGCTCGAGCAGGAGGGCACCTACCCGCTGCCCGAAGCCCAGCTCGACCGGTTTTTAATGCACGTGCGCGTCGATTACCCGTCGGGCGACGACGAGAAGCAAATCCTCGCGCTGACTCGCGTCGAGGCGCGCTCGCACGCGGTCGAGGCCGCGGTGCCGCAGGCCGTGGTCAGCCAGCAAAGCCTGCTCGAGGCGCGTGACGCGGTGCTCGATACCCACCTCGATACGAGCCTCGAGGATTACATCGTCGAGATCGTGCTGGCGACGCGCAGCGCGAGCCGCTACGGCGAAGACCTCGCCGGCTGGATCCAGCACGGCGCGAGCCCGCGCGCGACCATGGCGCTGGACCGCTGTGCGCGCGCGCTGGCGTGGCTCGGCGGCCGTGACTACGTGACCCCGGAAGACATCCAGGCGCTCGCGCCCGACGTGCTGCGCCACCGGATCATCCTCAGTTTCGAGGCCGAGGCCGAGGGTCGCACCGCCGACAGCTGCATCGACGAGATTCTCGGGCGGGTGGCGGTGCCATAGGCATGGGCACGAGCGCCGACGACGACATCGTCCGCGTGAGCCAGGCGACGCTGATCGGGCTCGCCCGCGATGCGCGCGGCTTGCCGTTGATTTCGAATTCGGTCAAGGCGCAGATGGCCGGCGGTCACCTGTCGGCGTTTCGCGGCCGCGGCATGGAGTACCACGAGTCGCGCCCCTACCAGCCGGGCGACGACATCCGCGCGATCGACTGGCGCGTGACCGCGCGCAGCGGCGATACCCACACCAAGATCTATCGCGAGGAGCGCGAACGACCGGTGCTGGTCTGGCTCGACCTGACCCGCTCGATGCATTTTGCGACGCAGAACTGCTTCAAGTCGGTGCTCGCGGCCAGGCTCGCGGCGCTGCTGGCCTGGAGCAGCGTGCAGCACGGCGACCGGCTCGGTTACCTGATCTTTTCCGATCGCCGGCACAGCGAATTTCGCCCGGCGCGCGGCCGCCGCGCGGTGTTGCATTTCATCCGCCAGCTGGTCACCCATTCGGCCTGGGACGACAGCCTCGGCGCACCGCGCGACCCGCTCGCCGGGCTGCGCGCGCTGACGCGCCTGCGCCAGGTGGCGCGGCCCGGCAGCCTCGTGATCCTGTTGAGCGACTTCCGCTTCGTCGACGACGCCTGTCGTGGCCAACTGACGCAGCTCGCGCGGCACAACGACGTGCTGATGATCCACGTCCACGACCCGTTCGAACGTAGCCTGCCAGAGGCCGGCGCCTACCGCGTCACCGACGGCGACGCCAGCGTCGAAATCGATGCCGACAGCGAGCGCACGCGCCGCCGCTACCGGCAACGCTACGCGCACCGCTTCGCGCGACTCGAGCGCCTGTGCAGCGAACTCGGCCTGTTCCTGCTCGATATTTCGACCGCCGACGACATGCTCGTCGAGCTCAAGCACGGGCTGGGTCTGCAGGGACGATGAACGGGCCGGAACTCAAGGATATTCACTTGCCCGACGCGGTCGCGTGGTGGCCGCCGGCGCCGGGCTGGTGGTTGCTCGCGATCGTCGCCCTGGTGCTCGCGGCGCTGGCCTGGCGCCGCTATGCGCGACGCGACCACAAGCCGCTCCGGGCACTGTCGCTGGCCGAGCTGGCGCGGATACGCAGCGCGGTCGCCGCGGGCGAGGACCGGCACGCGGCGATCAACCAGCTCGCCGGACTGCTGCGCCGGATCCTGATCAGCTATCGCGGACGCGACGGATTCGCCGATTCCACCGGCGCCGCCTGGGCCGCGCAGATCCGGGAACTGTCGGCGGCGGGCTTCAGCGATGCCGACCTCGAACTGCTCGGCCGCGCGCGCTACCGCCGCGCCGTCGAAGCCGACGTCGCCGCGCTGCTCGATGCCGGCGAACGCTGGGTCCGAAATCTGCCTCCGGAGGCGCCCCGTGTTGCAGCTTGAATGGCCGCTGGTCCTGCTGCTGTTGCCGCTGCCGCTGCTGGCGCACATGTTGTTGCCGCCGCGTGCGCTCGCCGAGCAGGTCGCGCTGCGCGTGCCGGACGCCGGCGCCTTCGAATTCGGCGGGACGGCGGTCCGGACCGGGCGACCGCGGCGCTGGCCGGTGTGGCTGGCGGCGCTGGCCTGGGGGCTCGCGGTGTTTGCCGCGAGCCGGCCACAATGGCTCGGCGAGGCCGTTTCGATCCCCGTCAGCGGTCGCGACCTGATGCTCGCGGTCGATCTGTCGGACAGCATGCGCACCGGCGACTTCGTGCTCGAGGGCAGGCAAGTGAATCGACTGTCGGCAACCCGGGCGGTCGCGACCGACTTCATCGAGCGCCGTCGCGGCGATCGCGTCGGCCTGATCCTGTTCGGCACCCGGGCCTATCTGCAAACCCCGTTGACCTTCGACGTCGACACGGTCCGGCGCTTGCTCGGCGAGGCCGCCATCGGTCTCGCCGGCGAACGCACGGCGATCGGCGATGCGATCGGGCTGGCGGTCAAGCGCCTCGATGGCGCCGGCGATTCGAATCGGGTGCTGATCCTGATGACCGACGGCGCCAACACCGCCGGCGAGGTCGCGCCGATTCGCGCCGCCGAGCTGGCCGCCGCGCGCGGGCTCAAGATCTACACCATCGGCATCGGCGCCGACGAGGATATCGAGAACAGCTGGCTCGGGCTGCGCCGCTCCAGCCCGTCGTCGCAACCCGACGAGGCGACCCTGCGGGCGATCGCCGCCGCGACCGGCGGGCGCTACTTCCGCGCGCGCGACAGCGCGGAACTCGCCGAAATCTACGCCGAGCTCGACGCGCTCGAACCGATGCCGCGCGAGGTCGAGCGGCTGCGCCCGATTCGGCCGCTGTTCGCCTACCCGCTGGCCGGCGCGCTTGCGCTCGCGAGTCTGCTGCTCGCGGTGCTGTCGTGGAGGCGCCGGTGATCGAGCAATTCCATTTCCTGCGACCGGCCTGGTTGCTGTTGTTGCCGCTGCTGGCGCTGATCCTGTACTGGCTTGCCCGGCACCGGCTCGACAGCTCGGGTTGGCGCCGGGTGGTCGATTCGCGGCTGTTGCCGTACCTGCTCGCCGGCGGTGACGGCACGGCGCAGAGCTGGCCGCGCTGGCTGCTCGGCAGCGTCGCGACGCTGGCGATCGTCGCGCTCGCCGGGCCGACCTGGGAACGGCTGCCGCAACCGGTCTATCACAACGAGGCCGCGCTCGTCATCGCGCTCGACCTGTCGCGCTCGATGGACGCGAGCGACGTCAAGCCGAGCCGCCTGGTGCGCGCGCGACACAAGATCGCCGACCTGCTCGCGGCGCGCGACGAGGGCCAGACCGCGCTCGTGGTATACGCGCGCGACGCGTTCGCGGTCACGCCGCTGACCAGCGATACGGAAACCATACTGGCGCTGTTGCCGAGTCTCGAACCGGACCTGATGCCGGCGCAGGGCAGCCGCGCCGAACGCGCGCTGGAAATCGCCTTCGAGTTGTTCGCCGGCGGCGGCGTGCCGCGCGGCGACCTGCTGCTGGTCACCGACGGCCTCGACGCGCTGGCGTTCGAGCGCGTGCGCGCGCGGCTCGACGGCTCGCCGCACCGCCTGTCGGTGCTCGCCGTGGGCACGGCGGCCGGCGGGCCGATCCCGTTGCCCAATGGCGGTTTCCTCAAGGATACCGACGGCGCCATCGTGGTGTCGGCGCTGGCCGAGGATAACCTGCGCGCCGTGGCCGAGGCCGGCAACGGCGTTTATGCCGCGATCAGCGCCGACGATCTCGATATCAACGCGCTCGTCTACCAGTTCGAATCGGAGCTCGCGGCGGCCGGCGTGCGCGCCGCCGAGCGCTCGACCGAGCTCTGGCGCGAACTCGGGCCATGGCTGCTGCTGCCGGCGCTGCCGCTCGCGGCGCTCGCGTTTCGGCGTGGAATGCTGTACGTAATCGCGCTCGCGATCATCGCCGCGGCGCCGCCGGACGCCCACGCGCTCGACTGGAATTCGCTCTGGCAAAACGACGATCAGCGCGCCCGCGCGCTGTTCGAACAGCAGCGTCACGCCGACGCCGCGGCGACCTTTAGCGACCCGGACTGGCGCGCCGCGGCGAATTATCGCGCCGGAGATCTCGCTGCCGCGATCGAGTCCTGGCGGGCGCTCGACGGCGAGCGCGCGCAGTACAACCGCGCCACCGCGCTCGCCGGGCTCGGCCGTTACGCCGAGGCGCTCGACGAGTACGATCGTCTGCTCGAGCGCAACCCGGCGCACGCCGACGCGCGCTTCAACAAGCGGCAAATCGAGGACTGGCTGGAACGGCAAGAGCAACAACAGCAGGAGTCGCAGGCGCAGGGCGGCGATCCCGGCGAGCAGCCGCGGGACGCCGCCGGCGGGCAGGATGGTGCCGGCGACGATTCCGCGCGCGCCGCGAACGCCGGCGCCGAGGGCGACGCGCAACCGGCCGGGGAAGCCGAAGACGGCGACACGGCGTCCGGCGGTGAACGCGCCGCCGGCGCGACGGCGGCCGATCCAGCCGCCGCCGACGCGGACACGCAGGAAGCGCCGGGCGAGGCGTTGGCGAACCTCGAGCGGCAGATGTCCGAGCAGGCGACCGAGCAGTGGTTGCGCAAGATTCCCGACGATCCGGGCGGCCTGTTGCGGCGCAAATTTCTGTTCCAGTATCGCCAGCGCGGCGGCGTCGACCGCGAGGGGGATCCATGGTAACCGCGCTCCGCTGCGTCGCGGCGGCGTTGCTGCCCCTGCTCGCAATGGCGGCCGGCGCCGAGGTCAAGGTAGCGCTCGATCGCAACCCGGTACAGGTCAACGAGTCCTTTCAGCTGGTGTTCTCGCTCGACGACATACCCGAACGGGATCCCGATTTTTCGCCGTTGCTGAAAGACTTCATGATCCTCGGCAACAACCGCAGCAACAGCATCAGCATCATCAACGGCGAGTATCGCCGCAGCGTGAAATGGACGCTGCAGCTGATGGCGAAGCAGATCGGCGAGTACAGGATACCCGCGATCCGCTTCGGCAAGGAGCGCAGCGAAGCCTTTTCGATCAGCGTCGAACCGTCGAGCCTCGCCGCGGTGCCGCACGACGATCTCGTGCTCGAGCTCGTCGGCGACCGCGATCGCGCCTATGTGCAACAGCAGGTCGTCGTGACCCTGCGATTGCTGAGCGCGACCGATTTGTCGGCCTACCAGTTCGGCGATATCGGGCTCGCCGGCGTCGATGCCGTCGTCGAACCGCTCGGCGACGTGCGCCAGTACACGACCCGGATCGCCGACCAGTCCTATCTCGTGCTGGAAAAGCAGGTTGCGCTGTTCCCGCAGCAAAGCGGGCGTATCGAAATCGGCCCGGTGATGGCCGAGGCGCGCCTGCCGTCGCGTTCGGGATTCGATCCGTTTCGCACCGGCGGAAAAATCCGCCGGTTGCGCTCGGAGGCGCTGCCGATCGATGTCGACCCGATCCCGGCCGCCTGGGATGCCGACGTCTGGCTGCCGGCGACGCGCGTCGAACTGCGCGAACAATGGCAGGGCGATCTCGAGCGACTGGTGCCGGGCGAACCGGTTACGCGCACGGTCACGCTGCTGGCCGACGGCCTGACCTCCGCTCAGCTGCCCGAAATCGAACTGCCGGCGGTCAACGGCGTCAAGCAGTACCCGGATCAGGCGATACTCGGCAACGAACGCGCCGGTGACGGGATCCGCGGCCGGCGCGAGCAAAAGGTCGCGCTGATTCCGAGCGCCGCGGGGCGCTACCGGCTGCCCGCGGTGAGCCTGCCGTGGTGGAATCTCGAGACCGGCAGGATCGAGACCGCGACCTTGCCGGCGCGCGAGTTCGTCGTCGCGCCGCAGCCGGCCGGCGCGGCCGCGACGATCGCCACGCCGGCGGCCGCGAGCGCGCAACCGGCGGCCCCGAGCGCGACCGCCGGCGGGCGCGATCCGGCGGCGAGATTCTGGCCGTATCTGAGCCTGCTGCTCGCCTGCGGCTGGGCCGCGAGCGGGCTCTTCTGGTGGTGGACCTGGCGCCGGCGCCAGCGCGCGGCGTCGGCCACCGCGACGGCGGAACCCGAAAGCATCGCCCGCGCGCGCCGCTTCCTGCGCCAGACTTGCGAACGCAACGACGCCGCGGCCGCCCGGCGCGCATTGCTGGCATGGGGTCGCGCGCTGCTCGCGCCGCGCCGCGTCGACAATCTCGGCCAGCTCGAACGCCAGCTCGGCAGCGAGCTCGGCGCCGAGATCGAGCGCATCAACCAGGCTCTGTACGCGCCGGGGAGTTCCGCGTGGCAGGGCGACTCGCTGTGGCGCCTGTGCCAGCGCCTCGAGACCGTCGAACGCGGCGCGCGAGCGCGCTCGGCGAAACGCCTCGAACCGCTCAACCCGCCGGCCTGACCCGGCGGGCGCTCGATCCGGTCGAGATGGACCCGGTCGGGATAGACCCGGTCGGGATAGACCGCGCCTTCATCGGCACGATGGCGCCGAATCGCAAGAGCCGCCGGATCGTCAAGTCGCTCGTCGACCTGTCGCACGACCTCGGCATAGAGGTCGTCGCCGAGGGGATCGAATCGAGCTTCGAGGCCGAAATCCTGGTCGATCTCGACGCCGGGTACGGTCACGGATTTCACTATTCTCCGGCGCTCGACGCCGACGCTTTCATCGCGCGTTACGGTTGAAACAGGCTCTCGCGGTGAGCCACCAACTCGGTTAGACTGGCTCGGTCAAGAGGGTCTCGAAGATCGATGGAAGCACTCGAAAACACGGATTTGATCGTCCTGGTGGGCATTCTCGCGGGGTTGCTGCTTGCCGGGCTGCTGTTCAGCCTGTACCGCATGCAGTTGCAGGCGCGGCGCCTCGGCGCCGAGCTCGACGCGAGCCGGCAGCGCGAGGACGAGCTGCGCGAACGCCTGCACCAGGCGGAGAAGGACGCCCAGGCGCTCGAGTCGGGCCTCGAGCACGAACGCGAACTCGCGGCTAAAAAATTCGAATACTTCGAGGAGAACCGCAAGCAGCTCAAGCAGGATTTCGAAAATCTCGCCAACAGCATTCTGGAAAAGAAATCGCAATCCTTCGACCACCACAACCGGGTCTCGATGGAAGCGCTTTTGAAGCCTTTCCGCGAGCAGGTCGAGGGCTTTCAGAAGCGCATCAACGAGGTCCACGGCGAGTCGCTGAAGGGCAACACCCAGCTCGAGGGCGAGATCAAGAAGGTTCTCGACATCGGCCTCAAGATGAGCGCCGAGGCGCAAAACCTGACCGTCGCGCTCAAGGGCGATTCGCAACGGCGCGGCAGCTGGGGCGAGACCCAGCTCGAAAAGACCCTGCAGCTCGCCGGCCTGATCGAGAACGCACACTACGAAAAGCAGACCGCGATGGTCGACGCCGAGGGCCGGCGCAAGCAGACCGATTTCCTGATCAAGCTGCCCGACGACAAGCACATCGTCATCGACAGCAAGGTCTCGCTCGCGGCCTACGACCGCGCGGTCGGCGCCGACACCGACGAACAGCAGCAGCGCGCGCTGGCCGAGCACGTGCGCGCGGTCAAGACGCATATCGACAGCCTGCACGTCAAGGATTACACCAACCTCATCGGCATTCGCAGCCCGAGTTTCGTGCTGATGTTCATGCCCATCGAGCCGGCCTACATCGAGGCGCTCAAGTACGAGAAGGACCTTTTCGCCTACGGCTACGACAAGGGCATCGTGCTGGTCTCGCACACGACGCTGATCCCGATCCTGCGCACGGTCGCGAACCTGTGGGCGATGGAGCGCTCGACGCGCGAGGCGCGCGAGCTCGGCGACAAGGCCGGCGACATCTACAACCAGGTTCGCCGCGTGGCGAAACGGCTCGACCGGCTCGGCGGCAGCCTCAACGCGGCGGTCAACCATTACAACGAGACGGTCATCTCGCTCGCCGGGCAGCGCGGCCTGCACGGCAAGGTCGAGCGCTTCGCCGAACTCTCGAGCAAGGTCACCGAGGCGCTGCCCGAAGTCGAGCCCCTCGCCGCCGACGCGCAGCGCGAAAAGCTCACGCTGATGGCCGAACCCTTGCCGTCGCCGGAGGCCGCCGAGGCGGCGCGCGACGAGTTGCCGGCGCCGCGCGTCGACGAGGTCGCCGACGAGGTTTCCGACGAAGCCGCCAGCCGGGCCGCCGACAGAGTCGAAACCACTTGAAAAAGACCCGCCTAAGATCTATTTAAAGGTGTCTAAAATCAATTATTTACGCAGTGAAATACCGGGATTACTACAGGACTCTGGGCGTCGCGCGCGATGCCGACGCGGCCGCGATCAAGCAGGCTTATCGCCAGCTCGCGCGCAAGTATCACCCGGACGTCAACGAGGAAGCCGGCAGCGAGGAAAAATTCAAGGAAGTCAACGAAGCCTACGAAGTCCTTAAAGATCCCGACAAGCGCAAGGCCTATGACCGCTTCGGCTCGGACTGGAAGCACGGCCAGCAGTTCGAGGAAGCCGGTTTCGGCGGTTACAGGGGCGCGACCTACGGCGACGCCGGCGGCTTCAGCGGCGGCGACTTCAGTGACTTTTTCGAATCGATCTTCGGCAGCGGTTTCGATCCCGGCAGCGCGCACCGCACCGGACGGCGCCGCGGCGCGGACCAGCAGCTGAAGCTCGACATCACGCTCGAAGAAGCCTTCCGCGGCGGCAACAAGACGATCCAGTTCGCCCCCAGCCCCGGGTCCGCGCAGATGAAGAAACTCAAGATCAACATCCCGCGCGGCGTCGGCAACGGGCAGAAGATCCGGCTCGCCGGCCAGGGCCAGGTGTCGACCAGCGGCGGCGAAGCCGGCGACCTTTACCTCGAGATGAATATCCTGCCGCACCGGCTTTTCCGCCTCGACGGCAAGGATGTCGTCCTGCGACTGCCATTGGCGCCGTGGGAAGCCGCCGAAGGCGCGACGCTCAAGGTGCCTACGCTGGCGGGCGACGTCGACCTCAAGGTCACGCCGGGCATCCAGTCGGGACAAAAGATGCGCCTCAAGGGCAAGGGCATGCCGGGCCCGAAACCGGGCGATCAGCTGGTCGAGATCATGATCCAGACGCCGCCGGCCGATAGCGAGGAAGCGAAGGCTTTCTACCGCGACATGAAGGCGCGATTTGACTTCAATCCGCGCTCTTTTTAATACTGTCTGAATGAGAATCCTGCTGATCGCGCTGCTCGGTGCGTGGGGCTGCGCCTTGCACGCGGCGTTGCCGAGCGCGGTTGACGGCCAGCCGCTGCCGAGCCTCGCGCCGATGCTCGAGCGAACGACGCCGGCGGTCGTCAACATCGCGACGCGCGGCAAGTCCCGCCGGCGCATCGAGCTGCCGCTGCCGGACGATCCGATCTTTCGCCGTTTCTTCGACTTTCCGGAACTCGAGCGCGTGCAGGAGACTTCGAGCCTCGGCTCGGGCGTCATCGTCGACGCCGGCGCCGGGCTGGTGCTGACCAATTTCCACGTCATCAAGGACGCTTACCAGATCAGCGTCACGCTGACCGACGGCCGCGAGTTCGCCGCCGAAATCGTCGGCCGCGACCCGGATACCGATATCGCGCTGTTGCGAGTACCGGCTGACGGCCTGGCCGACCTGCCGCTGGCGGATTCGTCGACGCTGCGGGTCGGCGATTTCGTCGTCGCGATCGGTAATCCGTTCGGCCTCGGCCAGACGGTGACGTCCGGAATCGTTTCGGCGCTCGGCCGCTCGGGCCTCGGAATCGAGTCGTTCGAGGATTTCATCCAGACCGACGCGTCGATCAATATCGGCAACTCCGGCGGCGCGCTGGTCAATCTGCGCGGCGAACTCGTCGGTATCAATACGGCGATCTACGGCGCCGGCGGACAGGGCAGCATCGGCATCGGGTTCGCGATCCCGATCAACCTCGCGCGCGACGTCATGCGCGAGCTCATCGAGTTCGGCGAAGTCCGCCGCGGCCGTCTCGGCGCGCGCGGGCAGGACCTGACCGCGCGCCTGGCGCAGGCTTTCGGGATCGAACACAAGGCCGGCTTCGTCGTGACCCAGATCGAGTCCGGCTCGCCCGCCGCCAAGGCCGGGCTCGCGATCGGCGATATCGTCGTCGCCGCCAACGGCCGGCCGATTCGCTCGGCCCGCGACATTCACAACCTGGTCGGCTTGCAGCGTCTCGGCATGACGATCGAGCTCGAGCTCGTTCGCGACGGCGAAATACTGCAGCTGCCGGTCGTGATCCAGCCGACCGACGTGCGCAGGCTCGACGGCGCGCGCCTGCATTCGCGGCTCGCCGGCGCGACTATCGGCGAGATGCGCGAGCAGCATCTGCAGCGCGGGCGCATCGACTTTCTCGAGATACTCGAGGTCGAACGCGGCTCGAGCGCGGCCGAGGCCGGGCTGCGGGCCGGCGATGTCATCTTTTCGCTGAACAAGCAGCGCGCGCGCAACTTCGACGAAGCCTTTGCCATTGTCGAGCGGCGCGAGCGCGGCCTGATCCTCGGCATCCAGCGCGACAACCGCGAGCTATACCTGTTGCTTCGGTGATAGAATTGCGCGCATGAGCAAGCTGACCCATTTCAACCAGGCCGGCGAGGCGCACATGGTCGACGTCGGCGACAAGCCGGCAAGCGCGCGCCGCGCGGTGGCCGCCGGCCGGATCCGGATGCGGGCGGATACGCTGCGCCTGATCCGCGAGGGAGGGCACAAGAAAGGCGACGTGCTCGCCGTCGCGCGCGTCGCGGGCATCATGGCGACCAAGCGCACCGCCGATCTCGTGCCGATGTGCCATCCGTTGGCGCTGACCCACGTCGCGGTCGAATTCGAACTCCAGGACGCCGACGGCGCGATCGATTGCACGGTCACCGCCGAGACGCGCGGCCAGACCGGCGTCGAAATGGAGGCGCTGACCGGTGTCCAGGTCGCGCTGCTGACGATCTATGACATGTGCAAGTCGGTCGATCGCGGCATGGTCATCGACGGTGTTCGCCTGCTCGAGAAATCCGGCGGCAAGTCCGGCCACTGGCAACGCGACTAGCCCGGATATTTCGTTCAGTTACCAACTGCGTCGCTGTTTTCCGGGGAACCGGGCCCGAGCCCCTGGCATTCCCGCTAACTCTCGACGGTTAGTACCGCCTGCTTGAATTATTCGGGCTAGCCGGCCGGCAATTCTCGCCAGACGGCGCGGCCGATGGATCCCGACTGCCGCATCTCTCCCGGATACCGCTCGCTCCGCGGGACGGGCAGGCGTCGACGGCGGCAATTCGGCGAGTCGCTTCGAAGTTGGTTTCGAAGGCGCCTGATCCGACAAAAATTTGACACTTTTCGGGCGACAAATCGAATATTTTCGCCAAGACTGACCCCGTTTTCGCCGACATTCCGGAATATCAACTATCCTCAGGTAGTAGAACAATTGACTTGTCATCGGGAGTGGACGAGAGCTTGGCGCATACCGAACTCAGGTCGGAGGAGTCGCTGATAGGCTATAACGTCGGCATCGGGGTTTTCTACTTCGGCGCCGCGCTGGTCAGCTGGCACCTCGTCACCCCGCCCGGATACGCGACCGCCATCTGGCCGGCCGCCGGGGTCGCGCTGGCGATGATGCTGTTGTACGGGACTCGCCTGTGGCCGGGCCTGTTGATCGGCGCGACGCTGGCCAATCTGTCGCATCTCTACGATCCGGCGTTCGGCACCACCAGCCTGCACCAGTCGTTGCTGATCGCGTTCGGCCTCGGGGTCGCCGCGACGCTGCAGGCGCTCGCCGGCCACTGGCTGGTCAGGCCACGGGTCGACCTCGATGGCGGCCTGGTCGACTCGACCAGCATCATGCGCCTGATGCTGCTCGGCGGGCCGCTGGCCTGTCTCGTCAGCGCGAGCCTGAGTGTCGCGCTGTTGATCGGCGCCGGAATCATCCCGCCCTACGACCTGTTGTTCAACTGGGTCTCCTGGTGGGCCGGCGACGCCATCGGCGTGATGCTGATCGTGCCGCTGATCTTGATCTGGCTGGCGCAGCCGCGCGAAGCCTGGGAAGCCCGCAAGAGCGGCGTGGCGATGCCGGTTGTCGCCGCTTTTTCCATCGTGCTGGCGATTTACCTGGTCGAAATCGACGAACACGAAGAATTGACCGCGGCCCGCTTCGAGAACCAGGCCGAGTTCCTCGGCAACAGCCTCGAGAAAAAAATTCAGCGCAACCTGGAAGTCGTTTACTCGCTGCAGGGATTGTTCGAAACGGCCGAGTCCGTCGAGCCGGCCGAATTTCAGGAATATGTCGATCGTGCCCTGCAGCGCAATTCCGGAATTCACGCGCTGTCGTGGAACCCGGTCGTCGCGCGCGCGTATCGCAAGAATTTCGAGGCGACGATGCAGGCACAGGGTTATGCCGGCTTCACGATCACCGAGCGCAACGCGGACGGCGAGCTGGTGCCGGCCGGCGCGCGCGAATTCCATGTCGTCGTGCAGCACATCGAGCCGCTCGAGCGCAATCGCAAGGCGCTCGGCTTCGATCTTTTCTCCGACACGCAACGCAAGGAGGCCTTGCGCAGCGCACACGTCACCGGCGAGTTGACCGGCACCGCGCCGATCGATCTGGTGCAGGAATCGGGCAGCCAGGCCGGCGTGCTGTTCTTCCTGCCGGTCGAGCGTTACCCGTCGGCCTCGCGACAGCTGGCCGCCGCCGCCGATTTGCCGAGCGGTTACGTCGTCGGCGTGTTTCGCATCGGTAGCCTGCTGATGGAAGCGACCGAAGGCAGCGGTATGAATAACGTCATACTGGGCCTGACCGATGTTGACAACGCCGCGCGGCCGATGCCGCTGGCGCATTACCGGCGCGACCAGGGCCGTATGCTGCCGGTCGAAGACGAGGTGATCGACGACGGCGCGATGCGTTGGCAGAAGACCTATGGTTTCGGCAAGCGCAACTGGTCGTACGAAATCGTGGCGGCACCGGAGTACCTGTCGGGTACGCACCTGTGGACGCTGTGGGGTGTTTTCGTGACCGGCCTGATGTTCACCATCGCGCTGTCGACATTCCTGTTGATTCTGAGCGGCCGCGCGATCATCGACCAGGGCCGGGCCGACCAGCTGGCGCGGGAAATCGCCGAGCGCGAGGCGGTCGAGTTCAAGCTGCACCTGACCAACGAACGCCTCGAGATCATCGCCAGCACCGACGAGTTGACCCAGATCTACAATCGGCGCGCGATCGAGGAGGTCGGCGCCAAACTCGGGGCCGAAGCGCGCCGCTACAAGACCTCGTTTGCGGTGCTGTTGCTCGATATCGACCACTTCAAGAACGTCAACGACCAGTGGGGTCACAAGACCGGCGACCTGGTGCTGAAGGAATTCACCAACAGCATTCGCGAAGCCCTTCGCGATGTCGACGAGTTCGGCCGCTGGGGTGGCGAGGAATTCATGATCCTCGCGCGCAATTCGGGTATCGATGAAGCCGCCGAATTCGCCGGGCGACTCGTCGCGATGGTCGCCAACCGGCTGATCGAACCGGTCGGCAGGATCACGACCAGTATCGGTGTCGCGGTGAGCCGCGACGTCGAGACCTTCGACGAGGTGGTGCTGCGCGCCGACCGCGCGCTGTACACCGCCAAGCGCAACGGCCGCAACCGCGTCGAGGTCGACAAGACCACCGCGCTGCCGTCCCGCAAGCAAGCCACCTGATTGCGGAGATCGCGCGCCTGGTATGCGGCCATCGTCCTATCCGGCGGCGAGTTTTCTCACGGAGTTTCACGGGCTCGCTGGCTCAGAGCCTGCGGTGTGCCGGTGGCGCGGCTGTTGTTGATTGTGGTCCATTGAGCATCCCGGCGGATCCCGCGCCTGTGCGCGGGATTACCCTGGTAGCGTCATCCCTCGACTCGATCGCGGAATCCCGAGGGGAATCGGAACCAACCCGGTGGCGCGGGTTGGCCGAATTCGGCTCGAAGTAAAAATGCCGCCGGCATCCCGCGCGCCTTGCGGGAGACCTTGCCGTGACTAGCCCTGGGCGAGGAGCGCGCGCAGGTCGATGATGGCGGCGTTGGCGCGCGAGATGTACGACGCCATGACCAGGGAGTGGTTGGCGAACAGGCCGAAGCCGCTGCCGTTCAGCACCATCGGGCTCCACAGCGTTGCCTGCGTCGCCTCGAGTTCGCGAATGATCTGCCGCAGGCTGATCAACGCGTTTTTCTTTTGCAGGATCGGCTCGAAATCGATCTCGACCGCCTTGAGGAAGTGCACCAGCGCCCAGCTCGCGCCGCGCGCTTCGTAGAACACGTCGTCGACTTCGAGCCAGGGCGTCTTGACGAGCTGCTGCGGACTGGTCGGCGTCGACTGCTCGGCCTCGGGGTCGCCGGCGAGGTCGGTATTGAGCCGGACCTGGCCGACACTCGCCGACAGCCGCTGCGACAGGCTGCCGAGCCGGCTGCCGACCTGGTCGAGCCAGCCGTTGAGATTGTCCGCGCGGGCATAGAATTGCGCGTCGGGATCGTTCGGGTCCTGCAGCCGCTCGAGGTAGCCGTAGAGCGCGCCGATACCTTCCCGGTAGACGCTTTCGCTGGCGGGCAGGAACCACGAATTATTGTCGAAGTTGAACTTGGGCTCGGTCACGATGAGGTCCGCATCCTCTACCGATTGCGACTGCGAGCGGCTGAAATCGTTGCGCATCGAGCGGGCGAGGTCGCGGCACTGCACGAGCACGCCGAACTCCCAGTTGGGGATATTGTCTAGCCAGATCGACGGCGGCGTGATGTCGTTGGAGAGGTAGCCGCCACGCTTGTTCAGCAGGGTTTCCATCGCGGTGATCAGCGCGCTGGTCGTATAGCTGCCGGTAGTCAGGCGCGATTCGGTCGCCGGCGCATGCGCGATGGCGGCCTGCTCGATGTCGAATGGGTCGGGTTCGTCGCTCCAGTAGACGCCGATCAGCACCAGCAGCAGCAGAACCAGGCCGACCGCGAGCGCAATCGGCCGAAGCCGGCCGGACCGGGCCTGGCCACCGCCCGCAGGCTTCCCTCCGGCGAGGCGGCCGCGCCAGTCGTCGAGTCGATTTTCCATTAGCTTGAATCGGCGTCCGTTTCGTGACACATTGCCGGCCATTAGAACAGATCGGCGTGGCTCGATAAAGCCGCGCGCAGCCATGAAAAAACTGATGCGTTTTCTGATGCTCGGCCTCGTCGCCGGCATCGCTTTCCTCGTTGCGATCGTCGCGATATTTCTTGCCGTGTTCGACGCCAACGCCTACAAGGACGATCTTTCCGAGCTGGTGCGCGCGAAGACCGGCCGGGACCTCGAGTTCGTCGGCGACGTCAGCCTGACGATTTACCCGGCGCTCGGCATGAAACTGGGCGCGATGCGTTTCTCCAATCCGCCGAGCTTCGGCGGGCAGCCGATGATCAAGGTCGAGGAGGCGAGCGTCAGCGTCGACTTCGCGTCGCTGATCACGATGACGCCGGAGATCGACAAGCTGGTGCTGCGCGATCTCGACGTCTTCCTGGTCAGGAACGAGGCCGGCGTGACCAACTGGGATGACCTCGTTCCCGCGGACAAACCCGTCGCGCAGGGCGCGAGGGCCGACGATAAGACCACCGGCGGCATGAGCCTGCGCGGGGCCTTCGGCGGTCTCGACCTGCAGAACATTCGCCTCGTCTGGCTGGACAGGCAGGCCGGCACCGAGTTTCGCATCACCGACCTCGATATCAGCACCGGCCGAATCGAACCGAACAAGCCGTTTCCGCTCGCGCTCAAGCTCGACGCCAGCGCCGCCGGCGATATCGACATCAATATCGATCTGAAGAGCGAGGTCGAATACCTGATCGATCGCCAGCAGTTGACCCTCGAATCCCTGTCGCTGGGGCTCAACCGGTTCCGGCTCGATGGCCGCGTGCAGCTTAGCGATTTCTCGCAACCGGTGCTGCGCTTCGATCTCGAATCTGAGGAGCTCGATGTCGATTCGCTGCTGGCCGCGTCGGGTTTCGGCGAAGAGGATAATCTCGAGGCCGCGAATGCGCCCGCGGGTACCTCGCCGGCCGAGGATACGCCGATCGAATTGCCGGTCGAGACGCTGCGCGGGCTCGACATCGACGGCCGCCTGGCGATCGCGCAAATGAAGTTGCAAAACCTCAGGATGAGCGACGTCAGGGTTACGCTGAAGGCGAAGGACGGCATCGTCGCGCTCGGCCCGATCACGATGAAAACCTACAGCGGCACGGTCGAGGTCGCGGCGACGGTCGACGTCCGCGGCGCGGTGCCGGTATACGAGATCAGTAAAAAAATCGACGGGGTCGAGGTCGGCGGCATGCTGGTCGACTACGCCGCGCTGGATACCCTTTCCGGCGCGCTCTCGGCCGACGTCGAAGTCAGGACCCGCGGTGAATCGGTGCGCCAGCTGCGCGCCAACAGCGATGGTCGGATGAAGCTCGCTGTGCTCGACGGTGCGCTCAAGGGCGTCAATATTCGCCAGTCGATCGAGGCCGCGAAGGCGAAGCTGCGCGGGGAGCCGCCGCCGCCCAGACAGGACCTGAAAACCGATTTCTCGTCGCTGTCACTGGCCGGTGTCATTTCGCAGGGCGTCTTTTCGAGCAACGATCTCGATTTGCAGGCGCCGCTGCTGCGCGCGCGCGGCAGCGGCAGCGCGAACCTGGTCGACAATACGATCAACTATCTCGTCAACGCCAAGCTCGTCGGCACGGCCGAGGGCCAGCAGGGCAAGGCGGCCGACGAACTCGCCGGGCTCGAGATTCCGGTCAGCATCAAGGGGCCCTTCGCGGCGCCGAAGATCGACGTGTTGCTCGACGAAATGCTGAAGGCGCGCGCCGATGCCGAGAAGGCTCGCCTCAAGGGCGAGATCGAGGCGCAAAAGCGCGCGGTGCAGGAAGCCCTGGAGGCCGAGAAAAAGGCGCTCGAGGATTCGCGCCGGCGCGAACTCGAAAAGCGCAAGGAAATAGAACGCGCGAAGCTCGAGCAAAAGAAACAGGAAAAGAAAGACGAGCTGTTGAAGAAGCTGCTCGACTGAATGGACGTGGACGCGGCCAGCTTCGCGCGCGCGGTGCTCGACTGGTACCGCCGTTATGGCCGCCACGACCTGCCCTGGCAGGGGCAGAACGCCTACCGCGTGTGGCTGTCCGAGATCATGCTGCAGCAAACCCAGGTGGCGACGGTCATCCCGTACTACCGGGCCTTCGTCAAGCGCTTTCCGACCCTCAAGACGCTCGCCGAGGCGAGCGTCGACGAGGTCTTGCAACAATGGCAGGGACTCGGCTACTACGCGCGTGCGCGCAACCTGCACAAGGCCGCCCGGCTGATACGCGATCGTCATCGCGGCCGCTTTCCGCGCAAGTTCGAGCAGGTCGCCGCGCTGCCGGGCGTCGGCCGCTCGACCGCCGGCGCGATCCTGAGCTTTGCCGCCGGCCAGCGCTGGCCGATCCTCGACGGCAACGTCAAGCGGGTTCTCGCGCGCTGTTTCCGGGTGGCGGGCTGGTATGGACGCAGCGATACGATGAAACAGCTGTGGTACCTCGCCGAGTCGATCACGCCGGAGCAGAACGCGGCGGAATTCAACCAGGGCATGATGGACATCGGCTCGATGCTTTGCGTCAAATCCAGCCCGAAGTGCGAAGCCTGCCCGTTGAAGAAAATCTGCCTCAGCTACCACCACCACAGCCAGGCGCAGTACCCGCAAAAAAAGCCCGGCAAGGCCAGGCCGCACAGGCGCACGCTGATGCTGCTGCATCGCTGCGACTACCGGATCCTGCTCTGGCGGCGGCCGCCGAGCGGGATCTGGGGAGGGCTCTGGTCGCTGCCGGAGGTCGACAACGAGGCCGCGATCCCGTTGTGGCAGCAAAGCTTTCTGCAAACAGCGCGGGCGCCGCAGAAAGTCCAGCCCGACGTCATCCGTCACCAGTTCACGCACTACAGTCTCGATATTTCGCTGGCGATCATCGAGCTCGATTCGTTGCCGTCGCGAATCGCCGATACCGACAACTACGCCTGGGTCGATCCCGCCGATCTGGCTTCTCGCGGCCTGCCGACGCCGGTGCGCAAACTCCTGTCGTCGCTGGCCAGAGCGCCGGGCACGGATCCGGGGTAAATGGCGTCCGTGCGGCGAATCGCTATACCTGTTCGGCCCGCGAAGCGCGTTTTCGAATCGGGAGTCGCTTGCCGGTTCGACCCGGCGCGCGGTGGTTCCGGAACACACCACCCTGACCTGCATCAATAAGCCGGGGGCGAATCGATGCTGTATTGGTAATCGGAAACTGGTCGAAAAAATCGAATATGGAGGTATTGCGCTTGAAACCTGACCGAATCGTAGCGCCGCCCTCGGGACGGCGAATTTCCGGAGGCGTCGCAAACAGGATCCTGATCGCTTTGATCCTGGGCACGCTACTGGCTGCTTGCGCTCAGCTGCGCAAGGTGACTTACCCGCCGGATTTCGTTTACCTCGAACGCAAGCAGGTCGTTAGCCGGATGGCGTCGATGAGCCTCTACCTGCGCCGGATCGACGAAATCCTGGCCGACGATACGACGATCAGCAGCGCGCAACAGGCCGAGATCATCGTGATGCTCAACCGCATCGACGATATTACCGACGAGCTCGGCGCCGGCAACGTCGAGACCAACCATCTCCTGGTCGACGAATACATCGACGCGTTCAAGGTCGATCTGAACATGGCGATTCGCAATGCGAGCGCCGATCCGCCCAACTACTTCGCCCTGGGTCGACTCGCCGGCAGCTGCACGGCCTGCCACCGGGCTCGCTGAAACGCCGGCAAGCTCTCCGCGCTGATTCAGAATCGCGTCCGCGCGGCCGGCATCCACCCGGGTATTGCGGGTGCGAGGTAGAATTCGCGGATCAATTGCACAGGAGAGAGACATGCTGCATTCGACCACGCCCGAAATTCAGGGAAAATCCATCGCCCGGTACCACGGCGTCGTAACCGGTGAAGCCATCCTCGGCGCGAACATCTTCAAGGATTTCTTCGCCGGCATTCGCGACATCGTCGGCGGGCGCTCGGCGGCCTACGAGCAGGAATTGCAGAAGGCGCGCCGGATCGCGTTCGAGGAAATGACCGAGCAGGCGCAGGATCTCGGCGCCAATGCCGTCGTCGGCATCGATATCGACTACGAAACGGTCGGTTCGCAGGGCGGCATGTTGATGGTCAGCGTCAGCGGTACCGCGGTTACCCTGGATTGATCGTTATTCGGGACGGGCCCGTTTTCCGACCGGCCGATTGAATTCGAAGCGAGGTCGACGGAAACCCGGAAGAAGGGCCGGGCCCGCGTGCCGGACCCGGCGTAAGCTTCTAACAATTGCCGGTCAGGACCGTCGCACCCTCCGGGTGCAGGTAACCGGCGCAGCTGCCGTCGCTCATCAGTCCGCCGCCCGCCGTGTTCTGGTTGTAACCGGCAGTCTGGTTGCCGGTGGCGGCGTTCAGATTGAAGATCGCGGGTTCGCCCTCGCGTCCGCCGACGAGCCTGGCATTCATCCAGTAACGTCCGGGTTGCACCTCACCGTAAAGTTCCTGTAAACGGTTCAGTTCCTGAATGTGGATTTCGCGGCCGTTGACGAAAACGTCGGTGTCGCCGCCGGAAGCCCCGGGGTCGAGCTTGCCGCCGATACCCATGTTGGGCAGAAGCTGACCGTCGCCAGGACCGCCGACCCTGCCCCACAGGCCGGACGTCGGATCGTACCAGTAATTGCCGGCCGGGATCTGGCCATAGAGAATCAGCAGGGCGCGGCCCTGGTGCTTGTCGAGCTCCTCTCCGTTGACGATGATCGGGCCTCCAGCGAGGTTGTGATAAGCGAAGGATTGCATACTCACGAACATGAGCATTACCACCATCCCTGGAATTTTAAGTATTTTTATATCCACGATATACCTCCAGTGTCGACGGGAATCATTCCCTTTCCCCTGGTTGAGGCTTTGTGCGGACCTAGTAGTGTACACCCAAACCCACGAATCGTGAAATCGGGGCTGGGACGGTGTCTTGAAGATGCCGGTGGCGAGCGCCAGTCGAACTAGTTGTTCGACGGTTGGCGTATCGCCCGGACGCGGTAAGTCAGGAGGCTTTCTCGCCGAGCAGGTCGGCTTCGCGCTCGAACTTTTTGACGAGTATGCCCTCGTCGCCGCAACAGGCGGCGGCGCATTTCTTGACCGCCGAAAGCTCCGCAGGATCGAGCTCGAACCAGGCCGACACGGGGGCGTTTTCGCTCGCGCAGTCGCAGGAAATGTCGGTGTGCGCGTAAACGTGTTGCAGGCCGAGCTCGCGCCCGGCCGCGGCCGCCGCGTCGATAATCGCGTTGTCGGTCGGAGGCAGGTGGGCGAGCTTGTAAGCCGGGAAGAATTTGGTCACGTGCCATGGTGAATCGACCCCGAGGTGGTCGCGAATCCACTCGGCAATGCGGCGCAGCTCTTCGAGGTCATCGTTTTTCGTCGGAATCACGTTGGTACGCGTTTCGACGTGAATGCCGAGTTCGTGCGCACGGCGGATCGAATCGAGCACATGCTCGACCGTGCTCACAGGGCAGATGTCGCGGTAAAATTCGGCCGACAGGCTCTTGATGTCCGAGCAAAGCACATCGATGTGCGGCGCCATCAGCTCGAGCGCCTCGTCGGTAACGAAGCTGTTCGATACGTAGACGGTGAAAAGCCCCGCGTCGTGGGCCAGCCGCGATACGTCGAGCACGTATTCGAGCCAGACCGCCGGCTCGGAATAGGTAAAGGCGATTCCGTCGACGCCGTGCTTCAGCGCGGTTTCGACCATCGCCTCGGGCGTGACCCAGGCGTCGGTCGACTGCCCGCGGGCGAGCCGGTCGAGCGCTTCGACGCCCCAGGATATCTCGAGGTTGTGGCAACCCTTGCAGCGGAAGTTGCAGCCGTAGGAACCGATCGACATGACGGTCGAATCCGGGCGGTAGTGATAGACCGGCTTGTTGCGAATCGACTCGACCTCGATCGCCGAGACGATGCCGTATGACAGGTTGTAGAGCGTGCCGCCGCGATTGACGTGCGCCTGGCAAAAACCGCGCTGGCCGTGCCGCAGGCGGCAACGCCACAGGCACAGGTTGCAGACGACGTCGCCGTTGTCCAGCGGTTCCTGCAACGCGGTTTCGACGAGTCGATACGTATCGGGCATCTGGCTTAGCATCCCTAAATCGGTCTGCCAGTGTAGCGCCGTCGTATCGCAATGCAAACGCTCATCGAAACGACGAATTTACCCGGTCATTACGGCCCCGAGCCGGGACGCCGGACCGCGCAATCTCTCCGGTGGTCAAAACGAATTCGATTACTCCGGACCTGCGGCTATTCGGCCTTGCTGTCGATGCGCTTCAGGTAGCGGTCGGCGAACTCGTCGGCCGGCAGCGGTTTCGACACGAAGATGCCCTGCATCGTGTTGCAGCCGACGCCCTTGCACAGCGACTGGTGCCATTCGGTCTCGACGCCCTCGGCGACGACGTCGAGGCCGAAGCCGTGCCCGACCAGCGTAATCGCCTGGATGATGATCAGGTCGTCCTTGTTACTAGGCGCTTCGTGGATGAAGCTCTGGTCGATCTTGATGCCCGACAGCGGCAGCTTCTTGAGATAGTTCAGCGACGAGAAACCGGTGCCGAAGTCGTCGATCGAGATGTGCACCCCCGAGTTGTGCAGCACCGACAGCGACTTGATGACCTGCTCGGTCGATTCCAGCAACACGTTCTCGGTGATCTCGATACCGATCTGGTGCGGTTGCAGCTGGTACTTGCGCAGGGTTTGCAGGAAACGGTAGAGCACGCCCTTTTCGATGAAGTCCTTGCCCGAGAGATTGATGTCGACGCGTACCGTGTCGAAACCTTCGTCGGTCCAGCGATTGAGCGTGCGGCAGGCTTCGTTGAAAACCCAGGTGGAAATGTCGTTGATCAGCCCGGAGCGTTCGGCGATGCGAATGAAATCCGCCGGGCTGACCTTGTCGCCGTCTTGCTGCGGCCAGCGAATCAGCGCCTCGCAGGAAACGACCTTGCCGGTATCGAGGTTGACCTGCGGCTGGAAATGCAGCTCGAGCTCGCCGTTGTCGAGCGCTTCGCGCAGGTTCGATTCGACCCATTGCGAAAACTGCAGCTCGAGGTTCATTTCGGCATTGAAGAACTGGTAGCCGTTGCGGCCCTCGGCCTTGGCGCGGTACATAGCGAGGTCGGCGTTTTTCAGCAGTTCCGATGGGTCGCTGCCATCCTCGGGGAAAATGCTGATGCCGATGCTGGTGGTCACCTGCAGCGGCGTGTCGTTGATCACGAACGACGGTTTGAAGCTCGAAATGATTTTCTCGGCGACGTAGATCACGTCGGACCGGTTGTCGACGTTGGACATGATCATGACGAACTCGTCGCCGCCGAAGCGCGCGAGCAGGTCGTAGTTACGCGTGACGTCGGAGATCCGTGACGCGACTTCCTCCAGCAGCCGGTCGCCGGCCTCGTGGCCGTGCACGTCGTTGACCTCCTTGAAATGATCGATGTCGAAAAACAGCGTCGCCAGCATTTTCTTGTGGCGCGAGGATTCCTCGAGCTTGCGCGTGAAATCCGTCTGTAGCAGGTAGCGGTTCGGCAGGTTGGTCAACGGATCGTAGGCCGCGATCTGCTGTAGCCGCGCCTCGACCGCCTTGCGCTCGGCGACCTCGAACATCAGGCTGCGTTCCCGCGACCTCAGGCTATTGAGCAACCGGTTGGACGTCAGCCAGGCGATCACGAGCACCGCGACGACGCCGATCAGCATGACCGCGAGGGCGTCGACGATGTCGTCGACCAGGCGCTGGTAGAACACGGGGTTGGCATAGACCCGCAGAATCGCCGCGAGCTCACCGGTCCGGTGAATGAAGACCGGGTTCTCGGTGACGATGCACTCGGTGCACGCGGTGTTGCCGACCGACAGGTTGGTGAGTTCGTAGTCGTCGGGGAAAACGTCGTAGTCGACCTCGAGCTCGATACCCCGGTAGAGGGTCTCGCCGGTGTTCGGATCGTTGATCAGCAGCATCTCGTTGATCGAGTTGTGGATGATCGAAATGTCTGCCTTGCCGGTGACGTTCTGAAACTGCGCCTCGATCGACTTGGCGTGCGACGCGGCGAGCACCCGGGCGTTCGATTCGGCCTCGCTGACCAGCCGCGGGCGAATGTCGTAGTGCCAGTTCCAGACGGACAGCGAAATGATGATAACGCCGACGATCAGGAACAGCATCGAGTACCTGAGATCCATCGTCGGAGACAGGCTCCCGAGAAAATTCTGTTTACTCATGTTTCACCGCGATGCGCAGAAAAAACGCCTTTAGTTGAATCTTCGACCGCTTCAGCGCCGCGAGATTGACGTGCGGCAGAATCTTGTCGCTGACGCGGAAACCGGCGGCGACGCCGCGCTCGACGTCACCCTTGAACGGCGAGAACAGCAGTTGTCGGCGCCCGGCCGTGAATTCGATCGCTTCGTCGAGGCGCGCACCCAGCGGTTCCGCGATGAAGACCGCGCTGTGCGGCGCCGGGTTGTCGTCGAGCAATTCGTCGAGCGAAATGACGACCGGCACCACCGGGCTTTGCCGAATTGCCTCGACGTGTTCGAGGTGGGCGCGCAACTGTTCGGCGACGTGGCGATCGTTCAGGTAGACCAGGTAGACCGCGACCCCGGCCATGCTACCGCCCGCGGCGTGCGTCTGGTCGGCCGCCAGCACCGCCGGCAGCAGGCCGATTCCGATCTGCAGTCGCGGCTCGAGATTTTGCTGGGCCTGCGAATGCGACGCGGTCAACGGTTGCGCAGCGAGCGCGAGCATGAGCAGGCAGCGTGCAGTGACGCTGCGCAGGGCTGCGGTTTTGGGCCGAGCGCTCACGGCCGGTACACCAGTTGCAGCCATATCAGCGCGCCGTCGCTGTAGGGATAGTCGCCGGGATAGGTGTCCGCCGGCGACGGGTACTCGAGCCGCTCGTCGAGCAAATTTCGGATACCGGCACGCAGATCGAGTCCGCCGACGCCGGCGAGATTCCGGCGGCGTAGCGCCAGGTCGAGCCGGGCCGTCTGCTCGAAATCGCCGCGCGCGTCCTCCTCTGCACGATCGCGCTCGCCGATCGCGTTGAGCTGCACGTAGAGATCGGTCAGCGGCGCCAGCGTGTAGCCGATGCCGAGCTTTAGCATCCACGGCGTCTCGCCGGGCAGGCCCTCGTCGGCATAGTCCTGTAGCGACAGGCTCGCGTTGAGGTCCCAGTCGGGGGCCAGGGTTTGCTCGAGTTCGACTTCGTAGCCGGTCAGCTCCTGCGAGCCGACGTTGCGGTAGCCGAACGGCGGGCTGTCCTGGAACCAGATCAGGTCGTCGAGACGGGTGTAGTAGAGCGTGTTGCGCAAGACCCGGTCGCCACGCTCGAAGATATGGCCGAACTCGATCGTGTCGTTGATTTCGGGGTCGATGTCGCCGATCGCGCCCGCTTCCTCGATGAGTGACGGCGGTCGAAACGCGCGCGCCAGCTGGGTCTTGAAGACGTGGTTATCGTCGTAGCGATGCACTAGCGCGATACGCGGCGACAGGTGCTCGCCAACGTGTTCGTAGTCGTCGAGGCGCAGCCCGGTAGTCAGGGTCGTCAGGGCGTCGATTCGGTACTCGTCCTGCAGTACGAGGCTAATCGACCTGCGCTCGTCGCCGGCATCGACCGGTGTCGGCAAATCGTTGATCGTCGGCGAAATGAGGTTGGGATTGTCCGGGTCCAGGTTGCCGGACTGCTCGGACTCGAGCGCCTTGACCAATGCGCCCGACAGTTCGCCGTACCAGGTATGCGCGCCGCGCACCGCCCGCAGGCTGACTTTGGCGTCGAGCCGCCGTTCCTCGAGCACGGAATCGGCGAACACGTCGGCGTCGCCGGCCAGCCCGCCGAAGGCCTCGGGAGGTCCGAGAAACAGGCCGTCCTTGTCGCTCCGGTTGTATAGCGCGCCGAGCGTCCAGGCGCCGTCGATACCGTCGCCGAAGCCGAAGTTCCGGGTCAGTACGGCGGAAAACGTTTCGTGGACGATGATCTCGCCCGAGGCGTCGGGCGACAACAGGTCGTTGCTGCCGAAATAATCGCCCCGGCCGAGCCGCTGCAGCTGGACGAGCCCGTGCCAGTCGCCGGCCTCGACGTCGAGGATCGCGGAAACGAATTCTCGTCGGTTGTTGATCGAACCGGGCGCATTGCTCGGCAGGGCTCCGGCACGATCGCGCCCGGAATCGATATCCTCGCCATCGCTCGCGCGCACCGCGAGATTCAGGCTCGCCTCGAAGTCGCCGCTTGGCGGAGTCAAATCGAATAACGCCGCCGCGCTGCCGCCGCCGGTCTCGAGGCCGGCGGCATATTGGGTGATGTCTTTGCGCGTGATGACATTGAGAACGCCGGCATAGGCGAATTCGCCGTGCACGGCCGAGCCCGGGCCGCGGATCAGCTCGATGCGCTCGATCTGCGCAACCGGGGTATCGAAGATCGTGCCGGTGGTCGCGCTCGCCGACGCGTTGAGCGGCACGCCGTTGAGCAGCAGCTTGACCTTGCCCGGTTCGAACAGGTCGCCGATGCCGCGTACCGTGATCGCGCGCATGCCGGTGGCGTTGAGATAGGTGCGCACGCCGGGTAGCAGGTCGAGTGCTTCCCACAGGTCGCGCAGGCCGCGGCGTTCGAGCTCGCGCGCGCTCAGCACGCTGACCATGCCGGGGACGAAATCGGCGTTGAGCTTGCTGCTGGTCGCGAGGGTGGTTTGCTGGTCCAGAATTTCGAGCAGCGCCTCGAGTCCGGCGTCGTCCAGCTGTTGCGCCGCCGCGGACCCGGCGCTGGCAAGCGCGAGCGCGAGTATCGTCGGGAGAATTGCCTTGAGACGGAACATGAGTATTAGCAGTTACCTCGCCGGGTCGATCCTTCGGGGCGCCGGAAAACCGAGACCGCTCTAGAGGAACAGAACGTTACTGACCAGGATCGTGACGTCCCGAATATCGAAGAACGACAAGTCGTCGTCGCTGTCCAGATTTTCGAGGTCGGCCTTGCAGGTGAAGGCAAGCGTGTAATCGCCGGGGGGCAGGAATCCGACCTCGTAAACGTAACCTCCGCTTTTATCCAGCTTGATCATCGCCGTCGTCAGCGGCTGGTCGTCGTCCTTGTCGGACTGGTCGATATCCTCGACATCGGCATCATGGCCTGCATAGACATAGACCGCATTGTGCGTGGTCGGATCGCCGTCGGAGCAGCTCGTCGTCGAGCCGTCCAGCTTCGAAACATCGGTCTTGCCGCGCAGGTGGCCCGCACCACTGTTTTCGACCAGCCGGATGACCGGGTGCAGGCGATAATCGCCGGGGCCCACCAGCACCAGCGACTGCAGCAGGTCGATGTCGGCGGTCAGCGTCGTCGGCCGCTCCGCACCGACCGTGAAATCCCCCTCGATCTTGAGGCCGGAAGAGCTGCCGCTTGGGATATCGAGGGGAAAAGGCCCGCCACCCACGAAGTTCAGTTCGATTTGATTGTTCGCCGGGTCGCTGTCGTCGACCAGCAGGCGGATTTCCTTGTAGTCGCCGGTCGGTACCGGCAGGTCGACGACGAGTTCGGCCGCCGCCATGCCCTGCAGGGTCATCAGGTCGACGGACAGCGGCTCTGGCAGTACGTGACGTACCCAGTCGTCGTCATCGTCGGCGGGTTGGAGGTGTACGGCCTTGAAGGTGACCTTGACGACCGCTGCCTCGTTGAACGGCGCATCGGTCAGGCGCAGCGAGAACTCGCCCATCTCGGCGCCGTCGCCCGACGAACCGCCGCCGCTACCGCCGCCGCAACCGGCGAGGCCGAGTGCGAGCAGCGCCGCCGCGATTGGAGCGGTCGTGCGTTTGAATATTGCGACCGACGATTTCAAGTAGGCTCTTCCTCGACCCGCCGTTGTGGCGCAGTTCGCCATGGTGTCGATCGACACCGGTAACGCATCATATAGAAAATCCCTGTGCCGGCGGGGTGAACCAGGTCTAGAAAGCGTGTTTTGCCGAATAAACGGCTTAATTTTGGCGATAAACGGCATGATTTGCCGCAGATTAGCGAAATTTGCGGGATTTCCGCCCGCGCGCCGCGCCGGACTTGACGGATCGCCCGCGCGCGGATTTAATACGCGCTTCCGCGATCCCATGCCCAGGTAGCTCAGTCGGTAGAGCAGGGGACTGAAAATCCCCGTGTCGGTGGTTCGATTCCGCCCCTGGGCACCATTATTCCGATGAATGACACGGGGACTTATAGTCCATGGGTCGTCCATCAGCGATAGCGCTTGTTTCGTGACTATCCTGGTTCAAAGTTATCGTGAAATCGCGCATTCAGGACGGTTCTAATTACTATGGCACCTGGCGAACTACTGGCAGAGGCAACCAAACAAATGATCGATGGTCGAATCGGAGGCCTGCCCGTTGTAGATGCCAATGGCTAGATTGCAGGCATTCTGACTGAAACGGATCTGCTTCGCGCTCTGATTGACCAATTAGGCAAGGACACTGTCCAGGTTCTCTGGATTGCGCCACGACAGTCCAGCCTGCACGGGCCGGAATACCTGTTTGTCAGGGCATAACTCTGAAATCGGGTTAACTTCGTGTGTATTTTTTACTGGTTTTATTTTAGTTCCGCATCCAGTCTAATCTTACCAGACAGCCGCCACCGACGAATTGCGTATTGCCAAAGATCTTGAATCAGTTGTGATAGTCGTCCAGGGCTGGTGGGTTCAGGGAGCAGTTATTGATTTAATCAGCTCACGTAGTGAATTCCAGACGGTCTCGAACTCGGATTTAAATTCATCCCAATTCTCCTCACTGGCCTGCTTGAGCAATTGGAACTTTTGACTGGCTGTGTCCAGTTTTAAATGCAGTTCTTCGATTAGCGTGTAATATTCAAGTTCCAGGTTGGTCTCCGCCTGATCGGCCTTTTCCCTGAGTTCGTCGATCTCCGTTTTCACCTGGTGAAGCTGTGCCTGCATTTTCTTTTCATAGGTCTCTCTCAGGCTCATGCGGATTCTTCCTGATTCGACGGCGGTAGCGCCAGTGGTTCCGAAAAGTTGATTATTTGCTCGGTACCATCCGCCGAGTGAACCTTGAGGCTGTTAATCCCGTCGCTTCCGTCAGCGGCAAAAATCTGTTGCGGTGAGCGGATAACGTGCTCGATTTCATCTGTGCTGACGATAAACGCATCATCTTTTACATCGTAGGTTAAGCCGTTAAGTGACAATTTATCCACTTCGATCTGGGCACCCAGTTCGAGGCTGTCGACTTCGATCTGGATAAGTTTGCCCCGTAGCGCTCTGGAAACCTGGTCGAAAAAGCTTTGCCAATTGTCTCTAGTGATTTCTATGGTTTGCATGGTTTTCCTCCTGCCTGGATCCAGCGTCGGCATATTTGTGCAAATCTAGATCAATTTGAAGCAGACGGAGCTGATGATCGTCAATCAAGCTATCGATTCAGCTTATAAGATAGCCGTGTTGCGGTGCAGCCAAAATCATATGCGAGATTCTATCCGAGTGCTGATTTTAGGGACCGGGCAAATGGGCTCTGGAATTGCCCGAATGGTGCTTGCCAAACGAGGCCTGGAGCTGGTCGGAGCCTTTGGCAGAAGGGCTCATCGTGTTGGCTTGGACCTCGGCCAGGCGATAGGACTCGATCAAGCGCTAGGCATTCCGATTAGCGTTGACCTCGAAAGGGTCATCGAGGAAACGCGACCCGAGGTGGCAATTCAGGCTACCTGTTCCCGTGCTACCGATGCGGCAGGCGAAATATCCACCCTGGTACGACACGGCATCAACGTCATCTCTATTGCCGAAGAGATGGCGTACCCCCGGCATAAATATCCGGCATTGGCGGAATCGCTGCACTGGGAGGCAGTCAGCCACGGGATATCGATACTCGGCACCGGTGTTAACCCTGGTTTTATACTCGATTTACTGGTAATTACACTGACCGGGGTATGCGCCGATATCCACACGATTACGGCCAGACGCATCAATGATCTTTCTCCTTACGGCCCATCGGTGCTCATGAGCCAGGGTGTGGGCCTGACACCGGAAGCGTTTCACGAGGGTGTGCAAAATGGCACCATCGTCGGACATGTCGGATTTATCGAGTCGATGCACATGATTGCCAGGGCTATCGGCTGGGAGATCGAGCAGATCCAGGAAACGCGCGAGCCCATTGTCTCGCAGGTAAAACGCGCCACGGCCTTTGTGGCCGTAGAGCCCGGCCAGGTAGCCGGTTGTCACCACACGGCGATAGCGTACGTGGGCGGCATGCCGGTAATTACACTTGTTCATCCGCAGCAAATAGAGCCGCGACTCGCGGGTATTCAGACTGGAGACAGCATCGAAATAAAAGGCTCGCCACATGTTAGCCTTGCCGGCAGTCCTGAAATTCCGGGAGGACAGGCAACCATGGCGCTTGCGGTAAACACGATTCCACGAGTGCTGAATGCAGCACCCGGACTGCACAGCATGGCGGACCTGCCGGTGTCTGCTGCAATGCTGGCCGATGCGCGCCGTTTCTTGCCCGAGGAACTGATCGAGGTCAGGCATGTCTGAACTGATCGCGCAGGGCGCCTGGGTTGAGATCCACAAAATTGCACTGGATGCGGGAGAACGTGCGGCGCAGGTGCCCGAGGATACCCGGCAAGTTCCCCTGGAACTGCGAGTGAAGGGCTTTCTCGTCACTGCTGCGGCCATGGGTGACGAGGCCGAGATCGAGACGCTAACGGGAAGGTGTCTGCGGGGCAGATTAATCGCAACCAATCCCGCCTACAACCACAGCTTCGGGCCGCCTATCCCCGAACTCTCCGGCATAGGCGGAGAAGTGCGTGCCATCCTCCGTGAACAGGGGCGGGTCCGATGAGCGGGGAATTCGGTTACGCCAAAATCATGGGACGGCGGGACGAAATCATCAAGGCATCGCTCGGCATCGACTATAGCCAATACGCTAACGGCGCGCTGGCCTTTGACTACGAACGGTTGCTTAGCGACACGGGTTATACGATCGATCAGGTGCGCGTGGTGCAGCGCCGTACCGCGGTCGGCGATACCCCATTGCTGGAACTCGAGAATATCACCGCACTGGTGCGTGCCGTCGCCCAGCCTGGCAAAGGGGCGCGAATATTCGTTAAGGACGAAGCGGCCAATCCGTCGGGTTCGTTCAAGGATCGTCGCGCTGCGTTGGCGGTCCGCGAGGCCAAAAGCCGTGGTCATGTCGGTGTCGCCGCGGCAACCAGCGGGAATTTCGGTGCCGCGGTGGCGTCACAGGCAGCCAAGGCCGGCTTGCGTTGTGTCGTGGTACAGGAAGCTTTTGACAGCCGAGGTATCGCGCAACCGGAAATTGCGGAGAAAACCCGGGCCTGCGAGGCCTATGGCGCAGAAGTCATTCGGGTTTCGGTCGGCCCGGAACTGTTTTTTGTTTTTTTAGGCGTGCTCGAGGAAAGCGGCTTCTTCAACGCTTCGCTTTACACACCGTATTCAATACTCGGGATCGAAACCCTGGGCTACGAACTCGCTCAACAGGTGCAGCAGCAATGCGGGCGCTATCCCGACCTGGTGATCGCCACGCACGCCGGCGGAGGCAATCTGACGGGCACAGCCCGGGGGCTCAAGCAAGCCGGAGCCCTGGACACCGGGGTGATTGCCGCCAGCGTCGATCTCGCCGGACTGCACATGGCATCGGACCATGATTTCAACCGTAAATCGTTTACTACCGGCCACACCGGTTTCTCGATGCCGTTCACCACCTGGCCGGATCGTGCCGATGTGCCGCGCAATGCCGCGCGGCCATTGCGCTACATGGATCGTTTTGTCACCGTAACCCAGGGTGAGGTGTTCTACATTACCCAGGTTCTGGCGGAACTGGAGGGGCTCGAGCGCGGGCCTGCCGGAAATACTTCGCTCGCGGCCGCCTTTGCCATCGCCCGGGAACTCGACCGGGACAGGATCGTCGTGGTGCAGGAGACCGAGTACACCGGCGCCGGCAAGCATCCGCTGGCGCAACTCAATCTTGCCAAACAGCTGGGTATCGAGGTGCGGCGGGGTGATCCCAGGGATAGTAAACCCGGGCAGAATATCGTGATTCCGGAGTGTCCGTCTCAGATCGCCGTAGCCGACATCGACCTGGACCAGGTCAGGCGGTCGTACTTGCGCAATGCCATCGAGTCGCTCCCCGAGGGTGTTCGTCTAAACGAGGTCGATATCGAATTTCTTGCCGCCGAAACCCGCAGCAGCCAGGATTACGTCGAGGAGGTTATCGATGAAATGTCCTGAGCGAGAAGACGACTTTGCAGCGCGCCGCCAGCGCTTGCGCGGTCTCTCGGATGAAGAGCTGCATGCGCATTTCTGGAGCCTGGTGGAAAAAATCGTCGAACCCCTGATCGAAGAGGCGCGCACTCACACGACGCCGTCTATCGAGCGCTCGGTATTGTTGCGCATGGGTTTTTCGAGTCTCGAGGCCGGGGCGCTGGTCGATGCCATCGGGCAACACGGACTGCTTGGCCATGGCGCAGGGCGCCTTGTGTTGGAGCTGTCCAGGAAAAAAGGTATTTCCGTGCGCGAGGCGGGTAACGCGCTGCTGGCGGGACGATACTGGGAGAACCTGCCGTTATGAAGCTTGATCCCGAGCAGAAACTCGATGTGGAAGAGGTCCTCAGGGATCTGGATCGGTATCGGCCGAAACGCAAAGGCTGGAGCTGGCGTCGGAAAATCGAAAACCAGCAGCTCGGGCCCTTCGTTTATAAAAATAGTTCCGCCAGTCTCGAGCGTTCCGTGCCACTGGCTGCCGCACATTATTTCGGAAACATAGATCCGCAGTGTGACATGGTGATTACCACGGAGATTGCCTCCGGACGTTTCGAGGATGACCTGCGCCGAATGCGCATGGCGGCCTGGCATGGCGCTGACCATATAATGGTGATTCGCACTACCGGCCAATCCCATATCGATGGCCTGGTCGAGGGTACTCCGGAAGGTGTTGGCGGGATTCCCATTTCACGCAAACAAATACGTGCCACGCGTAAGGCACTCGATGCCATCGAAGACGAAGTAGGCAGGCCGATCAATTTTCATTCTTATGTGAGCGGTCTCGCCGGCCCGGACATTGCCGTGCTGTTCGCCGAGGAGGGTGTCAATGGTGCGCATCAGGATCCCCAGTACAACGTGCTTTACCGTGACGTCAATATGCACCGCTCCTTCATCGATGCTGCCGAGGCCAAGCGAGTGCTGGCGGATGCCGGCATCCTGCAGTTGGACGGCGCGCATAATGCCAACGCCACCGCCAAGGAGGCCTGGAAGGTCACGCCGGAACTGTTTGTACAACATGCGATCAATTGTGCCTATTCGCGCGCGGCGGGGATGCCGCAGGAATTGATTGCATTGTCGACGGTACCGCCCACCGCACCGCCGGCACCGAAGCTGCGACTCGACCTGCCTTACGCCGTCGCCCTGCGCGAACTTTTTGCAGGGTACCGGTTCCGCGCCCAGCAAAATACCCGTTACATGGAGGCTGACACGGTGGAGGCCAGCGTCACGCATGTTCTCGACACGCTGATTTCACGGCTGACCACAACCGATATCCAGAGCACGATCACGCCGGATGAGGGCCGTAATATTCCCTGGCATTATAACAATGTTGCTGGTGTGAACACGGCGCGGCAGACGCTCATGGGTATCGATGGGTTGGCGGAGCAACTTACGTTGAAAGACGATGGGCCGTTGCGACAGCAGGCGCGTGAACTCAAAGAGCGCGCCGTGTTGTTCGTGGAGGAGATCCTGGAGAACGGTGGTTATTATGCGGCGGTGGCGGCGGGCCAGTTTGTCGACCAGGGATTCTTCCCGGAACGCAAAGGCGACGGCATCGTGCGTGATCCCGATAGCGGTGATGGTGCAGGTACGGTAATCGCGCGTGCCCCCGACTATGGCGCGCCGGTCTGCAGTCATTTCGGTAACAATAGCTATGATCAGGGCGCGGGCAAGCAATGCGACGGCTATGGCGGCTGCACCCTGTGTGATCCGGCAAAGATCCAGTACATCGATGAACTGGACGCCGACGATAACGTGACCAATCGTTTGCAGCGGACTCTCGCGGAACGCAATGAAGGCTTACTGCGGCCCGAGGTTGAAAAACACGGTGACAATATCGTTTGCGTGACACTGTTTGTGCCTGAGAGTCCGCGAGTGGCCGAAGCGGCGGCGCTGCAAATGGCGGTACACATGGGGCTGCAGGATCCGAAGGTCATCAACCGCAGGGTCATGCACCCGGCGGAGGGCAGCATGTTCGAAATCAAGGGGGTGCTCGATGTTGCCATCGCCATCGATCAGCTACCGATGCCGCAACCTGTCGAAGTTCTGGGGGATGAGGAGATCGAGGCCTGGGTGCGTCCGCGTGACATTCACCTGGTGGCGGCTACGGTGGGCGAAGATGAACACTCGGTGGGGCTGCACGAAATTCTCGATATCAAACACGGCGGCATCGAAAAGTACGGCTTTTATTGCCATGATCTGGGCACCTCGGTACCCGTGGCGCGCCTTCTCGATGTAGCCGAACAAACCGGTGCCCGTGCGGTACTGATCTCCACTATCGTCACCCACGCGGATATACATCGGCAGCACATGCGGCACCTGCATGAACTGGCCACCGGGCGTGGACTGCGGGAGCATTTGCTGCTCGTTGCCGGCGGCACCCAGGTAACCGACGACCTGGCACGTGAATGCGGCCTGGATGCTGGATTCGGTCGGGGTACGACCGGGCAGGACGTGGCCAGTTTCATCGTGCGCAGATTACGTGAAACGGAATAGGGCGATGATGACTCCCAGGGTGACCATGGATCTCGAGAAAATTGAGCACAATGCCCGCACCATTGTTAGTCTGTGCCGGACAAACGGCATCGAAGTAACCGGTGTTACCAAAGTAACCTGTGGTCAACCGGATGTTGCTAGCGCAATGCTGCGTGGTGGCGTTTCCTCGATTGCGGATTCACGCCTGGAAAATATCCAGCGGATGCAGGCGGCTGGCGTGGATACGGCGTTTATGATGGTGCGGATTCCAGCCATAAGCACGGTGGATGCCGTGGTCGAGAAGGTGGATGTCAGCCTGAACTCGGAGTTCGGCGTAATGGAAGCCTTGTCTGATGCGGCGCAGCGCCACAATCGAATCCATGATGTGATAGTCATGGTGGATCTGGGCGATTTGCGGGAAGGCGTCTGGCCGGATGATCTGGTCTCGCTGGTGCGCGCCGCGATCGCATTGCCGGGTATCCGTATCAAGGGTTTGGGCACTAATCTGGCCTGTTTTGGCGGGGTTGTGCCCGGCGCAGAAAATATGCGGGGCCTGGTGGAGCTTGCGGTTGAGATAGAGCAGACCTTCGGCCTCACGCTGGAATGGATTTCCGGCATAAACTCCAGCGGACTCGAGTTGATCGCGGCGGGCAAGATGCCGGCAAGGATTAACCATGCCCGTATCGGCGAAGCCATCCTGCTCGGCCGTGAAACCACGCAACGCAAGCCCTGGCCGGATACCTTCCAGGATGCCTTCGTGATTCATGCCGAAATTTTGGAAATTAAAAATAAACCATCGCTTCCCGTCGGCGATCGAGGCGAAGATGCTTTCGGCGGATTGCCGCAATTCGAGGATCGGGGTGTAGTGTTGCGGGGGCTGTTGAACCTGGGTCGCGAAGATGTAGATGTGGCTGGCCTTACACCCCGTGAGCCGGGTATTAGCATTGTTGGTGCTTCCAGCGGCTATTTGATTGTCGATATGACCGCTGCGACCGCGGCTTTTCGCATCGGCGACGAGCTAAGTTTCGTGCCCAACTACAGTGCCCTGGTTGCGGCAATGACTTCGGAATATGTGAAAAAGTATCCACTGAGCAAAGACCTGCGGGTGGACCGGTAGTTATGAGTGAGACACGCCACCTCAGCAGGGCTCATATCCACCTCGACCGGCTGACGCATAACCTGCGTCTGTTACAGAATCTGGTCGGAGCGCGGCCCATGTGGCCGGCCATCAAGGCGAATGGCTATGGGCATGGAATGGAACTCGTTGCCCGCCACCTGCTCAAGTCGGGCTACGACACCATCTGTGTTGCCCATATCAGCGAAGCGGTGGTACTTGTTGACGCAGGCCTGCACGCAAATTATTTGCTGTTATCAGCCACACTTCCCGAGCACAGTGAGGCAATCGTCGCCTATGGTTGTGAACCTGCGGTGTGCACCATGGAGATGGTGGAGTCACTGGTGGTCGAGGCGGAAAAGGCCGACCGGCAAATTTCGGTGCATCTCATGGTGGACACGGGTATGGGGCGGATTGGTGTTACGCCGTCCGAAGTCCAGTCCTTCCTGGCACAATGTCAGGCATTTCCGAGATTACGGGTACGCGGGCTTATGAGCCACTTTCCCTGTGCCGATGAGAAAGACAAGACGCTCTCCCATGAACAAATCAGGCGATTTCAGGGTCTGGCGGCGCTAGCCAGATCTTGCGGCATAGAGATATGCCATCTGGCAAACAGCGCCGGGATTCTGGATTTGCCGGGCTCGTATTTTGACGCGGTGCGACCGGGAATCGCCATGTACGGATTGCGTCCTTCCCGGGAAATTGCCAATCCGTTGGTTAATGAGCTGAAGCCAGTACTGGAATGGAAAACACAGATCACCATGCTCAAGGAAGTGCCTGTCGGTGTCGGCCTGAGTTACGGCCATAGCTTTCACACCACGCAGCCTTCGTTGATTGCGACCATCCCGCTGGGTTATGGCGATGGTCTCAACCGCAACCTTTCCAACCGGTTCGAAGTCCTGGTTGGGGGGCTGCGCTGTCCACAGGTAGGACGCATCACCATGGACCAGAGTTTGCTGGACGTTACCCGGCTGCGCGGCCGTGTCGGCCTGGGCAGCGAAGTCGTGATTATCGGCCGGCAGGGCGAGGCAGAGATCGGCGCGGACGAACTGGCGGACATACTCGGGACGATTAATTACGAAATCGTAACCGGGATAACGCATCGTGTTGCACGGCTTGGTGAGACTGACAATGGCACCTGATCTTAAAAGGCTTAGCTTTTTTTAGGCTATCGTTCGGTTTGTTGTATCCGAACCAGGGAAATTTCATTGCTTTTGTCGGCAATCTGCGCTCCCGTAGCCTGGTGACGCGCTTTCCTGGCGCTTTCCTGGCGCTTTCAGGGCACATGCAACCTTCGCGTCAGAGGGGATTGCCGCCCCGGCCTTCATCCCCGGGGTCGACTGGTCTGATCACAGGTCCATCCGGAAACAGGGCTATCCCGCAGTCATGTTCACGGATACCGCATTGTATCGATTTCCTTATTGCCACATGCCACAGGATACCCTGGACAAAGTCGATTATGGCAGGATGGGCCATGTCGTTCAGGGGCTTGAAAGGATGCTTCAAGATTTGTTGCGGTTCAAGGAATAGCAGGTTTGACGAAACATGTGCTGAACATCCTGGTGCCTGGCAAATTCGGACTCTACAGCTTTGTCCTGTTACTTGTTACTGCGGGTCTGCCAACAGTGGCGTATGCTGCAAAGATGCCCGGAAGTCACATCATTACCCTGTTCATGGCCGGTGATGTCATGACCGGGCGCGGTATCGACCAGGCATTACCCTATCCGGGTAATCCTCGTTTACATGAGTCGTTCGTTAAAGATGCGAGGCGTTATGTTGCGCTGGCAGAAGCCGTTAATGGCCCGATTCAGACGCCATTACAATGTAAGACGCTCTGGGGAGAGGCATTGCTGGAATGGCAACGGATCGCGCCGGATGTGAGACTCATAAACCTGGAAACAAGCGTTACCACGAGCCATGACTATTGGCCGGGTAAGGGAATTCATTACAAGATGCATCCCAAAAATATTGGCTGTCTTGCCGAAGCCGGTATCGATTACTGCTCGCTCGCGAATAACCACGTGCTTGATTGGGGTTACTCCGGGCTCACGGAAACACTGGCTTCATTAGCAGGCAGCAAGATCAGGTTTTCAGGCGCGGGCGAGAATCGGCGGCAGGCGGAACAGGCTGCGATTATCGATGTGGCAGAGAAAGGTAGAGTCATCGTGTATTCCTATGGCTTCCGATCAAGCGGCATTCCATCTGAGTGGGCGGCGCAGGCGGATAAAGCGGGCGTGAACCTGTTGCCAAATATGACAGCCCGCACCGTGCGGCGGGTCAAGCAACAGGTCGGCACCTTGAAGCAGGCTGGCGATATCGTTGTTGCCTCCATTCATTGGGGCAGTAACTGGGGCTATGCCATTCCCCGGGGCCATATCGATTTTGCCCATCGACTTATCGATGAAGCTGGCGTCGATGTTATCTATGGTCATTCTTCACATCATCCAAAGCCGCTCGAAGTATATAACGGCAAACTGATTATTTATGGCAGTGGTGATTTCATCAATGACTATGAAGGTATTAGTGGTTATGAGGAATACCGGGATGACCTGGTGCTAATGTATTTCGCCGATATCGATCCCGGCTCCGGAAAACTGATTCAATTGAAGCTGGTACCGATGCAAATCAAACAATTCAGTCTGCGGCATGCCGCGGAAGGCGACAGCCTGTGGCTGCAGGAAACCCTGAACCGCGAAGGCCGATCTATGGGAATCCGTTTGCAGCTAACCGAAGATCATGCCCTGACCCTGGAAAATTAAGCGAGCAGCTGGTTGATAACCAGGCTCTTCCAATCGTAGCTAAATATGAAGGTATCACCGCCTGCGCCAACCCTGTTTCGCACGGAGTTTTGCGGGGATCAGTTGTGCACGGTTATGCATTCGTAATGCAGAGTCCCGCAACGGACGCCCCTTAAGTTTTTGAAAAATAGAGCTTTTTACTTCGCAGCTCGTACTGAAAATCCCCGTGTCGGTGCCGAGCGCGGACCGGTTCGATTCCGCCCCTGGGCACCATCCTCGCGGCTATCATGATTATCCTGGCCGAGCGGGTCCTCTCTCGAGGCGATGGGCGGGAGACGCGATATTTGCCGGGTTCCGAGCCGGTACGGACAATCAGACCAGTACCCTGGCGACTGCCCTGGTTCTTTCCAGTTGCCCTGCCAGCGTCGCATGGATTTCGGCGAAATGCGCTGCCGCGATGCCGAGGGCCGGCAAGCGCCCATCGGGCGGCGGGCAGGGCTGGTCCGCGAGAATCGCCGATACCAGCGTAACCGCCAGCCCGACGTTAGCGACTATCGCTTCTTGCGGGCCCCGATATCCGATATCACGATAATGCGTCATCGCCCTGGCCATGGTTTCGGGCAGACCCCAGGCGTCGGCGAGACGGGCCGTCGCTTTTTCCTGGTCGAAGCCCAGCACCCGCGACAGCGCCAATTGCAGGTTTGCCTCGAGCTGTTTCTCGACCATGACGAGGGCCTGATCGACCTCGTCGGGCAGCTTGTCGACCAGCCACAGCAGGCCCAGTTCGTGCAACAGCCCAGCGGCGCGGGCGGTCGAAGGCTCTAGCCCGACGTCGACGGACACCGCGAGCGCCAATCGCGAAGCGGCATCCGCGGTCAACAGGGCGCTGCACCAATAGCGCTCGGGATCGAACGAAGGGCACCTCGCCGAATCGAACGGGGCGGCGATCGCGAGCGCGATGCTGGTGCTTCGAACGACGCCGAAACCGAGGCGCGCGCAGGCGTTCTCCAGTGAGGTCACTTCAGAGGTGGGCGCCGACCAGACCGAGTTGGCCAGCGATATCAGCTTGCCGGCAATGCTCGGAAATTTTTCCAGTACCCCGGCCAGTTCGGCGAAGTCGATATGCTCGTTGGTCAGGGATTCGAACAGGAACAGCGTCCCGGCCGGCAGGGTCGGCAATTTCAGCGTGCTGAGCCGCTGCAAGCAGGGCGCTTCGGCGGTCGTCGGGCTGGCGCTCATCCGGTCTTCGCCTGCCGTTCGGGGCGTTGCGGTCCGGCCGATCCGCAACGGCTCGAGAATTCGCGCAGCGACAGTTCGGGGATGGCGTCGGCGGGGACCGGCTTGCTGAAGTAATAGCCCTGGATGATATCGCAACCCAGCGCGCCCAGAACCTTCACCTGATTTTCTTCCTCGACCCCCTCGGCGACCACGGTCTGCCCCAGCGCATGCGCGGCGCCGACGATCGTGCCGAGCAGTATGGACGACTTCGGGTCCTCGATGATGTCGATGATGAAGGCCCGGTCGATCTTGAGCTGGTCGATGGGAAGATGTTTCAACGACGCCAGCGACGAGTATCCGGTGCCGAAGTCGTCGATTGCGATCTTGATCCCCATGGCCTTGAGCCGGTCGAAGATCGACAGGTTTTCCGCGGTGGGTTGGGTCACGCTTTCGGTGATCTCGAGCTCGAGCGCCGCGCCGGGAAAGCCGCTGTCCGTAATCGCCTGTTCGACCATGTCGGGGAAATCGGGATCGCGGAAGTGGCTGGACGAAATATTCACCGCCATGCGGAAGTGGGGCAATCCCATGGCGCGCCATTCCATGGCCTGGCGGCACGCCGTATTCAGTACCCACGCGCCCATCGGTTTGATGAACCGCGTGCGCTCGGCGATTTCGATGAAGTCCCCGGGCGGGATCAGCCCGCGCTCCGGGTGATTCCAGCGAATCAGGGCCTCGACCCCGACCATGCGGCCGCTCCTGACGTCGATCTGCGGCTGGTAATGCAGCTCGAGCTCGTCGTTGTCGATGGTCTGGCGCAGGTCCTGTTCGATCGTCAGCCGGCTTTCGGCTTTTTCGGTGAACTCCGGCTGATAGAACACGTAACGGTGTTTGCCGGCCTCCTTGGCAGCGTACATCGCGCTGTCGGCCGCCTTCAGCAAGGCCTTGGATTCCTCGCCGTCGGCCGGGTAATAGGCGATACCGATGCTGCAGCGCGGGCGGATGGTCTGGTGCCCCAGCCGTATCGGCGCATTCAGTGCCTCGAGACAGCGGCTCGCGACATGGGCCGCGTCGTACTGGTCGGTAATGTCGTCGACCATGATGCAGAATTCGTCGCCGCTCAGGCGCGCGACGAAGTCGGTTTCGCGCAAGGCATCCCGAAGCCGCTGGGCGACTTCCTTGAGCAACATGTCGCCCGCGTCGTGGCCCAGGCTGTCGTTCACGTCCTTGAACCCATCAAGGTCCAGGAACATCAGCGCGAAACGTTCGCTGCGGCGGTGCGCGGCCTTGATCACGTCCTCCAGGTGTTTGTGGAAATAAGCGCGGCTCGCGAGCCCGGTCAATTCGTCGGAATAGGCGAGCTGGCGGATCCTCCTCTCCGACTCGCGTTGCCGGGTGATATCCTGCACCGTCCCCAGCACGATATCGCCGGACTCGCGCGGTCGCGCCAGCTCCTGGTGCACGATCAGCGTCTTCGACTCGAGGGTGTTCAGACGATAGTCGCAGGAACCGGGCTCGCCGCCGATGCCGACATTGACGATCGTGTTTCGAATGAACTCGCGATCCTCCGGGTGGATCATTTCGATGAAGTCATCCAGCTTGCGCGCGCCCGGGCTGTCGCCCAGCGAGAGCATTTCCGTGAGCTGTGGAGAGAACTCGAAATCGTCGCTGGCGGAATTCCACTGCCAGTAGCCGACGCGAGCTATCCGTTGCGCGCTCGCCAGCCACTGCTGGCTGATCTGGAGTTTTCGCTGCGTTGCCGCGGCGCGCAGCTGGAAGCGAACGCGCGAGGTCAGCACCGAATGGTTCACGGGCTTGACGATAAAGTCGGTGGCGCCCGATTCGAAGGCCCGGTTGACCGACTCCATGTCGCCGAGCCCGGTCAGGATCATGACCGGGACCGCGCGCGCATCGTGCTTTTTACGCAGCTGCCGGCAAACCTCGAAACCCTCGACATCGGGCATGATTGCGTCCAGCAGGACGAGATCGGGCAAGGATTCGGCGAGCACCGACAGCGCCGCTTCCCCGCTGTCCGCCTCGACGACCCGGAACCCGGCGCCCCTGAACGCCTCGCTCGTGGTGAGGCGAAACGCATCGTCGTCGTCGGCGACCAGTACGGTCGGCGCGGCCGCGGCCGCATCGGGCAGGGATTCGGCCGGTGCCTCCGGCGCCTCGTCGCCGCCGTCGAGCCGTTGCCGCAAAGCCTGCAGAACCGGCGACAGGCAGTCCTCGATTGCGGGGAGGAGATCGGCAGCGGTATCGATGGCTTCGTCGTAGGCGGCGTTCTCCAGGCGAAAGCATAAATCCGACAATTCCGTCGCGCCGAGATTGGCGCTCGACGATTTGAGGCTGTGGGCAAGCGTCCCGAGCGCTTCCAGGTCCGGCTGGCTCAGGGCCCGGCGCAGTTCGACGACATCTCCGGGAGCTTGCCGCAAATAGGCGCGAATCGATTTGCCGAGAATGTCGCGCCCGGTCGATTGGGACAGCTTGCGCAATTCGTCGAGGACACCGGGATCGATCGCCGCTTCGCCCGGCAAGGCCTTCGGCGAGATTTTCGCGTCTTCTTCCGGTTCCGTCGTTTCGAGCCATTGCGCGAGTACGGTCGCCAGTTTCGGCTGGCTGAAAGGCTTGGCCAGATAGCCGTCCATGCCGGCCTCGGCACATTCCGCCTCGACTCCTTTCCTGACGTCGGCGGTAAGCGCGACGATCGGAGTCCGCGCCAAGCCATTCTCGATTTCGTGATCGCGAATCCGCCGGCTCGCATCGAAACCGCTCAGCTCCGGCATGTGGCAATCCATCAGAATCAGGTCGTAGCGTTTGCTCGCGGCCGCGTCCGCGGCCGCGACACCGTTTTCGGCAAGGTCCGGCTCGCAGCCGAGCGCCATCAGCATGCCGATGGCGACTTCCTGGTTCACTTCGTTGTCCTCGGCGAGCAGTATCGCGCCGGCGAAATGTTGCCTTTGCCCGGTCGTGGCCGCCTTGACCGCAGTGCGGTCGCCGATCACGTCGCTCAGGCAGTCGAGCAGCGCCCGCTGTTTTACCGGTTTCTGCAAGTACCGCGCGATCGATGCCTTGCGCGCGGTGGCGGACCGGGTGTCGAATCCGGTCGAGCTCAGCAGCACGAGTTGCGGCACGTGGATGGCGGGGTCGGCGGTAAGCGTTTGCGCGAGCTCGAGGCCATCCATGTCGGGCATGTGCCAGTCCAGCAGGACGATCTGGTAGGGGTCGTCCTGCGCCTGCGCCCGGCGAATATGCTCGATCGCCTTTTGCCCGGAATTAACGTTGTCGTTGCGCATTCCCCAGGAAACGACCTGGTTATGCAGGATTTCCCGGTTGACCGCGTGATCGTCGACGATCAGGACGCGCAGGCCGGCGAGTGCCTCGGGGGGTTGCGGTTTGGTGACGTCTTCCGCGGCGACGGCCAGCGGAATTTGCAGGCGAAACAGGGCGCCACTGTCCGGAGTGCTTTCCAGTTCGATATCGCCTTGCATCAGGTCCACCAGGCGGCTGGCGATCGCCAGGCCGAGGCCGGTGCCGTCATGGCGACGGCTGGCCGAGCTGTCGACCTGGTTGAATGCCTCGAATATCGATTGCTGGTGTTCGAGCGGTATCCCGGGGCCGGTATCGGAGATCTCGAACGAGGCGTCGAAATGGTTAATGCCGCGATCGGTGACGCTGACCGACAGCCCGATCTCGCCGCGCTCGGTGAACTTGACCGCGTTGCCGAGCAGGTTGATCAACACCTGGCGCAGGCGCAGCTCGTCGCCGTTGACTATCTGCGGCAGGTCGGGCGGCAGGTTGGCGATACACTCGAGCCCCTTGCGATGGGCCTGGGAGGCAACCATCTCGAGGACGTCCTCGAGCATTCCCCGGAGGTTGAAATCGGCGTCGGCGAGCTCCAGCCGGTCGGCCTCGATCTTGGAATAGTCGAGGATATCGTTGATGATCTCGAGCAGGGATTCGGCCGATCGGTGGGCCGTGGCGGCGAGGCGCCGGGCCTGCGGGTCGAGATCCCCGTCCATCAGCAGCTCGGTCATGCCGAGCACGCCGTTCATCGGTGTCCTGATTTCGTGGCTCATCGTCGCGAGGAATTCGCTCTTCGCCTTGCTCGCCTGTTCCGCCGCCTCCTTGGCCTCGATCAGCGCGGCTTCGTTGCGTTTGCGCTCGGTGACGTCCTCGTAGATCGTGATCACGCGCTCCCAGGTGTCCTCGTAGCCCTGGACCACCTTGGTGATCATGCGCACCTCGAAAAAGGTGCCGTCGATCCGTTCCTCGACCAGCCCGGCCTCGTGAACATTGGCCTCAGCCGCGAGGCCGGCAATCTCGGAGGCGTATAATCTCGCCCATTCGTCGTTCCACCAGGAGCGGACGTCGTCGTCGTCCTCGGTGAAATCGCCGAGGTCCTCGGCATGGTACATTTCGAGCAGCGCGTCGTTGACGCGGGTAACCGATGTGTCGATCACCATCTGGCACAGTTCGTCGCTGTGGGCCTCCAGGTGGCTTTTCAGATCCTGGACTCCGTCGGCCCGCAGCCGGTCGACTTTCCGCTTGATGGCAGAGTAGTTTTGCTCCATGAAGCCCAGCGGCATCTGCGTAAACAGCGAACTGTAATGCTCCTCGCTCTTGCGGCTGGCCTCGAGCAGTCGGTGATACTCGGTGGTGTCCTGGACCGCGCCGTACGAGCGAATCAGCTTGCCATCCGCCTCGAACACGCCGATTTCCATCTCCCGCACGTGGCGAATCTCGCCGTCGGGCCTGACAATCCGATAATCGAATACGTGCGCCCCGTCCCCCGCGTTTTTTTCAAGGGCATGCAAATCGATATGGTGGCGGTAAAGCTCGAGATCGTCGGGGTGGATGTATTTGTATAAATCTTCCTCGCAACGATAGAGATCGTAGATTTCATCGTGACTGATTCCTATGATCTCGGCAAACTGCCGAGACAGATAGCTCGGCCGATTTTCGATTTCGTCCCATTCCCAGAAGCCGAGCTTGATCGAGGCCGACAGTGTTTCCTCGCGCTCGTATTTCAATCTGAGCTCGGCTTCGGTCGCCGCCAGCTGTTGCTTCAGCCGCCGATTCTCGTTTCGCAAATCTCTCTCGAAGACCTTGTCTTCATCCGGGTTTTTGCGGTTATCGACGTCAGTTTTTTCGCCAGGCATCTGCGGCCGTTTTCATCGTCGGAGTCATCCCTTCGAAGATCGGCCGCGCGTGCGAAAAGTTGAGCGGAAACGGGGTTCGTCGGAGCAATCTCGCGGTCCGACAATGCCCGGATTGCGGCGTCCCGGGCCATCGGGCAGGGGCCAGCGCGCCGGGCGCGGTTGCCGCCGGACGTCGTCGTCGATCAATTCGCGCCGGGCGCGAGGCTGTGCTCGGTGACCGATTGCACGTGATCCATCAGTTTCATCAGGTTGTCGATCAACTGGGCGTCGGCGCCGAGGCCGCCGAGCAGGCCGCGCAGGGCCTGCTTGTCGGGCGCCTTGCCGTCGTTGGCGATGCCGCCGAGGAGATCCTCGCCGACGCCCAGCTGCCTGAGCGTTTCCGCGAGTCGCGTCGCGTCGGCAAGCGGATCGCCGCTCGGCGCGATGCCGGAGGTTCCGGCCGCGGCCGTGGCTTGCTCGCTGCTTGCCGGCAGCGACGGCTGTTGGCTCGCGAACGATTCGTTGGTGTAGGTCAGCGAGCGGGCTTTCGGCCGGGCGCTGTTGCGCGTCGCGAGCTTGAGCAGCGGCGCCTCGGCCTTGACGTAACCCCGGTCGGCCGCCTGCTGGTAGTAGAATTCGGCGAGGCGCGCGTCCTCTTCGGTGCGGCTTTCGAGCCAGCGGTTGTTGTAAATCGCGCCGAGCGCATAGGCGGCCTCGGCTGAGCCGCGCTCGGTCGCCATGCGATACCACGCGATCGGGTCGTAGTCGCCCGCCGCGTTGGCCTGCCGCAGCGCGTAGCTCATGTTGCCGAGCAGGTATTGCGCGGCGACGTCGCCGGCGCGCGCCAGCGGCTCGAGCATCGCGATCGCATCGGCGGGATAGCCGGCATAGTAGCGCGCGGTCGCGCGGTCGAGGTCGTCCTGGCCCGCGAACGCGGTGCCGCCGCACGTCAGCGCGATCCAGATCCAGCGGCGGGTTTTTCGTCTCGATACATTATTCATCGAATTGTTTCCTCGGTCTGGCCGGTTTGCTCACGACTCGCGGGCCGGTTTCCTCAGCGATAATCCGGGTAGGCAACCCGGGGCCGGTCCGCGTCCCCTGCCGGCCATTCGACCCGGTCGAGATTGCGCCGCGCATCGCTGGCGCCGAACTCGGCCGCGCGCCGGTACATCTCGGCGGCGCGTCGCGGGTTCTTGCGGGTGCCGAGGCCGTGCTGATACATGAGGCCGAGATTGTTGTAGGACTCGGCGAGAAAGCGGGTGGTCAGCTCGAGCTTGTGGGGCTGGAATGCGAGCGGCGCGTCGGTTGCGCGCAGGAAGTATTCGAACGCGAGCCGGTCGCTCTGGCCGGCGCCCTCGCCGGTGAAGTACATGTAGCCGAGCTTGTAGGCCGACAGCAGCGAACCGTTGTCGGCGGAAGTGCTGTATGCCATCTCGGCCTTGACGTAGTCGGGCGGGCTGGCGTTGAAATGCGCTTCGGCGATGTCGAAGAATTGCCGTGCCTCGCTCGATCGCCGCTGGATCTTTTCGAGCCGCTCCGCCCGGTAGGCGCGCTCGGCCGGGAATACGGCGAAACCGACCGCCCCCGATACCTCCCAGTTGCGCGGGACCAGGTGCACGAGCGCCGCGCCGAACACCAGCGTGAACAGCAAGGCGGCGGTCGCCGAAGTGCCCGCCCGGTTCTTGATCCAGACCATTTGATCGATATGGTCGGTGAACAGGTTCTTGGCCTGCCGGATCATGCCCCGGGCCTTGCGGTAGTAGAGATAGTTGCCGAACAGCGCGATCAGCGCGAACGGCGCGAAACCGGCCAGCGCGACCGGTGCCAGCGCGTAAAGGTCCCGGTGCACGGCCTCCGGCACCGACGCGTTATACCAGGCGATCGTCGCGGCGTAGACCGGCAGCATCACGAGGGTCGCGTTCCACAGCCTGCGATAAAGCATCCAGACGAACATCAGCGGCAGGACCAGGAAAGGCAATTGCAATAGCAGCTTGTCGGGCAGCAGCTTGTATTGCGACGGGCCCGGAAAGTAGTAAACCGCGAGCAGCAGCACGGTGAACAGCACCAGTGCAAAATTGAGGATCCGCAGCAGGCGCCGGTTGGGGCTGATCCACGCGAGCGGGCTGCCCGCTGCCGCGCGGCGAAACGCGCGGAACACGACGAGGTAGTCGTCCGTCGCCCGGCGCGGACTCAGCACGTAGCTGCGCTGGCCGACGAAGGCGCGATACAGATCGCCGTCGAGGCGCTCTTCCCTGAAGGTCGATCGATCCGGTTTCGCCTTGCGCCGCCTGCCGGCTTCGGGGTCGCGCGTATAGTGGGCATGGATGTTGTAGGCCTTGTCGGCGATTCGCCGCGCGAGCTTTTCGCCGCAACCGTTCTTGCAGATGTCGATCGCGATCTCGTGTTCGTTCATGCCGGTCTGCGCGAGCTTGATCGCGTAGTCGAGCATGACGTCCCAGAAGACCGACTCGGCGAACTCTTCCTGCGCGTCCTCGCCGGGATCGTATTCCTGTCCGTAGGCGTCCGAACGGTACTGCCGGTAATCGCCGCCCGCGCGGTCTTCGCCGTTGCCGTTGCCGCGCGTCTTCGCCCCTTCGAACAGCGTCTTGTAGGCTTCGGCCGCCTCGTGAAAGCGCTCTTTCGCCTCGACCGAGTCGCGGTTGCGGTCGGGATGCCACTTCATCGCGAGCCGGCGATAGGCTTGCTTGATCTCGTCCTGGGTCGCGTTGTAGCCGATGCCGAGTACGTGGTGGGGATCCATGGCGAGTCGAGAAAATCCTTGCAAGTTAGCGTCGCTGCGATGGTTCCCGAGTATAAGCGAGAAATCGGCGTTTGGCTCGCCGCCGCGGCGCGCCGCGGCGAGGGTTCGGCGCAAATCCTGCCCCGGTTCACAAGTGCCTGCGGTCGCGACGCTGGTTGCGTCGAATCGCGATCCTTGCTCCATTCGACACCCTTTGCGAATCGGTGTAGGGTGATCCGAAACGACGATCGAGCCGCGCCGCGAGCGACGACCGACGGCGGCGAGATCGCGGGAGGAGACGAGATGAAAGCGTTTGCCGCGTTGCTGTTCGGGGTGTTGCCTGCCATGACCACCCTGCTCATGGCCGCCGAAATCAAAACGATCACGATCGGCGAAGCCGAGATCGTTTACGACTACGAGACCACCGAATCCGGCGTCGCGATACTGACGCTGATCGGATTCGTCCCGGAGACCAACGATTCGCTGCGCGGACTCAAGAACAGCGATCCCCGTCGCCTCGGCAAGCTCGGGCAGCTGATGTACCAGTGCAAGCTGGTGATTTCCCTGTCGGACAAATCCGGCGGCGGCGTCGACGCAAAGGATCCCGTCCTGGTCTCGAAGAATTACGGGCTGTTCACGGGCGTCGACGTCTCGCTGGCCGCGCACGAGCGCGTCGGCATCCAGGTGCAGGCCTTGCAAGCCGTCGACGACGCCAGCCTGTTCAGCGAGACGCTGGGCGAGAAGCAGGCGCAGACCGGCGTTTGGGAAACCCTCGGCGACGGTTCACCGATCGACCTGAAACAGTTCAACGTCAACCTGTTGAAGGCGGACGACCTGATTCACAAATCCGAAAGCGTCGACATCGCGATTCGCTTCCCGGTGTTTCAGCTCGAAAAGCCGGTTCGCCAGTGGACCTACAACTTTGCGCTGGCGGATTTCAAGCAGGCCGTGCGCCGTATCGACGAGGATTGCGTGCCGGCGAAGTTCGTCGAGCTGATCAAGCAGGATAGCTGACGGCGAATCGGTCGCGCAAAAAAAAGCCGGGTGGGACCGAATGGCCATTACTTTAGCTTGTCACCTTCATCATGGCGCCGCGTCATTGCGAGGAAACGCCAGCCGACAACGACGCGTCATTGCGAGGAGGCGCGAGCCGACAACGACGCGTCATTGCGAGGAGGCGCGAGCCGACAACGACGCGTCATTGCGAGGAGGCGCGAGCCGACAACGACGCGTCATTGCGAGGAGCGGTAGCGACGAAGCAATCTCCTCGGCCCTGCCCGATCTCGGGAGATTGCTTCGCCGCTGCGCAGCTCGCAATGACGCTGTTTTAGGGGTTTAAGCCAAGCGCCATTCGGGTCGAACCCGGTCTTTTCGATTCTGCGCGCTGCGCGTCAGTTCTTCTGCGACCAGCGCGGCATCGGGTAGACCAGCTCGCAGGCGGCGAGTTCGAACGGGTAGACCGTGCAGTAATTGCCGTTTTGCACCTGCATCAGGATGCCGCGGGTCTTTTCGTTCTGCCCGTCCTTGCCGAACTTGATGCCGCGGTAGGGCACGATCAGCGATTCCGGCCCCATGTCGAGCTTTTGCAGCGCTTTCTGGATCTTCTTCGGGTCGGTCGAGCCGGCGTTGTTGATCGCGTTGGCCAGCGCCATGAAGCCGGTGAAAGCGCGCGCCGGCACGTCGGACAGGTCGCGACCGCCGGAATGCGTCTTGAAGATGTCGTTGACCCGGCCGATCAGCGGGATCGTCTTCGCCAGGTCGGTGTTGAACGGCGAACGCGTGATGATGCCCTCGGCCTTGCTGCCCATGGTCTCGAGAAACTTCGGATCGGTGTAGCCGGCGTTTTGCGCGACCAGCAGTTTCGGGTTGTAGTCGAGTTCCTTGGCGGTGTTGAGGAACAGCAGCGCGTCGGAGGTGTACGACGACGGCATCAGAACGTCGGCGTCCTTCGCCTTGAGCCGCTGGATCTCCGAGTTCAGCGTCGTCGTCTTGGCCTTGTAGCTGATCTTCTCGATCACCTCGTAACCCTTTTGCTTCGCCATCTTGTCCTGCGTGCCGCCGCTGTCGGAGCCCCACAGCGTGTCTTCGTGGATGATGCCGATGGTCTTGAGCCGATTATCGTTTTTCCTGTTGAAGTCTTCCATGAACTCGAACATCAGCTGCGTGAATTCGCCGTCGTGCGGGGTCACGCGGAAGAAGTACTTGAAGCCGCGGGTGGTCAGCTGCGGCGACGTCGACTCGCCGTTGACCCACGGGATGCGCGCGCGCTCGGCGACCTGGCTGGCGGCGCCGGTCACCGACGAATAGTAGGCGCCGAACATCGCGTGCACCTTGTCGTTGTTGATCATCTTCTCGGTCTCGCCGACGCCGACTTCCGGCTTGCCGCCGTGATCGCCGACGACGATCTCGATCCTGGCGCCGCCGAGGCCCGGCAGGCCGGCGCTCCTGGCCAGCGGCATGTCGATGTCATGGCTGTTGTTGATGATGTCGAGCGCGGTCTCGACCGCGGCGACGGCGTCCTTGCCGACCTGGGCGACCGGCCCGGTCAGCGGGTAGAGCACGCCGATCTTGACGGTCTCGGCCGCGTGCGCCGCACCGAATCCGGCGAGTAGCGAGAGAATTGGAAGGATTATCTTTTTCATTTTACGCCCCCTTTGCGTTAAGCTGCGGTTGGTCTGATTAACCGGCCGACAATCATAACATAGCCATGCCGCGCCGAGGTTCGATCGGCAGCGGCAATAAATGTCGAGGAGGATCAGGTGGTTGACAAGCCGACGCCGGGCAGCGCGAGGACATGACTTTCGACATCATCCTGCAGGCGATCGTCGGCGGTCTGCTGATCGGGCTGATCTACGCGCTGATCGCGGCCGGCCTGTCGCTGATCTTCGGCCTGATGGAAATCGTCAATTTCGCCCACGGCGAGCACCTGATGCTGTCGATGTTCTCGTCGTTCTGGCTGTGGTCGCTGTTCGGCCTCGATCCGGTCGTATCGCTGCCGATCACGGTCGCGATGATGGCGCTGTGCGGAATCGCGACGCACTACCTGCTGATCCGCTACATCCTGCACGCCAAGATGCTGATCCAGATCTGCGCGACCTTCGGCCTGTCGATCTTCCTGCGCTCGATTGCGCAACTGCTGTGGACGCCGGATTTTCGCACCGTCGACGAGCCGCTGCTCGAGGGCCGCATCGAGCTCGGGCCGCTGTTCATCGGCCAGCCGCAGCTCGCCGCCGGGCTCGTCTGCCTGCTGGCGTTCGCCGGGCTCTACCTGTTCGTGACCCGCACCGAGACCGGGCTCGCGCTGCAGGCGACCGCGCAGGATCGCCAGGCCGCCGAGATCCTCGGCATCCCGTCGGACCGCATGTTCGCGCTCGGCTGGGCCATCGGGCTGGGCTGCGTCGGCGTCGCCGGCGCAATGATGTCGAACTATTTCTTCATCTTCACCGACGTCGGCGTCAATTTCGCGCTGTTCGCGTTCGTCGCGGTGGCGCTCGGCGGTTTCGGCAGCGTGATCGGTTGCCTCTATGCCGGAATCATCATCGGCCTCGTCGAGGCGCTCGGCGGGCTGCTGATCGACCCGTCGTACAAGCTCCTGTACGTGTTCGCGATCTACCTGCTGGTCGTCATCTACCGGCCGCAGGGCCTGTTCGGGAGGTATTGATGAGCAACGCGCTCGATACCGCCCGCGCCGAACCGGTCTGGCACGTCAACAACCGGATCATCGCGCTGCTCGCGGCGCTCGCGCTGTTTCTCGTCGGCTTCCCGCTGCTCGGCCCGGGGCCGTTCTACCTGCACCTGATGATCCTGATCTTCATGTACGCGGTCATGTCGCAGGCGTGGAACGTGATCGCCGGGCTATCGGGCCAGATCAGCCTCGGCCACGGCATGTTCTTCGGCATCGGCGCCTACGCGAGCTCGGTGCTGTACGTCAACTACGGCATCACGCCATGGCTCGGCATCGTCGTCGGCATGGCGATCTGCGCGGTCGTCGCGGTGCTGATCGGCATCCCGATGCTGCGCCTGTCGGGCCACTACTTCGCGATCGCGACGCTGCTGATCGGAATCGGCTGCCAGGTCGTGTTCCAGCGCTGGGAATACGTCGGCGCGGCGTCGGGACTGTGGGTGCCGCTGACCGAGGAAAGCTCGTGGTCGGCACTGCAGTTCCACGACAGCAAGGCGCCCTACTACTATGTCTTCTTCGCGTTTTTCGTCGTGAGCTACGTCGTCGTCTGGCGTCTCGGCCGCTCCAAGCTCGGCTTTCGCCTGCGCGCGGTGCGCGACGACCCGCAGGCCGCGCAAAGCCTCGGCATCAACGTGGCCAACCACAAGATCATCGCCTACGCGATCTCGGCCGTGATCATGGCGCCGATGGGCAGCCTGTTCGCGCAATACATATTGATCGTCGACCCGGAGCGCATGTTCAACCTCGAGATCTCGATCCTGGTGCTGCTGATGACCGTGCTCGGCGGCATCGGCACGATCTGGGGGCCGCTGCTCGGCGTCGCGATCCTGATCCCGATCTCGGAATACTCGCGCATCTACCTCGGCGGCACCGGCGGCGCCGAGGACCTGATCCTCTACGGCCTGATCCTGATGCTGATCTGCATCTTCCGCCCGGCCGGGCTGATCTCGCTGTTCCCGAAGCACGTGCTCGAACGCGAGCGCCAGCGATGACGATCCTCAAAGTCGAAAATCTGAGCAAGGCCTTCGGCGGCATCCACGCCAACGAAGACATCTCGTTCGAGATCCAGGCCGGCGAAATCCTCGGCATCATCGGCCCGAACGGCGCCGGCAAGTCGACCCTGTTCGACCTGATTACCGGCTTCACGCGGCCCGATTCGGGCAGCGTCGTCTTCGACGGCCGCGAAATCTTCGGCCAGCGGCCCGACGTCATCAGCCGGCTCGGCGTCGGCCGCACCTTCCAGAAACTCAAGCCGTTCGCCGACCTGACGCTGCTCGAAAACGTCATGATCGGCGCGTTCGCCCACGAGCCCGACATCCGTCACGCGCGCGACAAGGCGCTCGAGATTCTCGAGTTCGTCGACCTGCTCGAGAAACGTCATCACTTCGCGCGCGAGCTGTCGACCGGGCAGCGCAAGCGCCTCGAGCTCGCGCGCGCGATGGCGATCGAGCCGCGCCTGCTGCTGATGGACGAGGTCACCGGCGGCGTCGACCAGAAGACGATTCCCGGGCTGGTCGCGCTGATCAAGAAGATGCGCGACGCCGGCGTCACGATCGCGACGATCGAACACAACATCAACATCATCATGGATGTCTCCGACCACATCCTCGCGCTCGACCAGGGCCGGCGCATCGCCTTCGGCCCGCCGCGCGAGATCCAGAACGACCAGCTCGTCATCGACGCCTATCTCGGTACCGTCGATGTTGCTTGAGATCAGGAATATCGACGTGCTCTACGGCGATTTCCAGGTCATCTGGGACGTGTCGCTCGAGGTCGGCGACGGCGAGATGGTCGCGCTGCTCGGGCCGAACGGCTCCGGCAAGAGCACGATCCTGAACACGATCAGCAACCTCGTACCGCATCGCAACGGCGAGATCGCGTTCGAAGGCACGCCGATCGGCGACGAGCCGACCTTCAAACGCACCGGCATCGGCATCGCCCACGTGCTCGAACGCCGGCGCGTGTTCCCGCACCTGACCGTGTTGCAAAACCTGCTGCTCGGCGCCTGGCACGACAAGGCGAAAGCCGCGCGCGCGGAGTCGCTGAAAAAGGTCTACGGCATCTTCCCCAAACTCGAGACGCGCGCGGACCAGCTCGCGCACACGATGTCGGGCGGCGAGCAGCAGATGCTCGCGATCGCGCGCGGGCTGATGGGATTGCCGCGGCTGCTGATGGTCGACGAGCCGTTTCTCGGCCTGTCGCCGATGGTGGTCAGGGATCTCATCGGCATCTTCAAAAACGTCGTCGCCGAAGGCATCTCGATCCTGTTCGTCGAGCAGAACGTTCGTCTCGCGCTGTCGATGGCCGACCGCGGCTACGTGCTCGAAAGCGGCAAGCTCGTCGTGTCGGGCGACTCCGAAGCGCTCATCGACAGCGACGAAGTCAGACGCGTGTTCCTCGGTGACAAGGTCTGATTTGGTCGCGGCATTTGCCGGATTCCGCGCCGATCCGGCAGCCCGTATGGACTTCGCGCGGTCCGGCTTTTATGCTCGGAATCGGTTCGACTCGCGGGGGAACCCGGATCGATAGCATGACCCACATCGGTGTCCTGGGGTTTGGCGAAGCCGGCTCGACTTTCGCCGCCGCGCTGGCCGCGGCCGGCGCGGCGGTGTCGTGCTACGACCGCCTGTGGGACGCCGACGACGATGCAAGCCTCGCGGCACGCAACGCCGCATATCCGGAGATCGATTTCCGCCGCTTGCCGGCGTTGCTCGACGCGACCGAAATCATCCTGTCCACGGTAACCACGACGGCCGCGCGCGACGCGGCGCGCGCCTGTCTGCCCTGCCTGAAATCCGGCCAGGTCTACTGCGACCTGAATTCGACCGCGCCGGCGGTCAAGCGCGAGCTCGCCGAACTGGTCGCGCCCAGCGGCGCCGGATTTGTCGAAGGCGCGATTCTCGGCGCGATCGGCGTCAGCGGCGCGCGCACGCAAATACTGCTCGGCGGCGCGCGCGCCGGCGAACTGGCGCTGCGGCTCAACGAATACGGTCTCGACGCGGTCGACTACGGCCCCGAGATCGGGCGCGCGTCGACCTTCAAGCTGCTGCGCAGCGTTTTCTCGAAGGGACTCGAGGCGTTGTTGCTCGAATTCCTGCTCGCCGGCGAGCGCGCCGGCCTGCGCGACGAGTTGTGGCACGAAGTCACCGCGCTGATGGCCGGTGACGGGTTCGAGCCGGTCGCGCGCAACTGGGTCTGCTCGCATGCACTTGCGCACGACCGGCGTTACCATGAAATGGTCCAGGTACGGGAATTGCTCGCCGAGCTGGGGGTCGACCCGGTCATGACCGATGCGACCCTTCGCCTGTTCGAACGTTCGACGCGGTACGATCTGAGCGCGGAATTCGCCGCCAGGCCGGACGACATGGGCGAGGTCGTCACCCGGCTGCTCGGGCGAATATCGCGGGAGTCGCAGAAATGAATCCGAATCGCATGAAACGCAAGCTCTACGCCGGCGAGGCAGCGCTCGGTTGCTCGATCATGGTGCCGTCGCCACAGATGGTCGAAATGGTCGGCCATGCCGGATTCGACTGGGTGCTGCTCGACCTCGAGCACGGCACGATCGACCTGGAAACCGCCGAACTGATGATCATGGCCGCCGAAGCCGCTGGCGTGACTCCGATCGCGCGGCCGCGCAGCAATGCGAAATCGGATGTTTCAAGCGTCATGGATCGCGGCGCGATGGGCGTGCAGGTGCCGCACGTCAACAGCGCCGCCGACGCGCGCGCCGTGGTCGCCGCGGTCAAGTTCGGCCCCGGCGACAACCGCGGGCTGGCCGCCGGCACGCGGCCGGGCGATTACGGCCTGGCGGGATCGATGCGCGACTACGTCGAGCGCAGCAACGTGGAGACGCTGGTCTGCGTGCAGCTCGAGCACGCCGCCGCGATCGAGCGGGTCGACGAAATCCTCGCGGTCGACGGCATCGACGTCTTCTTCATCGGCCCATCGGACCTGTCGCAGTCGATGGGCTACCCGGGCGACCCGAAGGCCGAGCCGGTTGCCGCAGCGATCGAGCAAACCTTGCGCAAGATCGTCGCCGCCGGCAAGATTCCGGGTCTGCCGGCCACGGCCGACAACGTCGATTCGGTGCTGGGATCGGGCGCGCTCTACGTTTACACGCACCTGCCGCGGCTCGTCGGCGTCGGCGCGGGCGCGTTCCTCGCCCGCGCGGGCAGGGGCTGAACCGGCGGGACCTTACGCGCTGAGAGTCCCCGCGAAGAGGGCTCGATTCGGCAACCGGGCTGCGTCATCCCGGCGTAGCGGCGCCGCTATTCCGGGCGCGGTTGCGCCTGGTTCGGCTTTGCAACACAATCTGGCGATTCCAACTGCGAGGCGCGCATGATTTCATCCGGGACGATGCGAAGGGTATTACTGGCCCTGCTGCTGGTGCCCGGTGCGTTTGTCGCCGCGCAAGCCGAAACCGCGCAGGCCTACGTGCATTTCGGCGCGGTCCTGCTCGGCGAGGCGCCTGCGGGCAATCGCAACGCGCGCCGGCCGCGGATCGGTTATCTGCCGATCGGCACCGTGGTCAGCTACGACGCGTCCGCGCCAAAGACGCGAATATTCAATTACTCCGACGACGTTTACGAAAATTACCTGCGGGTGCGCTCGAACATCGGCTTTGCCGGCTATATCCGCGATGACCTCGTCACCGCGCTCGGCGACGACGAGATTCTGTTGCCGCTCGGCTACAACATCAACATCCGCGCGCTCGACTCGGACGAGGTACTGGCGCAGATCTCGCGCGCCGCGACCAAGGACGCATCGACGCCGGTCGAAATCATCGGCGAGGCGCCGGAATACTACGTCGTCCGCCTGACCCGGCCCGCCGGCGTCGACGCGACGGTCGTCGAGGGCCGCATCTCGCGGCCGCTGGTCGACGGCGGCCGGCTGCTCAAGCTGTCGAACCGTTCGGATCGGGTCCTGCCCGAAATTCGCGTCGGCAGCCCGGCGCAGTTCGTCGACGAACGGCTTGCCGAGTTCGGCGCCTTCGTCAGCGAGCGCGCCGGCGAGAGCGCCGCGACGGTCGTCGAATTCCTCGCGCGCATGAACGCGTTGCGCTGCCGCGTCAGCAGCGCCGCCGACGCGCAGCTGAGCGCGAAGATCTTCGGCACCGGTCTCGGCCTGCGATTCGACTTCGTGCTCGCCGAGCGCAACGCGATCTATTCGATCAAGACCCTGAGTTACAGCCTCGACGGTCGCGACTACGCGAGCTTCTACGAGCTGCACGACGTGCGCTGCGTCGACGGCATCCCGCACCGGCTGGCCAATCTCGTGCTGGTGGATGCCGGCGACCCGTCACGGCAGATCATCATATCGCTCGAGGATTTGCCGCCCGGCCTGAAGTCGAACTGGGCCCGGTTCGATACCGACAGCTCGCGCAAGATGATCATCGTCGACGGCTTTACCGCCTACAACGAATTCATGCTGCACATCGGCCAGTCCGGATTCCTGCGCGACCTTCCGTACCGCGACCGCCTGGTCCTGAGCCATGCCTTGCTCGAGGAGCTGGCGCATTTCTCGACGCCGGACTGATGCCGCTCCGCCGCGCCCCGGCTGATCGATGATCGAAATGTTTCGCAACTGGCTGGACCGCCGCGCGGTCGCGCGTTCGGACATTACCCCGGAGGAATGGCGCGCCGCCTTCGCCGCCTTGCCGCTGCTCGACGGCCTCGACGACGATGAACAGCGTCGTCTGCGGGAACTCGTGATCCTGTTTCAGCACCGCAAGGCCTTCGAGGGCGCGCACGGCATGGCGGTAACGCGCGAGATGGCGCTGATTATCGCCCTGCAGGCCTGCCTGCCGGTCCTCGAGCTCGGCCTCGAGGCATACGACGGCTGGTCGGCCGTGATCGTATACCCGTCCGGCTTCGAAACCCACCAGGTCTACGTCGATGAATTCGGCGTCGAGCATATCGAGCAACGCGACCTCGACGGCGAAGCCTGGGAGCGCGGCCCGGTGCTGCTCGCCTGGGACGAAGCCGTCAGCGCCGGCGAGCGCGACGGCATCAATCTGGTGATCCACGAGTTCGCGCACAAGCTCGACATGCAAAACGGCGATGCCAACGGCTTTCCGCCGCTGCACCCGGACATGGACCCGAAAACCTGGACCGATATTCTCAGCAAGGGCTACGACGACTTCGCGCGTCGCTGCGATGCCGGCGAGGATACCGGCATCGACTGCTACGCGGCCGAGTCCCCTGCCGAGTTTTTCGCCGTGATGTCGGAAGTCTTCTTCGAGCGCCCCGATTTGCTGGTTCGGCATTATCCGGCGGTTTACGCGCAGTTGCGTCGCTATTACCGCCAGGACCCGCTCGCGCGTTGGCAATTCGACCGACCGGGTTGAACTCGACCGTGGAATCGCGATCCAACTCCAACGGACAAGGGAGGAACGCGTGAGCCAACCACTCGCAACCGGCGCCAGGACCGGGCGACACAACTCGCCGGATCGAATCGCGGCGAAACGCATTCTCGTGGTCGAGGACGACCCCGACATCAGCCATTTGCTCGAGATCCACCTGCGCGAAGGCGCTTTCGAGGTCGATGTCGCCGGTGACGGCGTTACCGGTCTCGAGCAAGCCTGCAGTCGCGACTACGCGCTGATCGTCCTCGACCTGATGCTGCCGGGAATTGACGGTATCGAGGTTTGCCGGCGTCTGCGCGAACAAAGCTCGGGCGTGCCGATTCTGATGCTGACGGCGAAGTCGACCGAACTCGACCGCGTGCTCGGGCTCGAGCTCGGCGCCGACGACTACCTGACCAAACCTTTCTCGATCCTCGAATTGCAGGCGCGGGTCAAGGCGATCCTGCGCCGGGTCGGACGCGCCGCGCAGCCGGAGGTGGCTGTCGAGCGGCTCGAGCTCGATGCGCTCGAGATCGACGTCGCCGGGCGCCAGGTGATTCTCGACGGCGAGGCGGTCGAGCTGACGGCGCGCGAATTCGATCTCTTGTTGTGCTTCGCGCGCCACCCGGGGCGCGTCTTCAGCCGCGCGCAGCTGCTCGACCGGGTCTGGGGCTACAGCCACAACGGCTACGAACACACGGTCAATTCTCACATCAACCGCCTGCGCAAGAAGATCGACCCGGACCCGGCGCGCTCGCGCTATATCGAGACCGTCTGGGGGGTGGGTTACCGCTTCCGCGAGACCTGACGCCCGGCCGTGCTGCACAGTCTCTATCTCAAGCTGGTCCTCGTGTTGTTCGCGCTGTTCATCCTGATCGGCGCGGTGTTTCTCGCGGTCGCGATGTATACCGCGCCGATGTACCAGCAAGAGGTCAGCCAGCGGCTCAATCGCGATCTCGCGACCTATATCGTCAACGAGCACGTGCTGGTCGAGGACGGCCAGGTGCGGCGCGATAATCTCGGCGAGCTGTTTCGTAACGTCATGACGATCAACCCGAGTCTCGAGCTCTACCTGCTCGATCCGAACGGCCAGGTCGTCGCGCACTCGATGCCGCGCGACCGGGTCAAGCGCCGCTGGATTTCGCTCGGTCCGATCAGGGCGTTTCTCGCTGGTGACGAACGGGGACTGATAATGGGCGACGATCCCGGCCACGAGAATCGCCAGAACAGCTTTACCGTCGCGCCGATCGACTTCGGCAACGAGCGCCGGGGCTATATCTACGCGATTCTCGGCAGCGAGAAGATCGCCCACGTCACCGACGTCCTGCAGCGCAGCCTGATCATGAAATGGAGCCTCGGCGCGATCGTCATCGCGCTCGCGTTCGCCTTCGTCGCCGGGCTCGTCATGTTCTTCTTCTTGATGCGCAAGTTGCGTCTGCTGTCGGCCGCGATGCAGGAATTCAAGACCGCCAAACTGCTACCGGCCGACGCTCCAGCCGACTTTGATAGCGAAAAGCTCGACGAGATCGAGTCCATGGCGGCGACCTTTCAGGCGATGGCGCGGCGAATTCAGCAGCAAGTCGACGGTCTGCGCGAAGCCGAGTCCTTGCGTCGCGAGCTGGTGGCCAACGTTTCGCACGATCTGCGTACGCCGCTGGCGTCGCTGTCGGGTTTCCTCGAAACCCTGCAGCTCAAGGCGGATACGCTCAGCGACGGGGAGAAGCAGGCCTACCTGAACATCGCCTGTGACAATGCCGCACGGCTGCGCACGTTGGTCGACGAATTGTTCGAGCTCGCCAAGCTCGAGTTCAACGAGGTGCAACCGCAGCGCGAGCAATTCTCGCTTGCCGAGCTCGCCTTCGATCTGTCGCACCAGTTCCACCTGCGCGCGCGCGAAAAGCACATCGATTTCGAAGTGATCGCCGACGAATCGGTGCCGTACGTGCTCGCCGACGTCGGTATGATCGAGCGCGTGCTCGAAAACCTGATCGACAATTCGTTCAAGCATACGCCGGCGGACGGGCGCATCGCGTTGCGCCTGTCGAAGCTCGATGGCAACGTCGAGGTCGCGGTGTCGGATAGCGGCGCCGGCATCGATGCCGAAGCGTTGCCACGGGTGCTCGAACGCTATTACCGCAAGGACCAGGCCAACGGCGGCGAAGAGCACGCGGGCCTCGGTCTCGGGCTCACGATCGCGTCGCGCATCGTCGAATTGCACGGCAGCCAACTCTGCGTCGACAGCGCGCTCGAGCGCGGCACGACCATCAAATTCTCGCTGCCGATCAGCGCGTGATTCTGCACCGCCAGGTTTTTCCCTAAAACAGAGGGGCGGCAAACCCGTTTGACCTGACGTACCGCAGTACCCGCATCCGCTTTGCCGGTAACAGCGAGATTGACCCCGAACCAATGGCGTGACGGAAATGTTATAAATTGGTGAAACGCGCGTGATTTCCGGCGCGCATGCTGTGCTCTTCGAAGCTATCAGGAGAGCATCATGTTCAATCCCTCCGTTCGCCTGGCTCTGACCGGGCTTGTTGCCACCTTACTGTTCGCCTCCGCGGCGACCGCCGGCGACGGCGTACGCTATCACGTCACGATCACGAATCTCACCCATTCGATCACGTTTACACCGATCCTGGTGGTAACCCACCGCAGCAGCGTCGACCTGTTCGAGCCGGGCGATCCGGCGATCGACGAGCTTGCCGCGATCGCCGAGGCCGGTGACGTCGGGCCGGCAACCGCGCTGCTGTCGGGCCTTGCCGGCGTCGGCGACGTGCAGAATTCGGGCAGCTTGCTGTTGCCCGGAGATTCGGTCACGGTCACGGTCGAGGCGCGGCGCGGCACCAGACGCATCAGCCTCGCGTCGATGATGCTGCCGACCAACGACGGCTTCATCGCACTCGACAGCGTCAAGGCCCCCCGCCACGGCACGCGCAGCTATTGGTCGCCCGGTTACGATGCCGGCACCGAGCCCAACGACGAGCTGTGCCTGAACATTCCGGGCCCGACCTGCCAGGGCGGCGGGCTGTCGCCAATGGCCGATCCGGGTGACGAAGGCTATATCCACATTCACCGCGGGATCCACGGCATCGGCGATCTCGCCGCGTCGGTCTACGACTGGCGCAATCCGGTCGCGAAAATCACGATCAGTAAAACGGGCGGTAACGACGACGATTAGTCCAGAGTAGTATTGAATGGGGCGCGCCTGGAACTCCCCATTACATCAGCACCGGGCGCGCTCCATTTTTCTTTCTGCAGCGAAAATCAGTCGTTGCCGGAGTCGCGGCGAGGCGTCTCGGCGCCGTTGAACGCGGTCAGGTGCATGACGCGGCGATCGTCGGGGGCGAGCTTGCCGGTGGCCGAGTGCCAGACCGAGCGGTTGTACCAGAGCACGAGATCGCCGGGCCGCCACGCGTGCACGTAGACGCGCGCCGGGTCGATCGCGGGGCGCATCCACTTTTCCACCAGCAATCTCGATTCGGTGAGGCCGAGAAAGCGACTGTCCGAATCGGTTTCGATTTCGAGCGCGTGCAGGCAGCGCGGGTGCGGCATCAGCGCGTGGCGTTGCGTATCCGGGCAGGTCCAGACCAGCGGGTAAACCTGCGCGCGCGGGTCGTCGAGCGGTCCGCCGGGTGGCTCGTCGCCGCGCGCGTAGCGCGCCTCGGTGTCGGGGTCGACGATGCGCAATCCGTTACCGCTGTTGCCGAGCCTGTAGGCGGCCTGGAACGGGTTGCTGGCGTAATGCACGCGGGTGCGCAGGCATATTTCCCGCTCATCCTCGGGCAACAAATCGAACGCGATCCGCCCGCTGGCGAACGCGGTCGCGCCGGCGGCGCACCGCAGTCGATCGCCGGAGCCGTCGTCGTAAGACAGCCAGTGGCCGTCCCCTGATGGCGCCTCGATGCAGCGCATCTGCGTGTAGCGGCACGGCGCGTGATCGTAGAACGCGCCGTCGATGTGCCATTGCAACACTCCACCGCCGAGTACCTGCGAGCCGCGCTCCGCGCCGTAGGCGCGGCGCTCGCCGCCGAGCGTGACGCGCAGCCCGAAGTGGTCGATCTCGCCTTGGCCGAGCACCAGCACGCCGGGCTCGCCGGGCAGCTGGTAGGTGCCGGCCGCGTTGCCCTGTTCGACCTTGTAGACTTCCCACGGGTTGTTGACCTGGTCGCGCCAGACGCCCTTGCCGTCGACATCGATCGCGCGACAGAAAGCGACCTCTTCGCGCGGCGTCAGGTGCTGTTGGCCGGGGAATAGGAGGAGCTCGTATTCGTGCAGCGTTGCGCGCAGCGCGTCGATCGCATCCGGTTCCGCGCGCGCGCAATCGACTTGTTTGACGGTAACGCCGAACGGCGCATTGGCGATTGGCTCGATCCGCATAGCCGGTAAACTAGTCGGGCGAGCATTGATATTCAACAACAAAAGCTCCGATTCGCCGGGTATATTGGTGCCGGTTGTATCGAAGCTCTGGCGAACAGCTCATGAAACTGGACCTGAATCAGCGCAACTTTCTGAAACTGCTGGATTTCACGCCCGCCGAAATCCGTTACCTGCTGGACCTGGCGGCGCGACTCAAGGCCGACAAGTACGCCGGCATCGAGCAGGCGAAACTGCGCGGTAAGAACGTCGCGCTGATTTTCGAGAAAACGTCGACGCGCACGCGTTGCGCGTTCGAGGTCGCCGCTTTCGATCAGGGCGCCAACGTCACCTACCTCGGCCCGAGCGGCAGCCAGATCGGGGTCAAGGAATCGATGCGCGACACCGCGCGGGTGCTGGCGCGCATGTACGACGGCATCGAGTACCGCGGCTTCGGCCAGGCAACCGCGGAAGAACTGGGGCGTCACGGCGTGCCCGTCTGGAACGGCCTGACCGACGAGTACCACCCGACGCAGGTGCTGGCCGACCTGCTGACGATGGAGGAATTCTCGGAACTGCCGTTGTCCGAGATCAGCCTGTGCTACGTCGGCGACGGCCGCGGCAACATGGGCGATTCGCTGATGGTAGGCGCGGCCAAGATGGGGCTGGACTTCCGCATGGCCGCGCCGGACACGCTGCATCCCGACACCGCGCTGATCGCGCGCTGCCACAATATCGCGCAGGAGAACGGCGGCCGGCTCGAAATCACCGCGGATCTGCCGACCGCGCTCGCCGGCGCCGACTTCGTCTACACCGACGTCTGGGTCTCGATGGGCGAGCCGGAGTCGGTCTGGGCCGAGCGCATCGAGTTGCTCGAGCCCTTCCAGGTCAATCAAGAGCTGCTCGCGTTAACCGGCAACCCGGCGGTCAAATTCATGCACTGCCTGCCGGCTTTCCACAACCGCGAAACCGAGATCGGCGAGCGGATCTACCGGCAGTACGGCCTCGACGCGATGGAAGTCACCGACGAGGTATTCGAATCCGACGCGTCGATCGTGTTCGCGCAGGCGGAAAATCGCCTGCACACGATCAAGGCCGTGCTGGTTGCGACCCTGGAGGACTGAATGCGCGTCGTCGTCGCCCTCGGCGGTAACGCCCTGCTCGAACGGGGCGAGGTCCTGAGCGCGGAAAACCAGCGCCGCAACGTTCGGATCGCGGCCGCCGCGCTGGCGCCGCTCGCGGCCGCGCACGAACTCGTGATCACCCACGGCAACGGCCCGCAGGTGGGGCTGTTGGCGCTGCAGGACGCGGCCTGCGGCGACGACGTCAGTTATCCGCTCGACGTGCTCGACGCCGAGACCGAGGGCATGATCGGCTACCTGATCGAGCAGGAATTGCAAAACCTGCTGCCGCCGGAGCGGCGCTGTGCGACGCTGCTGACCCAGGTCGAGGTCGACCCGCGGGATCCCGCCTTCGTCAGTCCGAGCAAGCCGATCGGTCCGGTCTACGACGAGGCCGAGGCTCGCGAGATTGCCGACCGTCGTGGCTGGACGATCGCGCGCGACGGCAAGGCGTTTCGCCGCGTCGTGCCGTCACCGCGGCCGCGGCGCATCCTCGAGCTCGGCGTGATCGAACTGCTGCTCGCGCAGCAGGTGATCGTGATCTGCGCCGGCGGCGGCGGTATCCCGGTCGTACGCCGCGACGACGCGCGGCTCGTCGGCGTCGAGGCCGTGATCGACAAGGATTTCGCGAGCGCGCTGCTCGCGCGCGAACTCGAAGCCGATGCCTTTTTGATGTTGACCGACGTCGACGCCGTCTACGCGGACTGGGGTACGCCGGGCGCGCGGGCGATCCGGCGGATATCGATCGGCGCCGCGCGCGAACGCGAGTTCGAGGCCGGGTCGATGGCGCCGAAGGTCGAGGCGGCCTGCGAGTTTGCCGCGCACGCTGGCGGCATTGCCGGCATCGGCCGGCTCGCGGACGCGGCGGCGATCCTCGCCGGCGATGCCGGTACCGTGATCACGCGCGACGACGACCCGATCCGCTGGTGGGGCTAGCGGGCGGTTTTATCCCGTTCCAGAAATGCGTCAACCAGCCCACTCAACGACGGCTCGCCGATCTCGGTGAACTCGTAGAACACACGCACGACGGGCTTGTCGATTTCGATTAGCGCGCCGAGATCGCATGGCGTCGCCGCAACGACGACGTCGGCATCGACCGCGGCGATCGTCGCGCGCAGGTCCTCGAGCTGCGCCGGGTGATAACCGAGCGCGGGCAGGACGCTGCCGATGTGCGGATAGCGCGCGTAAGCCCGGGCAATGCTCGCGCTCGCCGCGGCGCGCGGGTCGACGATCTCCGCCGCCTGCGCCTGGGTCGCGGCGACGTAACCGGCGCCGTAGGGCATGCCGCCGTGGGTGATGGTCGGGCCGTCTTCGATGACCAGCACGCGCTTGCCGCGCACCGCGTCGGGGTTGTCGAGCCGGACGGGAGACGCGCCACGCACGATCGGGGCTTCGGGATTGATCGCGCGCACGTTGTCGCTGACGCGCTGCACGTCGGCATCGGCGGCCGAGTTGACTTTCGCCAGCACGACCACGTCGGCCATGCGCAGCACGGTTTCGCCGGGATAGTGGCTGGTCTCGTGGCCCGGGCGCAACGGGTCGACGAGCACGACGTGCAGATCGGGGCGGATGAAGGAGAAGTCGTTGTTGCCGCCGTCCCACAGGATGATATCGGCCTCCCGCTCTGCCTGCGCGACGATATCGGCGTAATCGACACCGGCGTAGACGATCGAGCCCGCGGCGAGGTGAGGCTCGTACTCCTCGCGCTCTTCGATCGTGCAGTCGGCGGCGTCGAGGTCGGCGCGCGCGGCGAACCGCTGCACCGCCTGTTTTTCGAGATCGCCGTAGGGCATCGGGTGGCGAATCACGGCGACCCGCAGCCCCTTTTGTTTCAACCGGCTGGCGAGCCAGCGCGTGGTCTGCGATTTGCCGCAGCCGGTGCGCACCGCGCAAATCGCGATCACCGGCACCCGCGCCTGCAGCATCGTGCGGCGCGGCCCCAGCAGGCGGAAATCGGCGCCCGCCGCGAGCACCAGCGAGGCCTCGTGCATGAGCTGGTCGTGGCTGACGTCGCTGTAGGCGAACACGACTTCGTCGACGTTTTCTTCGCGACACAGGGATTCGAGCGCCGCTTCCTCGACGATCGGGATGCCCTCGGGGTAGAGCGCCCCGGCCAGCGATGCGGGGTAGCGGCGTCCGGCGATATCGGGAATCTGCTCGGCGGTGAAGGCGACGACACGGCAGCCGGGATCGTCGCGGTAGACCAGGTTGAAATTGTGAAAATCGCGCCCGGCGGCGCCCATGATGACGACCCGCGTCGGTTCGGTATTGCTGGCCATGGATGCGTTGTCTCGCAGCGATCGGAACGCCATGGTAATCAAATCCCCGGCGCTGACCAAACGCCATCGTTCGCGCGGTCGCGCGCTATTCGACAAAGATCACGGCCCGCCGGGCGACCGGTGATAAACTCTCGCCTGAGTGCAGGAACCGCTGGCGGAACCGATCAATGACGGCACCCGAATGGGAACACCTCGAGCACGGCGCCGATATCGGCGTCAGGGGGCGCGGTGCCGACCCGGCGCAAGCCTTCGCCCGGGCGGCGCTGGCGATGTCCGCGGTCGTCACCGATCTCGACCGGATCGAGCCGGCCGAAGCGGTCGCCGTCGAGTGCGAAGCGGCGGACTACGAAATGCTGCTGGTCGACTGGCTGAACGAGATCGTCTACCAGATGGCGACCCGCAAGATGCTGTTCGGCCGCTTCGATGTCGTGATCGACGATCATCGGCTGACCGCGCGGCTCTACGGCGAGACCGCGAATCCGGGCAAGCATCAGCCGGCGGTCGAGGTCAAGGGCGCCACGCTGACCGAGCTCGGGGTATATCAGGCGGACAACGGCGAATGGATCGCGCAATGCATCATCGACGTCTAGAACCGCGAGGGTGAAATCATGGACATCAACCGATTCGAACAACGCGACGAAAACACCTGGGAAATCCCGGCGCACGGCAAGATGCGGGTACCCGCGATCATCTACGCCGACCGCGCGCTGATCGAGGCGATGGACGACAAGGTCTACCAGCAGGTGACCAACGTCGCGACGCTGCCGGGCATCGTCGATCACTCCTTCGCGATGCCCGACGCGCACTGGGGCTACGGCTTTCCGATCGGCGGCGTCGCTGCCTTCGATGCCGACGCGGGCGGAGTGGTCTCCGCCGGCGGCGTCGGTTTCGATATTTCCTGCGGCGTGCGCTGCCTGCACAGCGGGCTTCGTCGGGACGATATAACCCCGGTCAACGATGCGCTCGCCGACGAGCTGTTCCGGCGCGTACCGGCCGGCGTCGGCAGCACCGGCCGCATCCGGCTCGATAGCCGGGGCATGGACGCGATGCTGGGCGGCGGCGCGAAATGGGCGGTCGAGCAGGGCTACGGTTCGGCCGAGGATCTCGAGCGCATCGAGGAGCAAGGTTGCGTGCGCGACGCCGACCCGAGCCAGGTTTCGGACAAGGCCAAGCGCCGGCAGCGCGACGAAATGGGTACGCTCGGCTCGGGTAATCATTACCTCGAGGTCCAGTACGTCGACCAGATTTACGCCGACGAGGTCGCGACGCGCTTCGGCCTGCACCCGGGTGACGTCGTCGTCAGCATTCACTGCGGCTCGCGCGGTCTGGGTCATCAAATCGGCACCGAATTCCTGCGGCTGATGGCGGGTAGCGCGCGCGACTACGGCATCGCGTTGCCCGACCGTGAGCTCGCCTGCGCGCCGATCAGGTCGGACCTCGGCCAGTCCTACCTCGGCGCGATGCGCGCGGCGATCAATTGCGCGCTCGCCAATCGGCAAATCATAACCCACCTGACGCGGCAGGCCTTCGACGCGGTCTTTTCCGACAGCCGGCTCGATTTGCTCTACGACGTATCGCACAACACCTGCAAGCTCGAGGTCCACGAGATCGACGGCCAGGCGCGCGAACTCTACGTGCACCGCAAGGGCGCGACGCGCGCCTTCGGTCCCGGGCATCGGGATTTGCCGCCGGCGCTGCGCGACGCCGGGCAACCGGTGCTGATCGGCGGTTCGATGGGCACCTGCTCATACGTGCTTGCCGGCACCCTCGAGAGCGAGCAGCGCGCTTTCAGCTCGGCCTGCCACGGCGCCGGGCGCGCGATGAGCCGGCGTCAGGCCAAGCGGCAATGGCAGGGCCGACAGATCGTCGATGATCTCAGGCGCGAGGGTATCGTCGTTCGCAGCCCGTCGTTGCGCGGCGTCGCCGAGGAGGCGCCGCTCGCCTACAAGGACGTCGCCGCCGTCGTCGACGCCGCCGACCACGCCGGGCTCGCGCGCAAGATCGCGCGCCTGAAGCCGCTGGTTTGCGTCAAGGGTTGAGTTCGGGATACGGTGGCGAAGCGAACGACGGCGTCGCCCGGCTCGACTGGATCCGTGACCGGCCGATTGCCGTCTCGCTCCGCCGCGATTGGACCGGATCGCGAATCACCGCTGCGCGGTATCCGGCGCTGGTGCTGGCTGCTCGCGTTGTTACCTGCCGCGGTGGCGGCCGAGATCGCGATCAGCGACGATCCGGATACCGGCTTGCGCAGCTGGCGGTGGCGCGAGGCGGGTGTCTCGATCGAGCTCGTGCAGCGATTGCCGGACCAGAACCGGGCTTTCTTTCTCGCCCGCGGATTCGAGCGCGCGGACGCCGACCGGATTGCCGAAGCCTGTGTCATGCAAACGATATTTCGCAACGACGGCGGTATGCCCGTCGACTACGACCTGAACGACTGGCAGGTCCGTCGACGCGGTGCGCCGCGCCGGCTGCTGACGCGCGAGCGCTGGAGCGAAATCTGGCGGCGTGGCGAGACGAGCGAGGCCGCCCGCATCGCGTTGCACTGGGCCCTGCTGCCGACTCGCCAGCGCTTCGAGCCCGGCGATTACAACTGGGGCATGACCAGTTTCGGCCTGCCGCCGGGGAGCGCATTCGACCTCGAGATCGTCGTGGCGCTCGGCGGCGAGCGGGTGACGCGGCGCATCGCCGGGGTCGCCTGCGCCGACGATCGCTCGGTGAACCCGCCGTGAGCCGGTTGCTCCTGCTCGCCTGTTTGTGTTTGCTGCCGCTGCTCGCCTTCGCCCAGCAACCCGGCGCGGGCTTGACGCGGTTGCCCGATCCGGCGCCGGCGCCGGACTTCGCGTTGGCCGACATCGACGGCAACGTCTTCCGCCTGTCGGCCCATCGCGGGCGGGTACTCGTGATCAATTTCTGGGCCACCTGGTGCCCGCCGTGCCGCGACGAAATGCCGTCGATGCAGCGCGCGTGGGAGCAACTGGAGGCGGAAGGCATTTTGCTGCTCGGCATCAACGTCGGCGAGGACGAGGACACGATTTTCCAGTTCACCGCCGACTACCCGGTCGATTTCCCGCTGCTGCTCGATCGCGATTCGCGCGTGATTGGCCAGTGGGCCGTGCGCGGCCTGCCGACTACCTACGTCGTCGATCCAGCGGGACGCATCGTCTTCCGCGCCGTCGGCAGCCGCGAGTGGGACGATCCCGAATTGCTCGCTCAAGTCCGGGCGCTTGCCCGATAAGAGAACCGCGGACACGAGTCGCGGAGGCGAAACAGCGAAAGGATTCGATGCGGGTGCCTGGCTGCGCGACGGTTACTCGGCGAGACGCTTCAGGTCGTAAACCGGCGCGGGCTTGCTCAGCCCCTTCAGGTCCAGCTCGCCGATCTTGTCGACTTCGCAGCGGTCTTCGAGCGCGACCCGCATCCGGTGGTTGATCAGGATTTGACCGTCGTCGGCCTCGTCGCACAGGCGCGACGCGAGATTGACGACGTTGCCGTTAGCGGTGTAGTCGAAGCGGTCCTCGTCGCCGACCAGGCCGAGCGTCGCGTAGCCGCTCGCAATGCCGATGCCGAGCCCGAGTTCGTAACCGTGCTTCTTCCATTCGTGATTGAGATCTTCGAACCGTGCGCGCATCGCCAACGCCGTTCGCGTCGCCGTCAGCTCGGGCTCGTCGCACGGCAGCGGGTCGTTGAAGAAAATCATCAGCCCGTCGCCGGCGCGGTGGTCGATCGTGCCGCCGTACTCGGCCGCGAGCTGCCCCATTCCCTGGTGGAAGCGTTGCAAGACGTCCATGACTTCCTCGGGCTCCATCGTTTCGGAAAAGCGCGTGAAGCCTCGAATATCGCAAAACAGCGCGGCGATGTAACTGCGGTGGCTTTGCAGCATCGAGTCGCCCCGGTCGGCGAGCACGATTTTCGCGACCTCGGGCGCGAGGAAGCGCTTCAGCCGCGCGAGCTTGTCGATTTCGTCGACCTGTTCGCCGACTCGCTGCTCGAGATTTCGGTTAAGCCGGCTGAGCTCGTCGGTCTGGCGCGACAGGACCTCGGCCTGCGCCTCGACTTCCCGTTTGAGCTGGAACAGGCGCGCGTTCTGATTCAGCACCGCAGCCACGACCAGCAGGATGTAGCCGGACCCCTCGATTGCCGAATCGTAAACAGTATAGAGCGTCACCATGATGACCAGGACGCCGGCGATGCCGAGCACGAGTGGATAGTTCTTGCGATGCAGCTGGCGGTCCGAGTAGAGCCCGTAGATCGCGACCAGTCCCAGCAACCACATCAGCGCTGCCTGCAGGTGCGGGTTGAATCCGACATCCTGGATGCCGAACGCGCTGATCGCGGCGAGGATCGTGACCTTGCCGTAGCAGACGAACACCGAGGCGCCGGCGCCGACGTAGGCGAGTATGCCGAAGGGCACGGCCGGCGCGGTCGCGATGGCAGCGTCGTTGGCGGAGGAAATGTGCATCGCGGATTTCTGCACGTTGCTCCACCGGGGGTGCTCGATGATTCGATCTTGTGGACCGGCCCGGCCCCGCGATTATATCGTCGACCCCGATGGTCCGCCAGCGATTCGACAACGGGTGGCGAATCCTTGCCAATGACGGCGGCGTGGTTACCCGGCGGTAGTCGCGTCGCGGTGCCCCGCGGCGCCGGCAGTTGTTCGCGATGCCTAGTCGGGTACGAGCCTGATTTCGGTGTGAAGCCGGCCCTCGAACCAGGCGTCGAAGCGAATCGAGCCGCTCGTCAGCTCGACGCTGAATCCCGGCTGGTGTAGCGGCGTGATGCCGGCGAAGCGCAGACCGCTGCCGGCGAGCGTGACTTCGCTCGACACGCGCATCGGGTAATAGCCGTCGAGGAAGCGGCGCATGAACGGGCCATTGCTGAGTTTGTAGCTACCGTCGGCGTTGGCGACGAGGGCGAGGCTCTCGGCGTCGATGCACAGGCGCGCGTCCTTGCCGATATCGGTGAGTTGCACACTGTGGTCCTCGACCCAGGCGCGGCCGATGTTGCGGCTCTCGGTGACGGTGAGATTGCGAATATAGCCGGCGCGGAACAGGACTTGCGCGCGCGCGACGGCGTCGAGGTGGGTATGGCACTGGCGCAGCCGCACCCAGCCGTCGATCCGGCTGCGCGCGGCGAGGGTTACGTTGTTGTGATGATGATGCACGGCTTCGGCGGGCCGCTCGGCGAGGAATCGCAGTTCGCCGTCGCTGACCTCGTCAGTGTCGGGATCGAAGTCGTCCCAGGTCCAGTCCGGCGCATCCTCGTCGAGGTGCATCGTCGCCTGCAAGCCGGGACCGGCAAGCGCGGTCGCGAGCAGCAGCGCATATAGCAGCCGTTGGCGAGCCAGTTTCCAGCTCCCCGCCAATTCTTTCGGCGGAGTCGGCGAGCGTGGCGTCGGCGGCGCTTGCCGGGACGTGTCACCGGTTGTCTCTTTTGGATTGGTTCGATGATTGAATCGAGGTTCCCGCGAGACCGTATTCATAACCGTTACGACTCGCGGTTTCGATCCAGGATCACGTCACCCGATGCGGCCAGCGCATCGATCTCGGCGTCGTCGTAGCCGAATTCGGCGAGGACCTCGCGGGTATGTTCGCCGAGCGCCGGCGGGCCGCGGCGGATGCTGGTCGGCGTGCGCGAAAACTTGACCGGTGAACCCAGGATCTCGACCGGGCCGATGCGGCTGTGTTCGACCTCGACCACCATGTCGCGCGCGCGCACCTGCGGGTGTTGCAGCATTTCGCCGATCGACAAAACCGGGCCGGCCGGCACGCCAACCGCTTCCAGGCGCTCCAGCCAGTCTTCGGTTCCGCGCTCGCGCAGTCGCGCCGTCAGGATTTCGATCAGCGCCGGCAGGTTTTGCATGCGCGCCGCGTTGTCGGCGAAGCGCGCGTCGTCTGCCAGTTCGGGTAACCCGACGACCTTCACCAGGCGCAGCCAGTTGGCCTGGTTGGCGGCGCCGATATTGATCCAGCCGTCGGCGGTCTGCATCGCCTGGTAGGGCGCCGCCATCGGATGCGCCGAACCGATCGCGCCGGGCGAGACGCCGGTGGCGAGAAAGATTGCCGAAAGCCACGCGGTGTTGACGATGCTCGCCTCCAGCAACGAGGTGTCGACCAGCTGGCCCTCGCCGCCCTGCAGGCGGTGGATATAGGCCGCGAGGATACCCATCGCGGCGAGCATGCCGGCGCCGATATCGCCGACCGGTACGCCGGCCTTGATCGGCGGGCGTCCTGCGCCTTCGCCGGTGACGCTCATGAGGCCGGAAAAGCCCTGGCTGATCAGGTCGAAGCCAGGGCGCTCGGCGTACGGACCGGTCGCGCCGAAACCGGTGATCTGGCAGTAGATAAGCCCGGGGTTGCTCCGGCGCAGGGTTTCGTAGCCGAGCCCGAGGCGCTCCATGGTGCCGACGCGAAAATTCTCGATGACGACGTCGGCGCCGTCGAGCAGGCGCCTCAACACGGCCTTGCCGGCGTCGCTCTTGAGGTTGATCGCGGTGCCGCGCTTGTTGCGGTTCATGACCATGAACGCGGCCGACTCGCCACCGATGTCGGGTGGCAGCATTCGCCGGGTATCGTCGCCGCCCGGGATTTTTTCGACCTTTATCACGTCGGCGCCGAGATCGGCGAGGAACTGGCCGCAGACCGGCCCGGCCATGATGTGGGCGAGTTCGATAACTCTGAGGCCATCGAGCGGACCGTTCGGCATGCTAGCGGCCCTTGAACTCGGGTTTGGTCTTGGCGAGGAAAGACCGGTAGCCGATCTCGAAATCCTCGGTGTCGTAGCACAGGTAGCTCAGGTCTTTCTCCTCCTCGCTCAGCGGTGCCGGGTCGACCTGGCGGCGCATGAACTGCTTGTGCCAACGCGCCACCAGCGGTGCGCCGTCGGCGATGCGCCGCGCCGTGGCATAGGCTTCCGCCTCGACCTCGCCGTCGGCGACGACCCGCGTGACCAGGCCCTTGTGCAGCGCCTCGTCGGCGCCGAAGACGCGTCCCTCGAGCAGGATTTCGAGCGTCGCGGCCTTGCCCACGAGGCTGTAGAGTGCGTTCATTTCGCGGATACCGACGCACAGGCCGAGGCGGTTGATCGGGATGCCGAAGCGGCTCGACTCGCCGCAAATGCGCAGGTCGCAGAGGCTCGCGATCTCGAGCCCGCCGCCGACGCAAATGCCCTGGATCAGCGCCACCATCGGGTGGCGGCATTCGCCCAGCGCGGCCAGCGCCGCGTGGTGGATCTGGCCGTAGATTTTCGCGTCCTTGCTGTTGGAGCGCGACTCCTCGAATTCCGAGATATCGTTGCCGGGCGCGAACGATTTGTCGCCGGCGCCGCGCAGCACGACGCAGCGCAGGCTGTCGTCGGCCGACAGTTCGGCGACGACCTCGCCCAGCCGTTGCCACATCGGCTTGATCAGCGCGTTCAGTTTTTCCGGGCGATTGAGGATGACCGTCGCGATATCGTCGTCGCGCTCGACCAGTATGTAGTCGCTACTCATGGATTCGCTCCTCGCGGCTTCAGCGGTAGAAGAATTCGACCAGCGTCATCGGGACCGCCGGCACGTAGGTGACCAGGATCAGCATCGTGAACAGCACGGCGATGAAGTAGACGTTGATCTTGCTGACCTCCCAGATGTCGGCCTTGGCCACCGAGCAGGCGGTGACCAGCACGCTCGCGACCGGCGGCGTCTGCTGGCCGATGCCGAGATTCAAGGTGACGATGATGCCGAAATGCACCGGGTCGATGCCGACCTGGTGCACCAGCGGCATCACGATCGGCACCACCAGGATGATCGCCGCGGCCGAGTGCAGGAACAGGCCGACGACGAGGAAAAACAGGTTCAACAGCGCCAGCACGAGGTACTTGTTCTGGGTGAAGTCGCTGATGCCGCTGGCGAGCCGCTGCGGCACCTGCGCCTCGGTCAGGTACTCGCCGACCAGCACCGAGGCTGCGACCAGCAGCATGACCACCGCGGTCTGCACGGTGCCGTCGACCATCGCGCGCTTCAGGTGCGGCCAGTCGAGTTCGCGGTAGATGATGCCGATGACGATGGCCGCGACCACTGCGAGGCCCGCACCCTCGGTGGCGGTGACGAAGCCGCCGAAGATGCCGCCGAGGATGATGATCGGCAGGGTGAACGCGAGCGCGGCATCCTTGAAGGTTTCGACCAGGCGGCCGATCCTGAACACTTCCTCGACCGGGTAGTTGTAGCGCACCGCGAAGCGGTAGGCGACGAACATCATCAGCATGCCGCCGAGCACGCCCGGGACGATGCCGGCGACGAACAACTGCACCACCGAGCTTTGCGCCATGACCGCGTACAGGATCATCGGGATCGACGGCGGAATGATCACCGCGAGCGTCGCCGACGACGAGGTGACCGCGGCGGCGAACGCGCCGGGATAGCCCTTGCGTTTCATTTCCGGGATCAGGATCGAGCCCAGCGCGGCGACGTCGGCGACCGCCGAGCCGGATATTTCGGCAAAGAACAGCGAAGTGCCGATGTTGACCATCGCCAGTCCGCCGCGGACGAAGCCGAACAGCGCGGAGGCGAACGCGATCAGGCGCCGCGAGATACCGGTCGAGTTCATGATCGCGCCGGCGAGGATGAACAACGGGATCGCGATCAGCGGGAAGTTGGTCGCGCCGTCCATCATCACCAGCGCGACGTTCGGCAGCACGTCGATGCCGTGCGCGTAGACCATCGCGCCGCTCGCGACCACGGCCAGCGCGACCGCGATCGGCACGTTGATCATGACCAGCACCAGCAGGCCGAGGAACATGCACAGCACGATCATCGTCGGCGCACCCCCGGCTTAATCATGGCGCAGCACCGCGACCTGGCCGCTGGCTTCGCGCCAGACCTGCGGCAAATTGAACAGCTCGGCGAGAATGAACAGGATCGCGCCGATCGGGATGACCGACTGCGTGAGCTGGGTGCTGACGAAGGGCAGGCTGATCAGCGTGTCGCCTTCCAGGATTACGAGCACGATGTAGCCGTACCAGGCCAGGATCGCGAAGAAACCGATAACCACGATTTCCGCGATCAGCACCAGCGGCATGCGCACCGCCGGCCGCACGGAGGCGATGAATCCCGGCACGCCGATATGCGCGCGCTTCAGCGCCGCCAGCGCGGCGCCGTAATAGGTCAGCCATGCGAGCTGCACCGACGCGACCTCGTCGTACCACGACAACGCCTCGCCCGACCAGCGAAAGACCACGCCGAGCACGACCACTACCGCCAGGCTGATGATCAGCAGCACGGCGATCACCTCGAGCAGGCGCTCGAACAGCCTGCGCGCGGTCGCGAACCCGCCCGTCGTTTGCATCGGATCAGTCAAGGTAAATCGACCCCGCTCCGCTTACGCGGGGCGGGGTCCGGTGACGCTAGTTACCCAGGCCCAGGGCGGTGTCGATCAGCGCCTTGCCGCCCGGCACCGAGCTCGCGAACTCGTCGTAGATCGGCTTGCTCGCCTTGATGAAGGCGGCCTTGTCGGCATTGTTGACCTGGATGCCGCCACGCTTGAGCTCCTTGAGCAGATCGACCTCGAGCTTGGCCGCGGTCTTGTAGACATACTCCTGGGTCTCCATCGCCGTGGTTTCGAGGATGTTGCGCACGTCCTCGGGCAGCTTGGCCCAGTGGGTAGTGCTGACCGTCACGTAAGCCGGCGTATACACGTGGCCGGTCATCGACAGGTATTTCTGCACCTCCTGGAACTTGCCGCTCGCGATCTGCGCCAGCGGGTTTTCCTGGCCGTCGAAGGTGCCGGTTTGCAGCGCGACGAACACTTCCGAGAACGACAGCGGCGTCGGGTTGGCGCCGTAGGCCTTGAACATCTTGACCCGCCAGACCGATTTCGGCGTGCGCAGCTTCAGGTCCTGCAGGTCCTCGGGCCTGTTGATCGGCCGCTTGTTGTTGGTGATGTTGCGAAAGCCGTTCTCCCAGATCGCGAGGATCTTGTAGCCTTTCGGCTCGAGCACCGGAGCCAGCGTCGGCCAGACGATTCTTTTCTCGATGCGCGCCATGTGTTCGCGGTCCTTGACCAGGTAGGGCATGTCGAACAATCCGAATTCGTCCGCCACCGAGGCCATGACCGAAGACGGCAGCGCGAAATCGACGGTGCCGAGCTTGAGCTTTTTCAGCAGCTCCTTGTCCTTGCCGAGCTGGCTCGAGCCGAACACGACCACCTTCGCGCGGTCGCCGAGCTTGGCGTTGGCGCGCCGGGCGAATTCGTTGGCGGAGGCTTCGAACAGCGAGCCGGGCTTGCCGACGTGGCCGAACTTGAGCTCGAGCGGGGCCGCGAAGGCCGGGCTTGCGAGAAACGCGCCGAGCGCCGCGGCGGGAATCAGAATTTTCAGGAATTTCATGGTTTGCTCCTCTCGATTGATGTCGATTTTCGGCCGCTTGTTATCGCTTCGAATAAGGCCGGGGAATTGATGCTACTACAGAGTCGCGGTGCGAGGGTATTTTTTGTCAACCGCCATCGAGACTATCGTTGCTCGCCGCCCGCTGATCAGCCGGCGATGACGTTTCACATGAATCGCCCCGGGCGGGAACGATGGCGGCAAACCAACCCGTTTCACCTCGATCGAGAATCGAATCGCGCGAACCGCAATTGCTCGAATCAATCCTCCCGTGCCAGGTACTCCAGCGCGGCATCGACGCCGCCCGGGCAAAACGGCATGCCCGAACGCATCAGCCCCATCTCGACGCCGGCGAGCGTGCCGGCGAGCATCAGGTCGTTGAAATCGCCGAGGTGGCCGATGCGGAAGACCTTGCCCGCGACCTTGCCGAGGCCGGTGCCGAGCGACATGTCGAAGCGCCCGAGGATGAGCTTGCGCAGCGCGTCGGCGTCGTGGCCGTCGGGCACGAGAATCGCGGTCAGCGAATCGCTGTACTCGTCCGGGTTTTGACACAGGATCTCGAGATCCCACGCGCGCACCGCGCGACGCGTCGCCTCGGCGTGGCGCCGGTGCCGCGCGAAGACCCTGTCGAGTCCCTCCTCGTCGAGCATGCGCAGGGCCTCGCGCAGCGCGTAGAGCAGGTTGGTCGCCGGCGTATACGGAAAGTAGCCGTCCTTGTTGTTATCGAGCATCGGCTGCCAGCGCCAGAAGGATTTCGGCAGCTTCGACGCTTCGCTCGCGGCCAGCGCCTTCGCGCTGATCGCGTTGAAGCTGAGCCCTGGCGGCAGCATCAGGCCCTTCTGCGAGCCGGCGACGGTAACGTCGACCTGCCATTCGTCGTGGCGGTAGTCGATCGAGCCGAGCGACGAAATCACGTCGACCATGAACAGCGCCGGGTGGCCGGCCGCGTCGATCGCCCCGCGGATCTGCCCGATGCGGCTGGCGCAACCAGTCGAGGTTTCGTTATGCACGACCATGACCGACTTGATTGCATGGTTCTTGTCGGCGGAAAGCCGCGCCTCGACCTCGGCCGGATCGGCGCCATGACGCCAGTCGCCCGGCACGAACTCGACCTCGAGCCCCAGATCGCTGGCGATGCCATGCCACAGAGTTGCGAAGTGCCCGGTCTCGAACATCAGCACGCGGTCGCCCGGCGACAGCGTATTGACGAGCGCGGCTTCCCAGGCGCCGGTGCCGGAAGCGGGGTAGATGACGACGTCGCCTTCGGTCTTGAATACCTTTTTCAGTCCCGGCAGTATTTCGAGGGTCAGTCCGGCGAAGCCGGGTCCGCGGTGGTCTATCGTCGGCATGTCCATTGCCCGCAGCACGCGATCGGGCACGTTGGTCGGGCCTGGAATCTGCAGGAAGTGGCGTCCCGGGTGATAGGTCATGTTTCCTCCGATTGATATTTTTAAATGCGTGGCCGTGAAATATTGTTTTCGACAATGATCGGTCCGGCCCGTGCCGGCAGTTGAGATAACCTTGTATCATTGATACTGTCGCGTGTACATACGACCCTGGTCATCCGGAACCGAAACTCGCCCGCAAATGGATATCGCCGTCAAACCGCCCCCCGTCGCCGGCACCGCGGCCGCGCGCATCGGCGACCGCGCGCTCGCCGCGCGGCTGCGCCGCGAACTCGAAGGCGAGGTGCTGTTCGACACCTTCAGTCGCGGCCGCTACAGCACCGACGCATCGATCTACCAGATCGAGCCGATCGGCGTGATCGTGCCGCAATCGGCCGAGGATATCGTGCGCGCGATCGAGATCGCCGCCGACGAGGGCATTCCGGTGCTGCCGCGCGGCGGCGGTACCTCGCAGATCGGGCAAACGGTCGGCTGTGCGCTCGTCGTCGACACGACGAAACACCTCAGGCGGGTCGTGTCGCTCGATACCGACGCCCGCCGCGTCACGGTCGAGCCGGGACTTGTGCTCGACGAACTGAACCGCCACCTCAGGCCGCACGGACTCTGGTACCCGGTCGACGTGTCGACCGGCAGCCGCGCGACGCTCGGCGGCATGGCCGGCAACAACAGCTGCGGCGCGCGCTCGATCCGCTACGGCAACATGGTGCACAACGTCCACGCGATCGACGCGATCCTCGCCGACGGCAGCCGCGCGCATTTCGCCGAGCAGGCGCAGACGGTCGGCGACGAGGCCTGCGCCGAACTGATGCAGCACCTGCTCGCGCTCGGCGCGCGGGAACGCGACGAGATCGAGCGGCGCTTCCCGAAGCTGCTGCGCCGCGTCGGCGGCTACAATCTAGACGAGATCACGCGTGGGGACGATTCCAATCTCGCACGCCTGCTGGTCGGCTCGGAAGGCACGCTCGCGTTCTTTTCCGAACTGCACCTCGACCTGCAGCCGATCCCGCCGCACAAGGTGCTCGGCATCTGCCACTTCCCGACCTTCTACGAGGCGATGGATTCGGCGCAGCACATCGTCAAGCTGGACCCGGCCGCGGTCGAGCTGGTCGATCGCACGATGATCGAGCTGTCGCGCGACATCCCGCTGTTTCGCGCGACCGTCGACCGCATGGTGCAAGGCGAGCCGGATGCGTTGCTGCTGGTCGAATTCGCCGGCGAGGACAGGGACGAGAATTTGCGCCGGTTGCGGCAACTGGTCGAACTGATGGGCGACCTCGGCTTCCCGGACGCGGTCGTCGAGGCGATCGACCCGGAATTTCAAGGCGCGGTCTGGGAAGTGCGCAAGTCGGGGCTCAACATCATGATGTCGATGAAGGGCGACGGCAAGCCGGTGTCGTTCATCGAGGATTGCGCGGTGCGGCTCGAGGATCTCGCCGAGTACACCCGGCGACTGACCGGGATATTCGAGAAATACGGCACCTCCGGCACCTGGTACGCGCACGCGTCGGTCGGCTGCCTGCACGTGCGCCCGATCCTGAACATGAAGGACGAGTCCGGGGCGACGAAGATGCGCGCGATCGTCGAGGAGACGCTCGAGATCGTCGAGGAATACAAGGGCTCGCACTCGGGCGAGCACGGCGACGGACTCGCCCGCTCGGAGTTCCACGAGCGCATGTTCGGTTCCCGCCTGGTGCGCGCGTTCGAGCGGGTGAAAGACAGTTTCGATCCCGCGGGGCTGTTCAATCCGGGAAAGATCGTGCGCGCGCCGAAGATGGACGACCGCGGGCTGTTTCGTTTCAAGCCGGGCTATCGCGTCGAGCCGGTCGAAACCACGCTCGACTGGTCGGATTGGGGCGGATTCGGCGCCGCGGTCGAGATGTGCAACAACAACGGCGCCTGCCGCAAGGCCGCCGGCGGCGTCATGTGCCCGTCGTACCGCGCGACGCGCGACGAGCGGCATCTGACGCGCGGCCGCGCGAACACGCTGCGCCTCGCGCTCTCCGGCCAGCTCGGCGCCGACGCGCTGCTGTCGGAAGCGATGTACGACACGCTGGACCTGTGCGTGTCGTGCAAGGGCTGCAAGCGCGAATGCCCGACCGGCGTCGATATGGCGAAGATGAAGATCGAGTTTCTCTACCAGTACCGCAAGCGGCACGGCCTCGGCGCGAAAGACAAACTGGTTGCCTACCTGCCGCGCTACGCACCGTTGGCGGCACGCTTCGGCTGGCTGGCGAACTTGCGTGACAGGATTCCGGGCCTGGCCCGGGCGAGCGAGATACTGCTCGGGTTCAGCGCGCGCCGCGGCCTGCCGCGCTGGCGGGCGGATTACTTCGACGAGCGCCGCGACGGCGGGTCGCTAGCGGATGCGCCGAACGGCGATGTCGTACTCTACGTCGACCCGTTCAACCGTTACTTCGAGCCGGACAACCCGCGCGCGGCGAGGGCCGTGCTCGAGGCCGCGGGTTACCGCGTCGTCCTGCCGCGCGCGGCCGATGGCGGCCATCCGCTCAACGACGGCCGCACGTTTCTCGCGGTCGGTCTCGTCGACGAGGCGCGCGCCGAGGCGCGGCGGCTGATCGACGCGGTCAAACCTTACCTCGAGCGCGGCGTCGCGGTCGTCGGCCTCGAGCCGTCGTGCCTGCTGACGCTGCGCGACGAGTTTCCGAGCATGCTGCCCGGCGACGACACCGCGGCGCTGGCGAAAAACGCATTACTGTTCGAAGAGTTCGTCGCCCGCGAACACGCTGCCGGGAGATTCGCGCTCGAACTGAAACCGCTTGCGAACCGGCGCGCGCTGGTTCATGGCCACTGTCACCAAAAGGCGTTTGCAACGCTGGGTGCACTCGAAAAGACACTCGCACTGGTGCCCGGCCTCGAAGTCGAGTTCATCGATTCGGGCTGCTGCGGCATGGCCGGTGCATTCGGTTACGAGGCCGGCCACTACGACGTGTCGATGAAAATGGCCGAGGCGAGCCTGCTGCCCGCCGTTCGCGAAAGCGATCGCGAGACGCTGCTGGTCGCCAACGGCACCAGCTGCCGCCACCAGATCAAAGATGGCGCCGCGCGCGACGCCGTGCACGTCGCCCGGGTGTTGCAACTCGCTATCAACCGGGGCGTCGACTGGACCGATTCGTAAAGTCGCCGCCTGTCCGGGCGCTCAGGTCTTGCGTACGCGGACGAAGATCGGCAGGTGATCGCTGCAGCCTTCCCGGTCGAGCTTTTTCGACGGCCGACCGAAGCGCCGCGGCTTGCCGCGTTTGAGTAGTTCGGCCTCGCGGAAGATACCGCACGAGCCCGGCACCAGCTGCAGGCCGGCCTCGTTGCGGAGCAACGCGCGGTTGACCATGATCTGGTCGAGCATCGCCCAGTCGTCGTAGTAATGCGTGCCGACGCCGTCTTCCTGCATTTCCCACATCAGGTTCAACAGCAGGGGGCGACTCGCGCGCTTCGAGCGGACCTTGCTCGAGTCTTTCATCCCGAGTGCATAGTCGGTAATCGAGCGGTTGAATGGCTCGTCGTTGAAGTCGCCGAGAACGACGATCGGCACCTCGCGGCCGTACCTGGCCGGGATGCGCTCGAGCCAGTAGCTCAGCGTCTCCGCCGCCATCATGCGGTAGGGCTCGCTGCCGAGCGGGCTGCCGAGCTTGCTCGGCCAGTGGTTGCCGATCGCGACCAGGTCGCGCGAATCGCTGCCGCGCGTTTTGAAATTGACCTGCACGATGTCGCGCGTCGCGTTGCGCTTGAGTACGACGTGGTTGAAAACGTGACTCCGGCGAGGCTTGCGAAACAGCCTCGCGTCATAAATGAACGCGACGTCGATGCCGCGCTGGTCGCGGGTATCGGAGTGCACGATCGCATACTCGCGTCCCGGCAGGTCGAGCCTTGCCAGCAGCTTTTCGAGCACGCGCCGGTTCTCGACTTCGCAAACCCCGAGCAGGTCGGGGCCGGCGTCGTCGTTGAGGCGCCTGATGACCGCGGCGAGCCGGTCCAGCTTGGCGTCCAGCACCGCGGCGTTCCAGCCGACGAGTTCCCTGGCGAGTTTCTTCTGCAGCCACTCGGGCCGCTCGGGCGCGGTGCTCAGGTCGAACAGGTTTTCGAGATTCCACCAGGCGACGAAGTATTCCATTGCAAGCTTCCCTCAGCCGTGTCGCACCCTGCGCGGGTGCCGCGTTTCGCCGTTTTCAGTTCGCGATCGCATCGAGATCTGCCTTGAACTGGTCGAGCCGTTGCAGCACTTTGCGTTGCTTTTCCGCGAGTGCGTTTTTCTTGTTCTCGAACAGGCTCGCGAGATTGTAGCCGAGCAGAATTTTGGTATCGTCCTCCCTGGCGAGCGTATCCTGCGCAACCACGGCAAAGGTGAAGTTCTCGCGCGACAGGCTCATGCCCCAACCGGTGTCGGTGGCGCTGCCGGATTCGAGCAGCGCGAACACCGACAGGCCCCACTCGGGGTCGTACTGCTCGCCGTAGCTACGCAGGCCGAATACCTCGATGCCGATTTCTTCGTCATACTCGCCTTCCTCGTCGGCATAAGACAGCACCGCGATCGGGTGGACCAGTCGAAACTGGAGGCGGGGCGGGGTCGCGATCGTGCCTTCGATCAACCAGCCGTTGATGATCGTCTCCCAGGGAAACTGATCGCTCGTGACCTTGCTGCTGAATTGATTCCAGCGAACTTCGCTTTCGCGAATGCGTCGAACGCTGTCGTCCCGGGCGACCCCTTTCCAGATATCGACGATGCTGCGCATCAGTTCCGTTCGTCGCCAGACGTCGATCGCGTAACGATACTCGGCGTCGCAATCGAAGACGGCGTGGTTGACGAATTTATCGTCCGCGATGACGCAATCGTCATCGGCGACCGCCTTGAACTGGTTCGTCTCCACCTCACCGAAACTCTGAAGCTGCTCGTAGCGATCGAAGCGCTCGACGAGTTGCCGAATCGCGATGACGTGGTTTTGCAGTATCTCCCGCTCGACCTGCGCCTCGTTCAGGTCTGCGGTCGCCTCGTCGAGCGCGTCGACCAGCGCCTGCTTGAGATCGACGAACCCGCCTTTTTTCAGTTCATCGATTTTCGCCACGTAAGCTGCGTCTTTGCGGAGAGCCTTGATTTCGTCGAACAGCGACGCGGCCGCGGAGGGCCATGGGCATAATAACAGCGCGATGAGCGCGAGGACTGGCCTGCAAGCTAGCCTGCTCATCGTAGTTGCCCGTAGCTGGCCCAGCCCTTGATCCAGCTGCCCAGGTCCTTGAACTCGTTGATCGATCCCTTGATTTCGTTCATCTTGGCCTCGAACTCGGTGACGTCATCGGCGAAGTCGCCGCCGATTTGCTTGAACTGTGCAATTGCGTCGAGTTCCTCGGCCGGCTTGATTTGCCGCTTGCCGGCAATCGCCCGAATCATCGGCACGTGCACATTCGGGTTTTCCAGGTAGTGCGCGATATCGTGCACGTCCTTGCCGTAGACGTGCGATACGATGACGTCGTGAAAGCCGTCATCGACGGTCCAACCGGGTGCGAAACGCCCGACCCAGCAAATCGGATCGAAACGGTTGGTGTAGTTGAAATACTTGCGACAGTAACCATGGACGCCGTCGAATACTCCGGGCCGGATGATGCTGCGGTAGATCTCCGAGGGTTCGGTTTCGAAGTAGTGGCCGACGTTGGCGATCATATGGATCGACTGAAAGCGGATGTCGTTGGCGTTAAAGGCGTTGAAAGCGTCGTCGGACCAGGCGCCCGAGGCGAGCGCCGCGAGCGAGCGCTGTACGACCGAAGTACCCATGCTGTGGCCGATGATCGAATACTTCGGGTTGAAGGTGCTCTCGTCGATTTTCTGGTCGATGCCCTCGGCGATCATGCGCGCGACGCGCGTCATGATGTGATTTCTGAGGTAGGGCGAAATCTTCCACAACACCGCGTCGGCGACGTGCGTCCACAGGAAATTGTCCTGATCGTCGGCCATCCCGTCCATCCACTCGAGCGCTTCGCGCACCGATTGCTCGGTGCCGGCGGGCGCGTTGCCGATCAGGCTGTCGAAGTTGTTTTCCCAGTTCTGGATCTGGTCGTCGAAAATCTTGTCGTAGGTGATTTCGGCGAAATCGACGTAATCCTTGAGCGAACCGCCGTCGAAGCCACTGTAATTCTTGGCGAGGTCGACCAGTTTTTTCTGATAGGGCTTCGACCAGCCGACCTTGTGCAGGCCGATGCCGTGGACGAGAAAGACCAGGTGTTTGTCGGACATGATTCGCCTCCCGGAAGGTTACTGGTCGCCGGACTCGCCGGCGACAGGAGCGATCGCGTTGCGGCCGATCGCGTGGGTCTCGAGTTTGTCGACGTAATTCCCGATCGCGTGGTCCGAGACCAGTTTTTCGAATCGCCGTAGCCCCAGTCCGCTGTTGAACATTATTCGGATCCACAGGCCCAGCGCGTCGAAGGAACTCAGGTTGTAGCGCAGCCGGGCATCCTTGCCGTTGCCCATCAGGAAGCTGCGGTAGCCCGGGTGGCGGTAACGGGTCATCATTTTGACGTAAGCGTCGAGTCGCTCGTCCCAGCTGCCCGACGCGAGCAGCCGCTGGGTGACGGTAAACATCTTGAGCAGCAGCCAGACGAGCCGCAACAGTACGCCCGCGCCGGCGCCGAGCCACGGGTTCGGCAGGTTCGGTACGATATCGAGCTCGTTGGCGATTTCGTAGACCGGTGTCTTGAGCCCCTCCTGCACCTCGATTGCGCCGACCGGTGGCGCGCCGAAGGTGTAGCAGGCACCGTTGACGCTCGCCGCGTGCAACCGCGTGAACACGATCGCCAGCGCGCCGCCGAGCGAATGGCCGGTGACGATCAGTTGCTGATGCGGCGTGCGCTTGAGATAGGGTTCGATTCGGGGGAAGGCGCGCACGACTTCCTCGTGGTAGCCGGTATGGAGCTCGATCGTTCGGTCGTCTACCGTTACCGGCTTCAGGCGCGCGCGCACGTCGGTGCGAATGTCGCGGAAACTGCGCGGCTCGGTGCCGCGAAACGCGAGATAGGCGACCGTCTTGTTGTCGCGGTCGGAAAGCGGAAAGCTACGCGTGCACAGGAATCCCTGGGTCCCCTGCTCGGAAAAGACTTCGACCTGGCCGAAACCGGCCGCGTTGAGAATCTTCTTGAAACTGATCAGGGCCGATGCGCGGTCGAAGTGATCGTCGACGAAACGTTCGAGCAATTGCTCCCGGAACTGTTCGAAGCGGGTGTGGTCGCCGATGAATTCCTCGGCGAAGGCGAGGATTTCCTGGACCGCGCTGCCGCCCTCGAACTTGAAATAGGCGAGTCTGGCGAGCTCGGCGCAAACGTAGGCTTGCCGGTCACTGAATGCGGCGCGTTCGACCGGCGCCTCGAGCAGCGATTTTTCGGTGAAGTAAGTGTCCATATTCGCCAGTCAACCGGTTGATGGTTGATGGGAATTGCGACATTGGTATGGCCTGGAGTTCGACTGCGAATGCGGACCGCGATTCCGAACGCATAGCGCCAATATCAGCCCATCGATAGCACGACGCGTTTTCGCGCATCGTTCGCAGGTAATCACGAGTCGGGCTCCCGGAGTGGACCGGAGCCATTCCCTGAGCCTTATTGTTCTGTGTCGGAAAATACGCCTCCGCCCGCATGAAGTCAATGACGCGGCGGATCGAAATCGTCCTGCAACATACCCGCAACGTTGCGACACTGACCCCGTTGCGGTTGAAATTATCGCGCGGGCCGATTCTAATTGTCGCAAACCGTTTCAATATTCCCCACACCCGCGCGGCTACGGCAGGAGGATCGCCATGATCGACCAGAAAATTCTCGAATCGCTCGACCAGGAACCGGATTTTCGCCCGGCGCCGATGGTCCCGGTCGGGCCCGACGACATCCCGGTTGTGATCGAGGACGTACCGGGGCAGGGCAGCGCGAGCGAGCTGCCGGATCATGCGTTGTTGCCCGAGCGCTACAAGGAACTTTACGTTCGCGTCGATCTCGGCGGCAACAACCAGCACTGGGGCAAGCCGAAGCTCGTCGAACGGATGATCGACACGGCCTACAACTGGTGGGCCGGCGGCAACAAGCCGACCTGCCTGATCACCGACCTGAGCCGCAAGCGCTTCAGGGAGACGACCGGGCACAAGACCCACAAGACCGGCGAAGACGGCGACTTCGACCTCGCCAAAACCCTGCCGCGTGACGGCAATTTCACCAAGGCGAAGCGCGCCAAGTGCGTCAAGTTCATGAAGTGTTGCCTCGAGGCCGGATTCTCGCGCGTGCTGTTCACCGATCACGACGCGGTCGATACGGTCAACGCGTGGGCCGAACTCAACGGCATCCCCGGCCGCGCCAGCTACGCGGAGAAGCACGACAACCATTTCCATGTCGATCTCTAGGCAATCGCGACCCGATAAGATCTGATCAGATCAAATACTCCGTCTGCACTGGACCCGAAGGATCGGGCTAATTATGCTTGAGCGACTTCCCGAGCGACCCTGGACGTTATGGCACCGACCCGGAATCCCGATTCCAGCTGGCAAAGGCAGCTGTTCGACACCCTGCAAAGCTTCGCCGTGCGCCACGTCGTTTACGTACCGGACGCGGGGCACTCGACGCTAATCCGCCTGGCAGCGGACGACCCGCAGATCGAATCGATCGCGCTGACCAGCGAAGAGGAAGGCATCGGCTACCTCGCCGGCGCCTGGCTCGGCGGCGAGCGCGGCGTGTTGTTGATGCAGTCGAGCGGCGTCGGCAACTGCATTAACATGCTGTCGCTGCACTCGGCGATGCGCTTCCCGCTGCTGATGCTCGTGACCCTGCGCGGTGACTGGGCCGAGTTCAACCCGTGGCAAAACGCGATGGGACAAGCCGCCGAGGACGCGATGAAGCTGATGGGCGTGCGTTGCTGGCGCGCCGACCGCGCCGCCGACGTCGAGCCGCTGGCCGCCGGCGCGGCGACGATGGCGTACGACGGTGACGGTGCCTGCGCGCTGTTGCTCGGGCAGCGCCTGATCGGACGCAAGGAGTGGGTCGAGTGAGCGCCGAAAACAGGCTCGAACGGCGCACGGTCGTCGCCGAACTGGTACGCGATCGCGGCGACCTGCTCGTCGTGTCGGGCCTCGGCTCGCCGACCTGGGATCTGATGGCGTCCGGCGATCATGACCTGAATTGCTACCTGTGGGGCGCGATGGGCGCCGCCGCGACGATTGGCCTCGGGCTCGCGCTGGCGCAACGCGACCGGCCGGTGCTCGTGATTACCGGTGACGGCGAAATGCTGATGGGACTCGGCGCGCTCGCGACGATCGGTAGCCGCCGGCCGCCGAATCTCGCCATCGCCGTGCTCGACAACGAGCATTACGGCGAAACCGGCATGCAACCGAGCCATACCGCGACCGGTCTGCGTCTCGACGCGGTCGCGCGCGACTGCGGCATCGCCGCGAGCGAGGAGATCGCCGATCTCGAGGCGCTCGCGACCTTTCGCGCGCGGCTCCATGCGAAAGACGACGCGAGCTTTGCCGCGATCAAGATCGAGGCCGACGACCCGCCGCGCGTGCTCGCCCCGCGCGACGGCGTTTACGTCAAGAATCGTTTCCGCGCGGCCCTCGGCCTCGACCCGATCTGATCACGCCGGTCGTGGCTGTCGTGCCGCGACTCGATATCGGCATCCGCCCGGGGGCGAGGACGGTGAGCACCGGATACCCGACCTGCGCGGCCCGGCCTGCGCGGCCCGGCCAGGCCGCGGGATGAACGAATGCCGGTTCAGGCGTGGACGGTGTCGGGAGATTGCTTGTGCTGTTTCGCGACCGCGGCCAGGAACACGGTCTTGTTCGACGGCTTGCTGAACAAAAATCCCTGCATGACCGGGCAGCCCAGCCCCTCGAGGTATTGCGACTGTCCCTCGCTCTCGACGCCCTCGGCGATGATGTTGATGCCGAGACCCTGCGCCATGCCGATGATCGCCGCGACCAGCGCCGCGCCCTTCTTCGAGCGCTCGATCTCGGAGACGAACGAGTAGTCGATCTTGACCGTGTGCACCGGCAGCTCGCGCAGGTAGTTCAGCGACGAGTAGCCGGTGCCGAAATCGTCGATCGCAATCGAGATGCCCTTGTTCGACAGCACCTGCAGCTTGTGGATGCAGGCCTGGATATCGCCCATGAACATGTTTTCGGTGATCTCGATCTCGAGCCGCCCCGGCGCGATGCCGTGACTCTCGGTGAACGACACGAGGTTCTCGGGAAACTCTTTCTTGCGGATATCGGTCGCCGACAGGTTGATGCTGACCGTGATGCCGCTGTCGATGAAAATCTGGTTGTGGAACAGGTCTTCGGCGACTCGGTTCAACACCCATTCCGAGAGCTGCTCGATGATCCGCGATTCCTCGGCCTGCTCGATGAAGTAGCTCGGCGAACGCAATCCCAGTCGCGGGTGGTTCCAGCGCAACAGCGCCTCGACGCCGACGATGCGCCGGGTCTCGGTGTTGATTTGCGGCTGGTAGTAAATCTCGAATTCGTTGTTCTTGATCGCGTTACGCAGGCCGCTCTCGATCGAGATTTTTTCCGATGCCGCGTGCTCGAGCTTGTCGTTGAAGAACGCGTAACCGTTCTTGCCGGTCGACTTGACCTCGTACATCGCCATGTCGGCCTTCTGGATCAGCGAGTTGAGGTCGTCCGAGTCGGCCGGGAACTCGGCGAGCCCGATGCTGACGTTGACGTAGACTTCGCGTCCGCGCAGGTAGAACGGTCGCTGCAGGCTCGCGATCAGCTTCTGCGCGACGCGCTCGGCCTGTTCGCGCGAGGTCGGCTGCGGCAGCAGCAGCATGAACTCGTCGCCGCCGAGGCGCGCGAGCGTATCGCCGTTACGGATCTCGTGCTTGAGCCGCTCGGCGACCTCGACCAGCAGCTGGTCGCCGACCACGTGGCCGAAGCTGTCGTTGATCAGCTTGAAGCGATCGAGGTCGAGAAACATGATGATCAGCGACTCGTCGCTGCGCCGCGCCTGCTTGATCGCGAGGTCGAGGCGGTCGAGCAGCATCGCCCGGTTCGGCAACTTGGTCAGCAGGTCGTGGTAAGCCTGGTAGCGGATCAACTTTTCGGCCTTTTTGCGCATCGAGATATCGCGCGCGACGCCGTAGGTGCCCTGGTAGGCGCCGACGCGCTCATCGTCGGCCGCGTCGACCGAGTAGATCCCCATCGAATTCAGCTCGATCGGCCGCGAGGCGACCTCGAAGGGCTTCGCCGGGTTCGCCGGGTTGCACTTCAGCCGCAGCTCGATCGTGCGGTTCGAGCGGCTCGAGCGGCGCCGCTCGTTGAACAGGAACTCGGCCTTCATACGGTCTTCGTCGGCGATGAATTCGCTGTAGTGATGGCCGATCAGGTCCCGTTTCTCGTAGCCGAGCAGGCGCATGACGCTGTCGTTGACGAAGGTGAATTCGCCGTTGAGGTTCAGGATATAGATCAGGTCCGGCGAGTTGTCGACCATGTAGCGATGCAGGCGCTCGGAATGCTCGAGCTGGTTCTGGATCTGCGCCTTTTCTTCCTCGATGCGCATCTTGTCGAGCGCATTGTGAATCGAGTGCTCGAGCTCGTCGAAATTGAACGGCTTGCGGAAGATATCGTAGACGCCGAGCCGCACCGCCTCGGTGACCTTGTTGATCGAGGTCTCGCCGCTGATGACGATGACCGGCGTCGTGATGCGATGATCGCGAATGTAGGCGAGCACCTGGTCGCCGGATTTCTTCGGCATGTTCAGATCGAGAATGATCAGGCTGAAACGGCGCTGACCGATCAGCTCGATCGCCTGTTCGCCATCCTCGGCCTCGACAATATCGGGCCACTTGTGCCTGAGCAGTTTGACCAGGCTTTCCCTTGCTCTGGGTTCGTCGTCGACGACGAGAAAAGTTTGCGGTGTGTCGAATCGGTTTGGTTGTTTTTCGTGATCGATCAACTTTTCAACCATAATGACGTTTCATCGGGCTAGGGTTTGACGGAAAGCGGGATCAGCACCTCGAACAGCGCGCCTCCGGCTTCGTTTTTCATGTACTTGATCTGGCCGTCGAAGCGCTTGAGCAGGTCGGCGACGACCGACAGGCCGAGGCCGCGACCCGGCCCCTCCTTGACGCTGATCAGCGGCGAGAACAGGTGCTCGCGGCGCTCCCTGTGCACGCCGCGGCCGCGGTCGGCGACCGCGAACTGGGCATAGGTCCGGCCGTTGATGTTGACGAACGAATGGCTCGAGACCATGATCGCGGCGTCGTCGGTCTGCGCCTCGACCGCGTTCTTGACCAGGTTGAGAATGATCTGCCGCAGCGCATCGCGCGTGATGTCGATCTGTGCGTCGTCACGGTCGAGCTCCCACAGCACCTGCACGTCCTTGTCCTCGCCGAACGACTTGACGTAGAGCGGAATACTGGTCTCGAGCTCGACGTTGAGGAAAACCGCTGACGGGTCGCTTGCCTTGGCGTCCTTGAACTCGACCACGATGTTGCGGATGCGCTGCAGTTCCTCCTTGAGCAGTTCGATCTCGCGTGGGCCGTCGCCGCTGCCGGTCTCGGAATTCATGCGCACGATCTCGATGTAGTTGCCGATGACCGACAGCGGGTTCGAGATCTCGTGGATCAGCTTGTCGATGTCGCGCTGCTCGTACTCCTTGCGCGCGCTGTCGGCGAGCGACTGCTGGTCGAGGCTGTGGCGGGTGCGCAGCCAGGTGTCGGCGACGTTCTTGAGATAGCTCGAGATGATGTTGGCGAGCTTGTCGAGCGTGTTCTTCTGCGTCCGGTGGGCGCCGATCACGACCACGCCGATGATGTCGTCCTCGTAGGCGATCGGGCAGGCGAGGCCGATGTCGTGTTTCAGCCGGCGCAGGATCTGGCGATCGGACACCGCGGTGCGCGCCGCCTCGGACTCGCCCGGCTCGAGCCAGATTCGCTGGCGCTCGACGAAGCAGCGCGTTGCAAGCCCGGCATTGCCCTCGATCCTGAACTTGCTGGCCGGTTCGGTGCGGCCGATCTCGTGCAGGGCCAGGTGTTCGGAATCGGCCGGGTCGTGATACAGCAACACGAGATCGGCGACCGAGAAAAACAACTGCATCTCCTGTGCAACCTTGGCGATCAGCGCGCGCGGCGAATTGACGCTCGGGACATGCGTCTCCTCGAGGTTGATGACCTTGATCAGCGTGGCGTCGCGAATCTTGCGCGCGAGTTTGATGGTTTCCTTCTCGATATCGCGCGACAGGTGCTCCTGGGTCAGGCAGCTCGAGCGCGGCAGCGTGATGCCGAGCGCGACCGCGGTCTGCATGACCTTGTCCTGCACGTGCAGGTAGATGTTTTTCAGGTCCTTGTCGGTGACCAGCGCCGAGCGCCAGTCGGGGTCGGCACGGCCGGCGTGGCTCCAGTGGCGCGCGGCGAGGCTCGCCTCGGCGACGATCTGGCAGAGCAGGTCGCAGCCGGCAAGCTGCTCGTCTTCTTCGTGGTGGAAACGTACCGCGTCGGCGATCGCGGGGCTGACCGACGGCCATTGCTCGATGATGCTCGCGCCGAGCTCGGTGTGGCTTTCGCCGAACATCGAGACTTCCTGGGCGATGGTTTTGGACTCGGTGTCGAGGTTGATGATTTTGACGTACTGATCATGGTACTTGGCGTCGAACACGATCTGGCCGAGATCGTGCAGCATGCCGGCGAGATAGGCGTCGGCGGGGCGCTCGTAACCGATCGCAATCGCGACGTCACGCGCGAACACCGCGCAGTAAAGCGAGTCGAGCCACGCATTGCAGACGTATTCCTTCTGCGAGTTGATCAGGCCGGCGAACAGCTGCTGGATCGCCGACGTGATGACCATGTTCTTGACCAGATCGGGCCCGATCAGCTTGACCGCCTGTTCCATGTCCTGGGTCGGTTCGTCGATGTCGAAGGCCGGCGAGTTCATCGCCATGATCAGCTTGATCGTCAGCGCCGGGTCGACGCTGATAAGCGTCGCCAGGTCGGCGGCGGAGCTGTCGGGGTCGTGACAGACGTCGAGCAATTCGCTCAGCATATGCGGGGGACTCGGAAGCCGAATCAGTTCCATTGATTCCAGGATGGACTTCGGCGGGCTCCCTATTTCATACATACGAGCGGATATTGTTGTAAGCCGGTGGCCGGGGGATCGCCGGACAGTCTACACCATTTCGTCAACGATTTGACCCTGAAGCGCCGAGATTCCGGCAGTTTCCGACGGGCGGCCGCGGGATCCGGGGAAAATTCGACTGCGACACGAGGCCCCATCGATTGCAATGATTACCGCGGTCCCGTCGGCACCCGCGTCATTGCGAGCCCCGGCTTTCGCCGGGGCAGGCTGCGCGTAGCAATCTCCCGGGATCGGGCGAGCGTCCGGAGGATGCTTCGTCGCGCGCGGCCTGCGGCCGCGAACGCCTCGCAATGACCTGCAAATTTCCGGATATTAGCGTGACAGCGACGAAAAGCGGAAGTCGTCGACTTTCAGCGCCGGCATCGCCATCGGGAAGAATTCGCCGGTCGCGAGCGCCGCGCCGCTGGCGGCGACGTTGTTCAGCACGCGCAGCACCGATTCGTTCCAGCGCATGTCGACCACCGGTTGCGTAATCTCGCCGCCCTCGATGCGGAAGGTGCCGTCGCGGGTCATGCCGGTGAAGCCGAGCGTATTCGGGTCGGTCGCGCGGATATACCAGAAGCGCGTGACCAGAATGCCGTCTTCAGTAGAGCCGATCAGTTCGTCGAGCGGGGTGCCGTCGCCGGTGAGCGCCAGGTTGTTCGGTTCCGGCCTGACCGGCAATTGCTGTTTCGCGGCCCAGTAGCGACTGGTCGGCAGTTGCTGCAGCACGCCGCGATCGAGCCAGGTCGAACGGCCCAGGCGCTGGCCGTCCGGCAGGAACGAGACCATCGGAAAAGTCGGGTCGGCCGGGTCGGAGTACAGCGACAGTTGCCCTAGCGGCGCGTCGTGATGCGCGAAAGCCGAGCGTCCCTCGTCCTTCGCGCGCTGGTCGAAGCCGTACCAGAAGGCCATGCCGAGCAGGTCGCCGACCGCCTGCGGCTCGAGAATCACGGTGACCGGTCGCGGCTCGAATCCGACCGGGTTTTGCGCCCGCGCGCACTTGTCGATCGCGCGCCGCGTCGCCGTGAGGATCGTATCGTCGCTCGCGCTCACGCCCTGGTGCTCGGCCCAGCCGCTGCCGGCCGCGCCGCTCGCGGTGACGTGATAGTCGACGCGGTGAAAGCGCTCGCAGGCGAAGCCGCCGGCGCTGTCGCCGTAAGCGCTCGACAGTTTGCTCACCGACAGCAGCCCGGCGAGGTCGATGCCGGCGGCGGCGCCGTCGCGACAGGCCGCGGCGACCCAAAGGCCCGCGGTTTCGATGTCGAGTGCGGCGGTCGCCGGGTCGAAGGCTTGCTCGGATTCGTCGATGACTTCGCCCGGCGCCGGCATGACCTCTTCGTCGTCGGGCATGTGGCGGCAGGTCGCGAACACCTGCTCGATGGCGCGCCGGATCGCGTCCTCGTCGTCGAGCGAATTCAACGTGATCGCGGTCTGCTTTTGCTCGAGCCGCGCGGTCAGCGTCAGCGTCGTCTGCTCGCGCAGCACGTTTTGCGAGATCGCGCAATCGTTGAAGCGCGTGCCGAGCCGGCGGGTATCGGCGATCAGCACCTGCAGCTCGCCGTCGCGCGGCAACTCGAGGATGCGGGCGATGCGGTCCTGCGCGTCGCGCCGGTTCATGCGTCGCGCCCCCGGCAGATGCGAATCTTGCGGAATCGCGTCGGCGCCGCGCCGTGGGTCATTTGCGCGACCTGCATCGGGTCGCCCTTGCCGCAGGTGGTGACACCGTGCGGCTCCCAGAAGCGCGCATCGCAGGTGGCAATGCAGGCGTTCCAGAAGGTCGGCGTGCTGCTCTGGTAGAGCGCGGCCTTGACCATGCCGACGCGGCGTCCGTTTCTGATTTCCCAGACCGCGTTGCCGCCGAACTGAAAGTTGAGCCGCCACTGGTCGATCGAGAAGCTGTCCATGCCCTCGAAGTAGAAGCCGTGGTCGATGTCGCCGATCAATTCGTCGGGGGTCAGCGACTGCCTGCCCGGCGCGAGATACAGGTTCGGAATGCGCACGATCGGAATGCTCGACCAGTGATCGGCGCGGCACGCGCCGCGGCTGCGCGCCTCGTCGGCGTAGTGCGCGAATTCGCGCCCGCTGCTATAGGTCTGGAAGATGCCGTCCTCGACGATGTTCCAGCGCTGCGCCGGCACGCCGTCGTCGTCGAAACCCTGGGTCGCGAGGCCGTGCTCGAGCGTGTTGTCGGCGGTGAGCGTGACCGCCTCGCTGCCGTAGCGGAAGCTGCCCATCTTGTCGCGCGTGACGAACGACGAGCCCGCGAGCGATACCTCGTAACCCATGACGCGGTCGAGCTCGGTCGCGTGGCCGACCGATTCGTGGATTGTCAGCGACAGGTTTTCGGGATCGGTGACGATGTCGAACTCGCCCTCGGGCGCAAGCTTCGCCCTGAGTTTTTCCTCGGCCTCGGCGGCGATGCGCTCGGCCTCGCCGACGAAGGCGGCCTTGTCGTAGCGTTCGAAACCGAAGCTGCCGTTCGGCGCCCGCCACGCGCGGGTCTGGAAATCGTCGTCGCCGACCGCGACCGCCCAGATCATCGCTTCCGACGCAGTCACGTCGCTGTAGAGTTCACTGCCCTCGGTGTTGACGTACCAGCGCTCGACGCGATTGAAGGCGAGAAATCCCTGCGCGCGTTTGACCGACCGGTTTTTCAGCATCTCGTCGTTGGCCGCGATCAGCAGATCGGCCTTGTCCTCGAGCGGCACCGTGAACGGGTCGACCCGGCAGTCGGAGCGGTACTCGAGCGTGAATGCATCCTCGGGAGCCCAGCGCACGCCGCCGGCGCGCGGCGCCAGCGCCGAGGCCCCGGCGATGCGCAGCGCGGTTGCGACGACGCGCTCGACCTCGGCCGCGGTAAACGTCGGCGACGACGCGAAACCCCAGGCGCCGCGGCACAGCACGCGCACGCCGAAGCCGCGATCGTCGCTGTCGCTCGAGCCGGACAGCGCATGGTCGCGCGAACTCACGCGTTGCCTGGTGATCGCGAGATAGCGCGCGTCGGCGTAGTCGGCGCCGTCGCGGCGGGCACGCTCGCAGGCTTCTTTGAGGAGATCGAACACCTCGAATAGACCTAGTTGAGCACCCGGTAGCCGCGATTGCGCAGGCAATTCTTGACCACGACATCGCGCTCGCGCTGCGTCGCGCCGGCGCCCCTGGCGCCGCCGAGCACCGCGCCGACGCCGGCGGACCGCTTGACTCGATCGCTGTCGCCGGTGATCGCGCCGATCAGGCCACCGACCACGGCGCCGCCGGCCGCGCCGGCGCCGGCCTTCTGGTCGACCTGTTTGGCGATCTGCTGGCAGTCGGCGAGATCGGCCTGGTAGCGGCCCATGTCGACGCCGGCGGGATCGACGATCGGCTTCGATCCGCCGCCGGCGCAGCCGCCGAGCAGCGTGAGGGCGATCAAGAGGGTACCGCCACGTCGGATGTTGATAATGGATTCTGGCATCGTGCGAACCTCGTTCCCTGGGCCGGTGATTATAGCGAATCCGGGCGCAACGGACCCAAAATCCGTCGCCGCGCCGCGCTCAGGTTTTTTCCCGATATTTGCGTTTGATCCCTTCGACACGCTCACGGTTCGCCCCCATGTCGCCGTAGCCGACACGCGACGCCGAGCGGATGTGAACCTGGCTGGCCCGGGCGTCGACGCGCAGTTCGACATCGTCGGCAAAGCCCCACAGGTCGGAGGTGAACGTCGCGGCGACATAGTCGCCGTAGTCGATCTCGATCGTGCCGCCGAGGTCGGCGATGACGTCCCTGAGCAGGCGCATCGCGTCGTCGGCCGGCTGGCCGGCTATATCGAGCGGCGCGACGTAGTGCTCGCCGTCGCCGGGATATTCGCTGCAAACGCAATTGGGCGGTCCGGGACAGGGGCGGAGCTGACCGTCGAACAGTCCGGGCGGCTTGCCGGCGCGCGATTGCTGCGCCTGCCACGCGAGCAGCACGAGGATGATGACGGCGACGAACGCGAGCGCGAACAGGAACTTGCTCATTCCGTTGATACGGCGGTGCCGCCGATGAAGGTGCTGCTCATGTCGAACCTCGTGCCAGATGTCAGACCGGGTTCCCGTTGGCGGCGAAGGCGTCTGGCGGACGGCCGGCCGAACCGCGGTACGGGGTCGTTATCGAGAGCCGCGCACCGGTTTGGCGCGGCCGGGGTCCGGCCGCCGGCGAGAGTGTGCGACGTTGCCGGCGCCGGCCAATTTTTCCGTTTCACGGGCCCGAAATGTGATAGTTTACAGGGCTTGCCGGAGCTTCGCATCCGGCATCAGCCGACAGGAACTCCGACATGTTGGGTCGACAATCAAATCGCCGTACCCGCGGCGCACTCGCCGCGTTGTTGCTCGCGACGCTGTCGCCGGCAATCGCTGCGCAGGTCGCGCCGGTCGAGCTCGCGCCGGTCGAGCGTCGCGCCATCGTCGAAAACCTGCGCCTGTCCGGTTCGCTGCGCGCGCCCTACAGCGCACGCCTGTCGCCCGACGTCGAGGGCCGGCTCGTGAGCCTCGCGGTCGACGCCGGCGAACGCGTGCGCGCCGGCGACACCCTGTTTCGGCTCGATGACGAACTCTCGAGACTCGAGCTTGCGCAGGCGGTCGCGGCCGAGCACGAAGCCGTCGCCGACCTCGACGACGCCAGGCGGCGCGCCGCCGAGGCGCGGCGCCTGGTCGCCGACAAGACCTTTCCCGAGAGCGAAGCGCGCAGCCGCGAAGCACTGGTCGAACGCAGCCAGGCCACCCTCGAGCGCCGTCGCGCCGAGCGCGCCTATGCCGCCGCCAAGCTCGCGCGGCACGAACTCAAGGCGCCGTTCGCCGGCGTCATCGCCGCGCGCAACGCCGATCCCGGCGAGCGCGTCGATACCGATACCGAGGTGCTGGTGCTGGTCGCGACCGACCGGCTGGAACTGGACCTCGCGGTGCCGCAGGGCTATTTCCAGCGGGTCGACGTCGGCACGCCGCTGAGCGTCACGCTCGATGCGCTGCCCGGCCGTGAGATCGACGCGCGGGTCACGCGCGTGGTGCCGGTCAGCGATCCCGGCACGCGCACCTTCGTCGCGCGCGCCGAGATCGACAATCGGGAGAACAGGCTCGCACCCGGCATGTCGGTGCGCGCGACGCTGCGGCTCGGCACCGATCGCGAGGCCGAAGTCGTACCGCGCGACGCGCTGATCCGCTATCCCGACGGGCGCACGGTCGTCTGGGTCGCGCGGGTCGACGGCGACCGCTATATCGTCAGCGAGCGCCGGGTCGAAACCGGGCTCTTGTTCGACGGCAGCGTCGAGATCGTCGATGGACTGGTCGTCGGCGAGCGCGTCGTGATCCGCGGCAACGAAGCGCTACGCGAAGGTCAGCAAGTACGGGTCATCGGCGAAACCTGAGGCGGTCGACCATGTTCGAGAAAATCATCAATCGCGGCACGCTGATGACGGTCGTCGTCGGCGTCGTCGTCGTGCTCGGCATCGTCGCGACGCTCAACGTGCCGGTGCAGATGATTCCCGACCTCGACGTGCGCGAGGTACAGGTTCGCACCAGCTGGCCCGGCGCGACGCCGCAGGACATCGAGAAGGAAATCCTGATCGAGCAGGAAGAATACCTGCGCGGCATCCCGAGCCTGACCCGCATCGAAGCGACCGCGTCGACCGGCAGCGCCCGCGTCGAGCTCGAGTTTCCGCCCGGCGTCGACATCAACGAGACCCTGATCCGGGTCAACAACGCGCTGTCGCAGGTGCCGTCTTACCCGGACACGGTCAACCAGCCGCGGATCAACGCCGAGTCGTTCTCGAGCAACTCGTTCATGTATTTCCGCGTCGCGCCGCTCGACGGCAACCCGCGCGGGCTCGACATGGACATGATGCGCGACTACGTCTCCGACAACGTGCGCACGCGCATGGAAACCGTGCCCGGCGTATCCAGCGTCGAGGTCTGGGGCGGCGCCGACCGCCAGGTGCAAATCCTGCTGGACCCGGCGGCGCTGGCCGAGCGCGGCCTGACCGTCGCCGACGTCCGCAGCGCGGTCCGCGCGCGCAACCGCGACGTGACCGGTGGCGAGCTCGAGGCCGGCAAGCGGCGTTACCTGCTGCGCACGATCGGCCGCTTCGACGGCGTCGAATCGTTGCACGACCTGATCCTCGAGCGCAGCGGCGATACCGTGATTCGCCTCGGCGACGTCGCCCGCGTGCGCCTCGACCACTTCGAAGTCGAGCGCGAAGCCTTCGTCAATGGCAAGCCGGTGCTGTTCCTCGCCGTCAACCGCGAACTCGGTTCCAACGTCATCGATATCAAGGACGCGATGTTCGTCGAGATGGAGCGGATCAACGCCGAGTTGCTCAATCCCGCCGGCATGGAGCTGCGACTCAACGCGACCGACACGGTTTACGTCGAACAGTCGATCGCGACGGTCTGGCGCAACCTCGCGATCGGCGCGGTGCTGGCGACGCTGGTCATGTTCCTGTTCCTGCGCTCGGGCCGGATGACGCTGGTCGGCGTGATCGGAATCCCGATTTGCACGATCTCGGCGTTCCTTGGCCTGCTGCTGTTCGGGCGCACGATCAACGTGATCTCGCTGGCCGGCGTCGCGTTTTCGATCGGCATGACGCTCGACAACACGATCGTCGTGCTCGAGAGCATCGAGTGGGAGCGGCGCAAGGGCCTGAAGCGCCTGCAGGCCGCGATCACCGGCGTGCGCCGCGTGTGGCCGGCGGTGCTCGCGTCGACCATGACCACGGTACTCGTATTCATCCCGATCGTGTTCATCAAGGAAGAGGCCGGGCAGCTTTACGGCGACATCGCGATCGGCGTATCGGCGACGATCCTGGTATCGATGCTGGTCGCGATCACGGTGGTGCCGACCGCGGCGGCGAACTTCGCGTTGCGCGACGTCGACGGCGATGCGAACGCGGGCGCGGCCCGCGGCGGCCCACGGCGGACCCTCGCGGCGATCGACTGGCTGATCGCGACGCCGCTGCGCCGGGTGACCGTGATGCTCGCGACCGCGGCGCTCAGCGCCGCGATCATTCTGACCCTGACGCCACCGGCGGAATACCTGCCGCCTGGCGAGGAACCGAAGGTGTTCGGCCGCATGAACGCGCCGCCGGGTTACAACCTCGCGACCATGCGCGAGATCGGCTACGACGTGCAGGATTACTTCCTGCAGTATCTCGACGACGACCCGGAGCAGTTCGCGCGTGGCGAGACGCGCGTGCCGGCGCTCGATTACCTGATCATCTCGATCCGCGCGAGCGGGCTGTTCCTGATCAGCGAGCCGAAAGACAAGTCGCAGACCGATGCGCTGATGGACGCGATCGACGCCAAGTACGCCGAGTATGCCGGCATGCGCTCGTTTTCGACCCGCGGCTCGATCATCACCAGCAACGACGGCGGTACGCGCAGTATCAACCTCGATATTTCAGGGCCCGAACTCGAACCGATCTACGCCGCCGCGACCTCGGCCTACAACCGCGCACGCGAAGTATTCGGCAATCCGCGCATCCAGGCCAACCCGCCGACCTTGTCGCTGTCGCAGCCGCTGATCGAAATCCACCCGGACTGGGAGCGCGCGGCCGAACTCGGCATGACCGCGAGCGACATCGGCTTCACCGTCGCCGCGCTGACCGACGGCGCCTTCGTCGACGAGTTCTTCCTCGCCGACGACAAGATCGATATGTACGTCTTCAGCAAGGAGGGGCCCGAAGCGGCGCCGCTGGCGTTGCTCGACCTGCCGATCTACACCCGCGGCGGCGTGCTGCCGCTGTCGAGCATCGCCAGCGTGATCGAAACCGTCGACACCAGCACCGTGCGCCGCATCGACGGCCGCCGCACCGTGACGCTGTCGATCATCCCGCCGCCGGCGGTCGCGCTCGAGACCGGCGTCGAGATCGTGCGCGCCGACGTGCTCGGCTACCTGCGCGACAGCGGCGCGATCCCGGCGAGCGTCAATATCGAAATTTCCGGCGCGAGCGACCAGCTCGACGCGACCCGCGAGGCGCTGTGGGGCAACTACCTGGTCGCGTTGATCCTGGTCTACCTCGTGATGGTCGCGATCTTCACCCACTGGGGCTTTCCGCTGCTGATCATGACGACGATTCCGCTCGGCGTTGCCGGCGGCATCGCCGGCCTCGCGCTGCTGAATGCGGCCGGCGCGGCCCTTCCGATGATCGGCATCGCCGCGGTGCACCAGCCTTTCGACATGATTTCGATGCTCGGTTTCCTGATCTTGATGGGCACGGTGGTCAACAACCCGATCCTGATCGTACACCGCGCGGCCGACAACTACCGCGCCGGCGGCATGAGCGCGGCCGACGCGGTGCGCGAAGCGGTCGAATCGCGGCTGCGGCCGATCGCGATGTCGGCGTGCACGACGATCTTCGGTCTCGCGCCGCTGGTGTTCATACCGGGCGAGGGCACCGAGCTCTACCGCGGCGTCGGCGCGATCGTGCTGTTCGGACTGGCCGGCGCGGCGGTCGTCACGCTGACCTTCCTGCCGGCGATGACCGTCACGGTGCTCGGCTGGGTCAAGCGCTTCGAGTCCGCGCCGACGCCCGCCGCCGGCGCCGGCCTGCAACCCGGCCCGGCGAGCCCGCATGCCCCCGCCGACCGCGCCTGAACCCGATTAAATTTTGCTCTGACCCGAATGGCGCTTGCTTTAGATTGTCCTTGCGGCCAGGACGCAGCGTCATTGCGAGGAGGCGCCAGCCGATAACGAGGCGTCATTGCGAGGAGCGATAGCGACGAAGCAATCTCCCTGGCCCGGCCCGATCTCGGGAGATTGCTTCGCTGCTTCGCAGCTCGCAATGACGGCGAGTATCGCGAGATCCCTTCGCGGAGCCTGCCCCGGCCCCGGCTCGAGGGCCGGGGTAAACTTCAGCCGGAGCTCGGGACGCCTGCGGCGGATTGCTTCGCTGCTTCGCAGCTCGCAATGACGGCGAGTATCGGGAGATCCCTCGCTGCGCTCGGGACGCCTGCGGCGGATTGCTTCGCTGCTTCGCAGCTCGCAATGACGCCGTTATCAGGGCATAAGTAAGTGCCATTCTGCTCTGACCCGAATTTAATTCGGGTCGGCAAGTATTCAGGTTTTTGATCTGAACTAAGACTGATCGAGATATTCGGGGACGAGTTGCTTCAGTTCGGGGCGCGCAGCAGCGCGGCGGGTTGCGTGCGCAGGCGGCGCATCAGGTAGCGCGCGCCGAGTCCGAGCGAGATCGAGCTGACGAAGACCGCGCTCGCCAGGCCGAGCCAGAGCAGGTCGTCGCCCGGCAATTTCAGCCGCCAGTGCAGCAACGGCAGCGCGATCGCGGCGCCGAGCGCGAGCGCGAAAACCGACGTGATCAGCGCCAGCAGCAGGTATTCGAGCAACAGGCTGCGGCGAATCGTCGACATGCGCGCGCCGAGCGTGTTGAGCACGGTCGCGTCGTAAACCTGGCGGCTGCGGCCGGCGGCCATCACGCTGGCGAGCACCAGCAGGCTCGCGGCGAGGCTGACCGCGGCGACCACCGCGAGACCGGCGCTGGCCTGGCCGAGCAGCCGTTGCGCGGTCGCCAGCAGCGAGGCCGTGGGCACCGAAACGACGTTGGGCGCGACCCTGGCGATGCGACGCTGGGCTTCGAAAGTTCCGGCGTCGTCCATGAACACCGTGCCGACGTGGCGGTGGATCAGCGGCCCGAGCGCGCCCTCCGACAGGATTCCCTCGAACCAGAAGCGGGTCTGCAAGCCCTTTTGCCGGTGAATCGCGGCGATCTCGGCCTCGATCGAACGGCCCTCGGCGGCGAAAGTCAGGCGATCGCCGATACCGACCCCGAGGCGCCGCGCTTCGCGGTCCTCGAAGGCGAGCCGCGCCGGGCCGGCGGCCGTCGGGTCCCACCAGGCACCCTCGACCAGCGTCAGGTTATCGATGTTGCCGTCGCGGTAGCTGAGTTTGAAATCGTCGTTGACCGCGTCGCGGTATTCGTCGAGATTGGCGGCCAGCCTTGCGTGCTCGGTCAACGGCCGGCCGTTGATCGCGACCAGCCGCGTGCGCACCAGCGGCGCCGTCTGCACCTCGGCATCGTCGGACTCGGCCGCGACCGCGCGCGCAACGGCATCGAGCTGGTTGCTGTTGATGTCGTAGAGGATCAGCGCTGGCGCCTGCGCTGGTATGGTCAGGCTGATCTCGCGCAGCAGCGACGCGACAACCAGCGTACAGGCCACGATCAGCGTCAGCGCCGAGCCGAGCGACAGCAGCGAGGCGCGCAGCGGCGTGCCGGGTCGGTGCAGGTTGGCGAGCGCGAGCCGCAGCGCCAGTCGTCGGCGAAAGCGTCGCGGCTGATCGAGGCGGCGCGCGCCGCGGCGCAATCCGCGCACGACCCCGTCGAGCAGGATCAGCAGCAACGCGACGACGCCGACGAAGCCGATGCCGAAGCGCCAGTCGGGCAGCGCCAGCACGACCAGTAGCGCGATCAGGCCGGCACCGGCGATGGCCGCGAACCACCAGCCGCGCGGCGTTTGCGCAAGCTCGCCGCCGCCGTCGCGAAACAGGATCGCCGGCGGCACCGCGAGCGCGCGCCCGATCGCGGGCAGGGCGAAGGTATAGGCCGTCAGCAAGCCGAACAGCAGCGCGCCGAAATTCGGCAGGGGCAGGGCCTGCAGGGTGGTCCGGATCGGCACTTCGGCCGCCACCGCGGCGGCGCCGAGCAACGCGAGTCCGCTGCCGACGACGCAACCGGCGAGGCTCGCGCCGCCGGCGAGCATGCCGACCTGCAGCAGGTAAACCGCCGCGAGCCGGCGATTGCGCAGGCCGAGCGCGCGCAGCGTCGCGATCGTGCCGAGCTTGCGCTGCAGGTACGAGCGAATGCTGTTGAACACGCCGAGACCGCCGATGAACAGCGTGCTGAAGGCGATGATCAGCAGGCCCGAAGCGATTTGCCCGAGCCGTTCGGCGATGCGTTCGCTGCGATCCTCGAAGGTCCGCACTTCCCAGGTCTCGTCCGGAAAACGGGCATAGAAATCCGACCGCCAGCGCGCCGGAGCGATATCGGTCGCGACGTGATAGTCGTAATCGACCCGGCTGCCCGGCTGAATCAGGCCGGTCGCGTCGAGCGCCGATTCGGTGAGCAGCACCGGCGGCCCGCGCCAGTCGGCGGTCAAATTGCGGTCGGGTTGCTCGACGATCAGCGCGCGCACCTCCATCTCGAGCGCGCCGATGAAAATGCGGTCGCCGAGCCCGATGCCGAGCCTCGCCGCGAGCGCGCGGTCGACGGCGACGCCCCAGCGGTCCCCGGAAAACGCGGTGACCTTCGCCAGCGGCGCGTCAGGCTCGAGCCGGAGCCTGCCGTAGAGCGGGTAGTTCGCATCCATGCTCTGCAGTTCGACGCGCAAAAAGCTGCCGTCCGCGGTGCCGAGCATCGTATAGAGTTCGGTCACCAGCGACACCTCGCCGCGCGCGCGCATCCAGCCGAGCGCCTCGGCCGGCAGCGGCTGCCGGGCATCGACCTCGAGGTCGCCGCCCATCAGTTCGCGCGTGTCAGCGAGCAGGCCCGCGCTGACCAGCCGGTAGAGCCCGCCGCTGGCGGACACCAGCGCGACGCCGAGCGCGAGGCAGGCGCAGAAGACCCACAGCGAGCGGCCGCTCGCGCGCAGGTCGCGCCAGGCCAGCTCAAGCAGGAATCGCATGTCGATCGGCGTCTTCGACCAGCCGGCCTTGATGCAGCCGCAGCACGCGCTGGCAGCGGCCGGCGATGGCCTCGTCGTGGGTCACGAGCACGAGCGTCGAACCGGTCTCGGCGTGCAGGCCGAACAGCAACTCGATGATGCGCGCCCCGGTCTCGAGATCGAGATTGCCGGTGGGTTCGTCGGCCAGCAGCACCGCCGGCGAATGCACCAGCGCGCGCGCGATCGCGACCCGCTGCTGTTCGCCGCCCGACAACTGCATCGGGAAATGGTCGCGGCGATCGCCGAGGCCGACCCGCGCGAGCATCTCGCCGGCACGCGCCTCGGCGTCGTCGGCCCCGGCGATTTCGAGCGGCAGCGCGACGTTGCCGAGCGCGGTCAGGCTCGGCACGAGGTGAAACGATTGAAACACGATGCCCAGGCGGTCGCGCCGCAGGTCGGCGAGGCCGTCGTCATCCAGCGAATCGAGCGCGATCCCGTCGATACGGATCGTGCCGGACTCCGGTTGCTCGAGTCCGGCGAGCAGCAGCAGCAGCGTCGTTTTGCCCGATCCCGACGGACCGACGATCGCGGCGGTTTGGCCATCGCGGAGTTCGAGATCGACGCCACGCAGGACGTCGAGTCGCCCGCTGGCGATGGCGAAGGACATGCTCAGGTTGTCGATTTCGATCATGCGGCGATCCTGCTCGCGTCGTGACGGTCGATTGCCGGGGGCGCGGGCGACCGGGGTCAAAGAAGAATCCGGCCTGGCGCGAAACGCGCATGATAGGAGGTATCTCACCGCCGGACAAGCCGCCATCGGGTGCAACAATTCGAGCAGCGGCTGTTGCCGCGCGCCGCGGTCGTTCCACTGTTCAAGCGGGAGAATTGCTCACTGCTTTCCCGGATTTTTTTACCCTGGGTAAAAGTTATCCGGGTCAAAGACCTCGCGAATAGATTTTATTCTGCGTATAAATTCTTGCCGGATGTGGCGGGGCGGTAATCGTTTCAGGCCAGGTGCTCGCGGATCGCGGCGAACGCGGCGAGCGCGTCGCGGGTGAAGCTCGGGATCAGGTAGTCGGGCCAGGTCGACAGTTTGACGATGGTCAGCTCGGCCGCGCGGTCGATGTAGATCATCTGCCCGAATACTCCGCGCGCCATGAAGTCGCCGGGCACCGCGTTGTGTACCCACCAGAAATTGCCGTAGGCGCCCTCGGGGCAGATGTCGCAGTACGGCGGGATCTCGACCGCTACGCGGCCCCTCGCGCATTCGTCGACCCAGGTTGCCGGCACGACCTCCGCGTCGCCGGCGCGGCCGTCGTTTTGCATCATCAGGCCGAAGCGCGCGTAGTCGCGCAGGGTCGCGTTGAAGCCGCCGTCGGCGAGCGCGGTCGCGGCGCGATCGACGGTGAAGAAACCGTCGTGCTCGGCGCCGATCGGTTTCCAGATGTTTTCGCTGACGAGTTCGGCGAGCGTTTGCTCGGCGGCGCGTTCGAGCGCCCAGGCGACGACGTCGGTCTCGATCGACTTGTATTCGAAATGGTCGCCATGCTTGCGGACCTTCGGCAGTGACAGGATCACGTCGCGAATCGTCGATGGCGAATCGCCGTCGGGCACCGGTCGCCAGCCCGCCGCGATGTCGATGCGCGTCATGTCCGATTGCGCCGCGTTGTAGTCCTCGCTGAAGCGCACGCCACTGGTCATGTCGAGCGCATGGGACAATCTGGCGTCGTGGTAGCCGCAGTGCGCCAGTTCCGGCACGTAGTCGACCAGCGGTGCGTCCGGGTCGACGAGACCCCGGGCGTGCAGGATCCCGGCGAGCGCGCCGACGATCGACTTGGCGACCGATTGCGACAGGTGCGGCGTATCCGGCCGCATGTCGTTGAAATATTCCTCGCTGACGACGCGACCCCGATGCAGCACGAGAAAGCCGTCGGTATAGGACCTTTCGAGGAAATCGGGCAGCGCGATCGCATCGCCCGCATGATCGCGAAACTCGATCGCCGACAGGTCCCGCAGGGCCTTCGCGAGGGGCCGCGATCGGCGGCTGTCGGTCCTGACGTCGACCGTCGGGAACAGGCTGCGGACGTTCTGGAACGACCAGCGATTGAACGGCGGCAAATCCCAGTTCTGCAGATCGGGTCTTTTCTCGGGCGGCGGCGGGAAGCCGCGCATGATGCCGAGCTCGCGCGCGGTGCGGGGACTGACGTTCACGGAATCCATGGTTACGCTCTCATGAGGTGGCGGACGACCCGGCGAGACATGGCCCCGCCGGGTCGGATGGCGATCACTTTTTCAGGTTGGTCCAGATCTTGTTGTACAGATCGACGACCTCCTGCGGGCACGGTGGCACGAACTCGGGGGTCGGCGCGTCGGCCGGCATGACGATCTCGCGCGCCTTGGTCAGCTTCTCGTCCATGTACTTTTCGCTGCCCTTCACGCCGTTGGCGTAGTTGGCGAAATTGGACGTCATCGCCGCGGCTTCCGGCGTCATCATGAAGTTCATGAACAGCCTGGCGTTCTCGAGATTCGGCGCGCCCTTGAGCACGGCGACATTGTCCATCCAGCCGGTGAAGCCTTCCTTCGGGTAGGCGTAAACCAGTTCCGGGCGGTCCTTGCGCGCACGCATCGCGGCGCCGTTCCAGTTCTGCGACAGGTCGACGTCGCGCGAGGTCAGCTTCTCGATCGTCGAGTAATCCATCGTCCGCCAGTGGGTCTTGGCCTTGAGCAGCATGTCGTTCAGCTCCTTGAGCTGGGCCTTGTTCGAGTTGCAGCGCGGATAGCCGAGGTAGCGCAGGCCGGCGTTGATGACGTCGTTCATGTCGTTCAACATGTTGATTCGGCCCTGCAGTTCCTTCGGCGGATCGAACATCAGCGCGAGCGTATTGACGTCGCCGTCGTAGACCGTGCGGTCGACGGTGAAGTTGGTCGTACCCCACTGGTACGGAATCGTGTATTCACGGCCCGGGTCCCAGTAGACGTCGACCCACTTCGAATCGAGATTCTTGAAGTTCGACATCTGGTTCGGCCGGACTTTCTCGAGCAGGCCTTTCTCGATCATGATCGCGATCATGTAGTCGCCCGGTACGACGATGTCGTAGCCGGAGCCGCCCTGTTCGACCTTGGCGAGCATCGTCTCGTTGGAATCGTAGCCGTCGATCGTCACCTTGACGTCGTACTGCTTCTCGAACTTCTCGATCATCTCGGGGCTGGTGTAGTTGCCCCAGTTGTAGATGTGCAGTTCGCCGGCGGCCTGCGCCGCGGTGACGGCGAGGCCGAGGCCGATCGCCGTTATCAGTGTGAGTATCGGTTTTTTCATGGTGTTTTCCTCTTGGTATTGCATGGGTCGTTACTTCCTGGCCTTGCCGAACAGAAAGATGAAGGTTACGAGGATGACCGAAATTCCGAGGAACACGGTCGAAACCGCGTTGACCTCGGGCGTCACCCCGCGCCGGATCTGCCCGAGGATGTACAGGGGCAGGGTCGTCTCGCCGGGGCCGGCGACGAACAACGTGATGATCACGTCGTCCAGCGAAACGATGAACGCCAGCATCGCGCCGGCCAGAATGCCCGGCAGCAACAATGGCAGCGTAACTCGCCGGAATACTTTGAATGGCGGCGCGTAGAGGTCGGCGGCGGCCTGTTCGAGGCTCAGGTCCATGTCCTCGAGGCGGGCCCGGATCGGCATGTACGCGAACGGAATGCAGAACACGGTGTGCGCGATGATCAGGTAGCCGATGCCGGTCACGCCGGTCGCCTGCTTGATGATCGCGAAAAAAGTCAGGGTCGCGACCGCGGTGACGATCTCGGGCACCATCAGCGGCTGGTTGATGATCGTCACCGCGAGGTCGAGCCCGCGGTAGGGCGGGGTGCGCGTCGTCACCAGCGCCGCCATCGTCGCCATGATCGTCGCCAGCACCATCGCCGCGACCGCGACCTGCAGCGACACCAGCGCGGCGTTCTGGATGCCTTCGTTGTTCCAGGCCCTGACGTACCAGTCGAGGCTGAACTCGGTCCACACGGTAACCGAGCGATTCTCGTTGAACGAAAACAGCACCAGCACCGCGATCGGCGCGTACAGCACGACGATGCAAAACCACGCGACCTGCGAAAACCCGGGCTGGTATTTCAGGTCCTTGAGCTTCGCCGGCGAGGCGGTGCGATGCGGCGCGCGCTCAGCCATGGTGTTCTCGGCTCTGGCGGCCGCTGGCGCGCAGGTAGTAGAGCAGCGACAACAGCACCATCGCCATCAGGATCAGCGCGATCGCCGAGCCGAACGGCCAGTTGCGCGAACTGCCGAACTGCAGGTAAATCAGGTTGCCGATCATCAGCGACTTGCCACCGCCGAGCAGCTCGGGCGTGATGTAGGCGCCGAGACTCGGGATGAAAACGAGGATGCAGCCGGCGGCGATGCCGGGCCGCGCCAGCGGCACGATGATCCGGCGCAAGACCATGAAACGGTTGGCGTAGAGGTCGAAGCCGGCTTCGACGAGGCGGAAGTCGAGCTTTTCGAGGCTCGCGAAGATCGGCAGCACCATGAACGGCAGGAACGCGTAGACCAGGCCGAGGCCGACCGCGAAGTCGGTGTACAGCATCGGGATCGCGCGCTCGATCAGGCCGATCTCGATCAGCGCGAGGTTGATCACGCCCTGGTCGCGCAGGATCAGCAGCATCGCGTAGGTGCGAATCAGCAGGTTGGTCCAGAACGGAATCGTGATCAGGAACAACCACGCGTTGCGCTGCGCCGGCGGGCGAGTCGCGATGTAGTAGGCGGTCGGAAACCCGACCAGCAGGCAGGCGATGGTCGCAAACAGGCCGAGCCCGACCGAGCGCATGAAGATCTCGATGTACGACGTCGTGAACTTGAAAGTCTCGTCGAAGATGTCCTCCTCGAAGAACAGCTGCACGTAGGCGTCGGTCGAAAAGTTCCAGCGCACGCCGCCGTAGGAGCCGGGCTCGAGAAACGAGTAGACCAGCACGATCGACAGCGGCAGGATGCCGACGCCGAGAATGGTCAGCACCGCCGGCGCCAGCAGCCACGCGCGCGTGCGCCTGAGCCGGCGTTCGTTTTCGACGATACTCGTCGACAGGGCGGGTTGCGTGGAGACGGACGGCGCGGCCATCGTCAATCCGTCAGCACCTGCATGCTGCGCGCGCCGATCGCGACGTGCGCGGTGTCGCCGATCGCGAAGCTGCGTTGTTCGTCGGCTCGGTTTTGCAGGCGCAACGACAGGCTCTCGCCGTTGGCGAGATCGATGTCGTAGTCGAATCCCGAGCCATAGTACGAAATCTGCCGGATCGCGCCGGACAGGTGCGCCGCGCCGGCGTCGGTAAAGCTCAGTTGTTCGGGGCGAATCGCGATGCTGACTTCGCCGCCGACGTCCGCGTCTTCGAGCGGCAGCCCGGCCTCGCCCTCGTAGCCGGCGTCGAGCCTGACGCGCGCGCGCGCGCCCTCGCGGGCAAGGATGCGGCCCTTGAGGATATTGATATCGCCGATGAAGTCGGCGACGAAGCGCCGCGCGGGGCGGTCGTAGATTTCGCGCGGATTTCCGACCTGCAGGATCAGGCCGTCGCGCATGACCGCGACGCGATCGGACATGGTCAGGGCTTCTTCCTGGTCGTGGGTGACGAAGATGAAGGTGATGCCGGTCTCGTGCTGCAGGCGCTTGAGTTCGACCTGCATTTCCTTGCGCAGCTTGAAATCGAGCGCCGACAGCGGCTCGTCGAGCAGCAGCACCTTGGGCCGGGGCGCGAGCGCGCGGGCCAGCGCGACGCGCTGCTGCTGGCCGCCGGAGAGCTGGTCGACGCGACGCCCGGCGAGCCGTTGCATCTGCACCAGTTCGAGCACCTCGTTGACGGTCGCATCGATTTGCGCGCGCGGCGTCGCCAGCATCTCGAGGCCGAAGCCGATGTTGCCGGCGACGGTCATGTGCGGAAACAGCGCGTAGTGCTGGAACACGGTATTGACCGGGCGTCGGTACGGCGGCAAGCCCTCGAGGTGTTCGCCGAACAGCAGGATCTCGCCTTCGTCGGGCTGTTCGAAGCCGGCGATCAGGCGCAGCAGCGTGGTCTTGCCGCAACCGGACGGCCCGAGCAGCGTGAAGAATTCGTTGTCGCGGATGGCGATAGATACGCGATCCAGCGCGACCACGCCGCTGGCGCGGTCGCGGCCGTAGATCTTGGAAATTTCGCAAACGTCGATGGCGGCTTGCGCCGTGTTCGCGGACACCCCCCGACTCCTCGCTATTGCTTATTGTTCGGGCAAGCTTAAATCTGCACCGGACCGGGTGTACATAACCCCAAAGGGTTAATCGCGGGGCTCATCCCAGCGTGTTCAGAAACCTGACGAACAGCTCGCTTTGCGAGGATACGCCGAGCTTGCGATAGAGGTTGCGGCGATGAATCTTGACCGTTTCCGGGCTGATGTCGATCTCGCGCGCGAGCGACTTCGACGAGTGGCCCTTGAGAATGCAGACCGCGACCTCGTGTTCGCGCGGCGTCAGCGTGTTTTCGCCGAAACGCTCGAGCGCGAACTCGAGCCGGTTGCCGCCGGCAAGCTTGCGCAGGCGCTCGGCGGAGTAGGATGCGGTGCCGAAATGCTGGCGGCAGAGCGCGGCAACCACCGGCAGGTCGCGGCGCATGGCGGCGAGCTCGCGCCGGCGGAAGCGCGGCTCGGCGCGCCGGCGGCCGATCGAGAAAAACAGGTGACGGCCGTCGTGCAGGTCGGTGAAGATCGCCATCTCGTCTCTGAGTTCCATGTTCCTGTAGAAGCGGCGGTAGTATTCGGTCAGCTGGAACCGATCGGGCGCGACGTCGCGGATCAGCAGCGCGCAGGTCTCGGGTAACTTGCAGAAACGGGTGTAGAAGGGATCGAGCTGGTAGACGCCGTCGAGGTAGAGGTCGAGATTGATGCGGTACGGCGTGCGAATTGTATCGTAGATGTGCAGCGGCCGGTTGCGGTCGTCGAGCATCAGCAGCAGGATACCGACGAACGGCACGTCGACGCGCAGGTAGTCGAGCAGGCCGGGCAGGAAACGGGACTGCCCGACGGCGTCGATCGCCTGCGACAGCGACGCTGCCCGTCGCGCTTCGCGGTCGGCGGGGTCGCGGTTTCGAATCGGCACGAAAGCGGCTCCTGGCGCCCGGAAATGGCTGGATGTTACACGATCGGCCGCCAATTGGCGCGGCGGCGCGCGCGCTCGAGCCAAGCGCGGAGAATTGAGTTAATATCGGCGTATCGATAACCGGAACGACAGTGGGGTAGACGATGCGATACTGGGGAAAACTGGGCCTGATCGGCCTGCTGTGGCTGATGCTGCTGCCGGCGCAGGCGGGGATGGTTTCGACCGCCGAGTCGGCGGCGCAAACCGCGCCGCCGGCGGTTACGATCGAGCCGCAGCGCCAGCGCGTCGCGCAGGAACTGGTCGCGCGCGGCGTCGGGCCGGCCGAGGCGGCCGCGCGCATCGCGCGCATGACCGACCGTCAGGTCGCGGCGCTCGACGGCAAACTCGAGACGCTGCCGGCCGGCGGCGACATGAGCACGACCAACCTGCTGCTGATCATCATCATCATCATTTTGCTGATCTGAGCCTGCCCCGGGGCCAGCGGGCCCGGGCGCCGGATCAGGCCCGGTTCGCGCGGCTGCGCAGCTGCGCGAGCTTGGTCTCGAGGTACTCGATCTCGCGGTTGATGTGCGCGAGCCGCTTCGACAGCGGTTGCTCCGACTTCAGGAGGTCGGCAATGCTTTTCGATTCGATGATCGAGCGCACCAGCTTGGCTTCCTCGATCGCCAGCGTCAGGCTCGTCAACAGGCGGTCGGTCGAGACGGGTTCCTCGTGAGAGCGGGTATCCATGGAGGGCTAGTCCTAGCGTGAAAGTCCAAATTATCCGCATTGCCGCGGCGTTTGCTATCGGGCAGGCACGACGGCGCGTGTAGGATAAGTCCTACAAATTCCTGACGAGACCAGCCAGGGGCTCGGCGCTGGCCGATCCCGACCTCGCCGCGCGTCGTTGGCCTGGTTCGAAGCGATTGCGATGCAAATCCTGAAGGACTCGGAAGTCGAGAAGTGCCCGGCCGGGATCCTGGCGCGCGTTGACGGCCATGGCGACGATTCGCCGTCAACGAATTTCCCGAAATCATTCCTGAACGTAAGGCGAGCGCTGCGGCAGGATCGTCAGCTCGGTCACGCAGGCGGTGATCGGCAGCGTCAGCACGAACAGCACGGTTTGTGCGATGTCGTCGGGCTGGATCATCAGCGCCTTGTCGATGCCCTCGGATTTGACCAGTGGCGTGTTGACCCACCCGGGCCTGATGTTGCAGACCCGGGTACCGAATTCGCGCACGTCCTCGAACAGCGCCTCGGCGTATCCCTCGCCGCCTCGATTCGCCGCGAGATAGGTGTTGACTCCGGAGTAGGGGTGATTGACCGCACCGATCTTGATGACCGCGCCGCCCGGCGTCTTGTTGATTTCGGGCACCGCATGGCGCACGAGATGGAGATGCGCGCGCAGGTTGGTGTCGAGGATCGCATCGCTGTCGGCGAGATCGGTTTCGTGCAATTTGCCGGCGCGCGAAATGCCGGCGCAGTTGATCAGGAAATTGAGGCCGCCGAGCTTGCCGATTGAATCGGTTACGACGCCTTCGATCCGGGCGATATCGGCAAGGTCGCAGCCGATCGCGAACGCGTCGACGCCGGCCTCGCGACACTCGCGCGTCACGTGCTCGAGCTTCGCCTCGTTGCGGCCGAGCAGCGCGACGTCGACGCCGACGCGTGCCAGGGCTCGCGCGATCGAGCTGCCCATGCCGCCGGTCGCGCCGACGACCATGGCCTTGCCGGAAAGTTGGTATTCAGCCGCAAGCATCGTCTCCTCCCGTCGTCGTTGGGTAGCGCTCGCGCGGCGAGTTCGCCGGGCCAGTATAGCGGCGCGCGATAGCGAACAGGAAGATGGCTGGCTATAGCCGGCGCGATTTCCCAGGCCTGGGTTATCAGATCGACTCGTGAAGTGAACGGAAGCGAGCCTGCGATACGGTCGCGGGTTCGCGCCGGGACCGGTCTCGAATCCGGCCGCGGTTGCCGATCGGTTGCGGCGGGCGTATGGTTATCGGGTTCGGAGCGAGGCGGTCGGTGGCACGTCTCTCCGTCGACGAGATAACGGGAGGAACGCGATGAAGTCCGTCATCCGCCTGGCCCTGTCAAGCTTGCTGCTGTTGCCGCTAGCCGGCGCGGCCGCCGGCACGGCAATCCCGCGCGACGTGCTCGCCGGAATCGAGGCCCGCGCGGCCGAGGTTCATCCCGGCAGTCGTTCGAATCAAAAACGTTTCGTCCGCGAACAGTCCGACGCCTACCGTTCACTCCAGGAGTACAGGAATGCGGATGTCCCGAGGAACGTAATCAATCGCATCCGGATCAACGTCGCGGCCAACCACCCCTACGATTTCATGCGCCAGCTGTTCTTCCTGAATCAGCAGGCCAACCTGTTCCTGAAGTTCGGCCTGCTGTCTGCGCACGTACTGCCGCCCGAGGTCGTCGAGTGCGAGGACCTCGAGTGGCGGCTCGCGGTGCGCGGCAAGCCGGCGACTTACCGCGGCACGATCAAGCCGGGTTCGGCCGATATCATCTATATCGAAGTTCGCAAGGGTCACGATCTGATCGGCCAGAATTTCGCGTTTCCCAATCCGGGCGACGCCTTCGAAGTCATGGTCTGGGGCGACCATTTCATCAAGCGCTCGCACCGCGAGAATTTCCTGTGCGAGAAGTACTGACCGAGCGTCCGCGCCGAGTGGCCTGTATCCGGCGAATGACTCGTCGAGTCAGAGCGCCGTCAGCGACTGCTCGTGTAGCGACATGTCCATGCACGAGCATTCGCCGAGCGCGTCGTGCAGCCACTGGCGAAAAGCGAGGATGCGCGGCCGGCGTTGCCAGCCGTCGATGCAGCTCAGCGTGTAATAGAGCGCCGTCGCGCCCCTGACGTCGAGCGCGACGACGAGCCGGCCGAGCACAGGGGGGTCAGCGTCACCGAGCTCGGCATCATCGACGCGGATTCGCTCAACGCGCAGCTCGGCCTCGAGGGATTGATCCTGCGCATGCGGGCGGTAACGATCCAGCGCGGCGGCCATATTCGCGAGCACGATCACTACACGCGGCCCGGGCTGGTTTACATGGTTGACGGCACCTGGGTCGAAGGCCGGCCCGACGGCGAGACGACTTATCGCGCCGGCGTCGACGAGACGATGCCGGAGGACAAGGATACGCTGCACCGGGTCTACAACCGGACCGACCAGCCGGCGACCGCGATCGTTTGTGGCATTCAGCCGAGCGGCTAGACGACCGGCTATTTGCGCGCGAGCTTTGCCAGCGCGCGTCGCGCGGTATCGATTTTCGTCGCCCGGCGGCGGAAGTCCGCCCACGGATCGCCGGTCTGCGCGAGCCGCCGAAACAGGTTGTCGACGCGCCATTTCCGCGGATCGAGATTCGAGTCTTCGAGTTCGGCGAGTGCGATCGGGGTCGCCACCGGCGCGCCCGGCAGCGCGCGCAGCGAGTAAGGCAGCACCCGAGTCTGGCCGTAGGCGTTGCGCGACATGTCGAGGTAAAGGCGCCCACCGCGCTTGTTTTTACGCTGCTCGACGGTCAGTTGATCGGCGTGGCGCGCGGCAAGTCGTGCCGCCATGTCGCGCGCGACCGCGCGCACCGCGTCGAATTCCTCGTCCGCGCGCAGCGGCGCGACGACGTGCAGGCCGCGCGAGCCGGTCGTCATCGCGTACGGATTCATGCCGAGCGACTGCATCAGTTCGGCGACCCGGCGTCCGGCGCGGCGCACCGCGCCGAAATCCCCGCCCGCCGGGTCGAGATCGAAGACCAGCTGGTCGGGACGGTCGATTTTCGGCGCGCGCGCGCTCCAGCCGTGCAGCGCGATCGTCGCCTGGTTGGCGAGGTAGGCGAGCGTCGCCTCGTCGTTGGCGAGCACGTGCACGACGCGCTTGCGCGGGTCGCCCGCGCGCGGCGTTTCGCAACGCGCGATCCAGTCCGGGAAGTAATCCGAAGCCTGCTGCTGGTAGAAACCGTCGGCGCCGATACCGTCGGGAAACCGGTGCAGCGTCAGCGGCCGGTTTTCGGCATGCGGCAACAAGTAGTCGGCGACGCGCCGGTAGTAGTCGATGAGATCGCCTTTGCTGATGCCGTCGTCGGGGAACAGCGGCTTGTCGGTATTCGACAGTTCGACGCGGCGCCTGCCGATTCGCAATCGCGCGTCAGTCATTCGCAGACTCGTCTGCTATATCGTCGAGACTGCGCCCGGTCAGTACCGATTCGGGCTCGGTGCTGACCGGGTTACGGCGCGCGTCGGCTGCGTCGTCTTTCATCTTGATTGCGAGCCAGCGCGACTGTTCGCCGTCGTCGGTGCGCTTGAGCGCGTAACCGCCGCGCAGTTTTTCGCCTTCGAGCCAGACTTTGATCAGGCCGTCTTCGAGGGCGTCCTCCATGCCGACGCTGTGCGGGCCCTTGTCGGCGCGCAGGTTGCGATAGCTGCCGGTATCCCAGACGAGCACCGCGCCGGCGCCGTACTCGCCTTCGGGAATCACGCCCTCGAAGTCGATGTAGTCGAGCGGGTGGTCCTCGGTCCGGATCGCGAGGCGCCTGACCGACGGGTCGGTCGACAATCCCCTCGGCACCGCCCAGGACACGAGCACGCCGTCGATCTCGAGCCGGAAATCGTAGTGCAGCAACGACGCGTCGTGCTTCTGGATCACGAAGCGGCGCCCGCCGCGGCTTGCACCCTCGTCGCCGGCCGGTTCGCGGGTCTTGTCGAAGTCGCGCTTGTCGCGATAAGCATTCAGTTTGTCGTTCATCGGCGTCGACCCCACTGTCGCCGGTTCGCGAAGATAACCGACTCTAACAAATTTGCCGATCGCGGTAACGCCCGCGTCAGGGCTGACCTGCGGATAGACACGACCGATGCCGTGAGCCGTCGATATCGGCCATCGACGATCCCGTATTTCGATGATCATTCGGGTAATCAGCCCGTTCACGCTGGGTTCAGGTTGGCGCGACGAAAATGCCGCGCGCTGCGGGCTGGCTGCCAGAATTCGACAACATCGAAAAACTTGTACTGATTTTCGGCGCGAGTACTGGCACACTCGCCCGGCAAAATTCTCATCGATACTTATGGAATGAACTTTATGAAAAACTTGATGCTGACTTTTTTACTGGCCTGTTTCGCTGCGACGACGGTATTGGCGAGCGATAACCAGCCTGAAACCGGGACTTTCATCGTCGCCGATTCGCACTCCGTCGACGAGAAAGAAAACCGGGGAATCGGCGACGAACGCTCCGAGGAGGCGAAACAGTTCGGTGACCAGGAGCACGGCAAGAAGAAAGGCCACGAAAAGCAAAAAGACAAAAAGGAAAAGAAGGACAAGAAACAGAAGAAGGACAAAAAGCAGAAAAAGGACAAGCGAGACAAGAAGAAGAAAGACAAGAAGGAAAAGTCCAGCGACGATGACAGGGATGACGAGGACGACGATGACGATAAGGACGACAAGGATGACGAGGATGAAGATGACGAGGGTGACAAGGACGAAGAGGAAGACGAGGACGACTGATCCGGTTCATTCGAACCGGGTCGCGGGCCGGGAACGGATTCCCGGCGGCGCCGCTTTACGCGGCGATCTCCCGCGGATCGCGAACCATGTAGGCGACGACCGACGTTTGCTTGCCGCGCAGGCTGATCGTCATCGACGGAAAGCGGCCGAGGTCGACGCCGGCATTTTCGGCGACGTCGTCGGTGATGACGGCGATGCAGTCGAGCGCCCTGGAATGCGTCTCGAGCCGCGCGGCCAGCATTGCCGCCGGTCGGGCCGATAGACTAGAATCCGCCGATCCCGGAGGAAAACATGATCCCGAGCTTTCGCAATCTGATTCTTACGCTTGTCGCCGCGATGGTGCTTGCCGGCGGCTGCGCCTCGATGCCGGAGGATTTTATCCGGCCGACGGTGTCGCTGGTCGCGGTCTCGCCGCGCGACGCCGAGGGCCTGTCGCCGGAGTTCGACGTCGTACTGCGCATCGCCAATCCGAATCGCAAGCGGCTCGCGATCGAGGGGCTGACCTACCGGATTCGGCTCGCCGGCAGCGAAGTCATCGATGGCGTCGCCAGTGATGTCCCGGTTATCGCGCCCTACGGCGAGGCCGAGGTCACGCTGCGCGCGCGCGCCAACCTGCTCGGCGGCATTAATTTCCTCGCCGGCCTGCTGGCGAATGCCGACAGACCGATCGATTTCGAACTGGTTGCGCGAATCGACGTCGGCGCGTTCTACCCGGTCATCCATATCGAGCGCCGCGGTCAGGTGACGCTGCGCTGACGCGCAAATGCGCTAGCGGCTGGGAGGTTCGGCGAACGCCGGATATCCCTGGATCTAAGCGGCCGTCCGCCTCATCCCGAGGGTCGCAGGTCCTGGCCGGTCGCTTGCCGCGTATGCGCTTCGGCATCGCCGTAGCGGTCGAGATGCGCGGGCTTGCGCGCGAGCACGATCGAGATCTCATTGACCGCATCGACCGGGTAGAGCGGGTGGTAGTACAGCTGCGCGAGTGCGAACAGGACCCGGCTCGAGACGACGCGCAGACCGGTTTTATCGTCGAGCCTCGATGCGACCCAGCCCGAATCGAGCGCCCAGCTGCGCACGTCGTCGAAGGACTCGAAGCACACGGGCTGGCGGTGAAGTCGCTCGCTGACGATTTCGAACCCGTGCTGGCGGAGCATTTCCAGGCAATGCGTGTGGTCGCGCGGCGTATGCGCCTTGTGCAGCGAGCGCTTGACGCGAAACAACTTGCTCGCGCGGCGGAAGCGGCCGGTGTGCAACTCGATCAGTGAGCGCTGGGTCGAGGTAGCCAGCGACATCAACCCGCCCGGCCGTAACACCCTGTGCGCGGTGGACAACAGGCGATCGGCCTCGACAAAGCTCAGCAAGAAATGACTCAGGACGAGATCGACCGATTCGGGTGCCACGAAGTCGACGGCACGCGCGGCGTCGGAATTGACCAGTCGGATGTCCGCGCCGAGCTTTTGGCGAGCCTGCATGAGCATGCCGCGCGACACGTCGAATCCGGTACAGTCGCCCAGTTCGATACGCGCGCGTAAATCGTTGAAGGCGTTGCCGGTGCCGATTCCCAGATCGATTGCGTCGACCGGCCCGGCCGCAGTCAGTTCGGCGCTGATCTGGTCGACGCAATGGGCGCGCGCACCGGCGTAGATGCCCGACCAGTCGCGGTCGTAGCGGCTGGCGACGCGGTCGTAGATCTGGCTTACCATGATACGGTCCCTCGCTTGGCGGCAGACAGGAGCCCAGCTTGCGCTGTTACGGGGCGCTTTGTAAAGTGAATCATCGTGTTCGCGCAATGCACCACACTGCGGACCGGCTAAAGATACCACGGCGGGCGGGCGGCACAAAATCTGCCGGCGATCCGGACGCGATCGCCTGGGCTAGAAGCGCTTGACGTTGGGTTCGCGCCGCAGTGGGTCGAAAACCCGGACCTCCCACGGCCGGATCGCCATGATCAGGCTGCAGCCGAAGCGTTCGGCCAGCGTGCCGCTGAACGAGAACTACGTCCGCGAGCAAAAGGACGACATCGACGGCGAGCTCGGATTCAACTATGCGAGCCTCGAGGCCGATACCGATTCGACCCAGCAGATCGTCATCGTCGCGCTCGACTACTCGACGCTGCCCGCCTGCCGCCGCCAGCGGAGCGCGGCGCCGATGACGTTTTCGCTGGCCTACCGCGAACGCTTCGACGGCGACGGACCACGCAGCGGCCAGGCCAACCCGATCCTCTGCACGCGCTGGCTGGTCGCGGGATTCAGGTTGTTGTTCTGAGCGCGGCCGATCGGGCCTGACCGATAGCGATAGCCGCGGAGCACGGCTATAATCGCGACCGTCGGCCACGCATGCCCGGATACGATAACGTGACCAAAGACGTCAGCAGCCGCAGCACGCTCGAGAAAGCCCTGCGCATCAACCTCGACGAAAAGAAGTACGGCACCATCGTCGAGATCGGCGCGGGCCAGGAAGTCGCGCGCCATTTCTTCAAGACCGGCGCCGCCGCCGGCACCATTGCGAAAACGATGTCGGCCTACGACATGAAGTTCTCCGATGCGATCTACGGCGTGCAGGAAGACGGTCGTTACGTCAGTCGCGCGCGTCTCAACGCCATGCTGGAGAAGGAGTTTCAGCTGATTCTCGACCGCGTCGGCACCAGCCGGTCGAAGGCCTCGCGCTTTTTCGCCTACGCCGCGACCGTCGCGGCGAGGAGTTTCAGGGGCGACAACGAATGTCATGCCTGGTGCGGTATCCGCATGCAGATGTACCCGAAGGCCGAGCCGTCGGACGTGGTCGTGCACGTGCGCATGCGCGACGATACCGCCGATCGCCAGCAACAGGCGCTCGGCGTGCTCGGCGTCAACCTGATCTATGCCGGCTATTACTACTTCGAGAATCCGCGGTCGATGATCGACTCGCTGACCGACAATCTCGACCAGGATCGCATCGAGATCGATTCGATCGAGTTCTACGGGCCCTACTTCGAAGACGTCGACAACCGCGCGATCAACCTGCACCTGATCCGCGCGTGGAAGACGCGCGCGATCATGTTCAGGCCGGACGGTTCGGTAGTCGTGCCGGCCGACATGCTCTACAAGAAAAACGTGCTGACGATCCGCGGCTCGTTCCGGCCGGTGACCCGGCTCAACGTCGACATGATCGAGCAGGGTCTGAAATTTTTCACGACCATGGATGGCGTGTCGCTCGACAACAGCGTCGCGCTTGCCGAAATTTCGCTCAACGACCTGCAGGGCAACGACCTGATGGTGTCGGAGGAAGACCTGATCGCGCGCGTCGATCTGCTCAATTCGCTCGGCTACAGCGTCTTGATCTCCGACTACACGCGCTACTTCTCGTTGCGCGCCTATTTCCGCCAGTTCACGAAGATGCAGATCGGCATTGTCGTCGGCATCGTAAACATCCGCCAGATCTTCGACGAGAAGAGTTATCGCGGAGTCGAGGGCGGCATTCTCGAAGGCTTCGGCAAGCTGTTTCCGGACCATACGCGGTTGCTGGTTTATCCGGAGAAGAGTGCGACCGGGGAATACGTCGATTACACCAACGTCGTGCTGCCTGAGAACCTGCAGCACCTGTATCGGCACCTGCTGGCCAACAACTTCATATTCGGCATCGAATGCAGCGATCCCGCGCTGTTCGAAATCTTTTCGCGCGACGTCCTCAAGCAGTTGCCGGACGGCCGCGGCGCCTGGGAGCAATGCCTGCCGTCCGGCGTCGCCGAGCGAATCATCGAAAAGCGGTATTTCGGTTACCGCGACTGAGCGGCGAAGGGGCGCCGGACGGTCGTGCGCGTGCCGGTCGACGCAAAGAAACCCGGCCAGGTGCCGGGTTTCGGAAGACCTCGATTACCGGTTGTAGTTGTCCGAGACGAAGTCCCAGTTGACGATCTGCCAGAAGGCTTCGAGGTAGCTCGGCCGCGAATTGCGGTGGTCGAGATAGTAGGCGTGCTCCCAGACGTCGCAGGTCAGCAGCGGCTGCTTGCCTTCGGTCAGCGGGTTGCCGGCGTCATCGGTGTTGACGATTTCGATGCTGCCGTCGCCGTTTTTGACCAGCCAGGTCCAGCCGGAACCGAAATTGCTGAACGCGGCGTCGGAAAATTCCTCCCTGAAGTTGTCGAGGCTGCCGAAGGTTCGGTCGATGACGGCGGCGAGGTCGCCCTTCGGCTTGCCACTGTCAGGGCTCAGGCAATTCCAGTAGAACGTATGATTCCAGACTTGCGCCGCATTGTTGAAGACGCCGCCGGCCGGAGCCTGCCTGATGATGTCTTCGAGTTCCATCGATTCGAAATCGGTATCCTCGATCTTGTCGTTGAGCTTCTTGACGTAGGAAGCGTGGTGCTTGCCGTGGTGATATTTCAGCGTCTCGGCCGAGATATGCGGCTCGAGCGCATCTTTCGGGAATGGGAGTTCGGGTAACGTGTGTTTACTCATCGGTCTCTGCCTCGGTTGCTGGATCGGAATTCGGGATGGGTACGCAGGCGGCGCGACGCCGGATCACGGACGGCCGTATGTTGGCACTTTTCGCGCCTGGCCCGCGAGTTTCGGTGGGATTACATCCGCGCAATGATACCATATCCCGGCTGGGGATGCCGTGACTGGCCGCAAACCCGCAATCCGACGGGCTTCGTGGCACGTAGGTATCGCGTGGTGTTCGAGTGCGTAACGATTCGAACGACGACGTTCAGGGACGACGAAACGGGCGTGTCGGGGCACGCCGTCGATGGAGTAATCGCATGAGTATCATCTGGATGGGTTTCATCGCCAGTTTCGCCGCCGGACTGTGCTCGGGCATCGGCGCGGCGGGCGTATTCTTCATCCGCCGGCTATCGCCGCGGCTCGAGGACGGGCTGCTGAGTTTTGCCGCCGGCATCATGCTCGCGGCGTCGTTCTTTTCGCTGATCCTGCCGGCTATCGCCTACGGCGAAGCCGAGTTTTCGAGCCGGGAAGTCGCCGTGCTCGTCGTGATCGGTGGCATCCTGCTCGGCGCGGGGGCGCTCTACCTGATGCATCGCCACGTGCCGCACGAACACTTCATCGTCGGCCGCGAGGGCCCCGAGGCGAGCGCGGTCAAGCGCATCTGGTTGTTCGTATTCGCGATCACGCTGCACAACTTCCCCGAGGGCATGGCGGTCGGCGTCGGCTTCGCCGGCGGCGACGTCGGCAACGGCATGAGTCTCGCCACCGGCATCGGCACGCAGAATATCCCGGAAGGGCTCGCGGTCGCGGTTTCCTTGCTTGCGATCGGCTATACGCGGCTGCAGGCTTTCGCGGTGGGGACGCTGACGGGGCTCGCCGAGCCCGTCGGCGGGCTGTTCGGCAGCGTCGCGGTCTCTTTCGCCGGCCCGCTGATGCCGTGGGCGTTGGCGTTCGCCGCCGGCGCGATGCTGTTCATCATCTCCGACGAGATCATCCCCGAGACGCATTCGCGCGGCTATGAAAACCTCGCGACCTTCAGCCTGCTGATCGGCTTCGCCTGCATGATGTACCTCGACGCGACGCTGGGCTGACGGCCGTCGTCGCCGGGGAGCGAGCGATCCCGGTTCCGGACGCGGCCGAAGCGAACGATGTCGCGGTCGCTGCGCGCCGGGCGCGAATCAGAACAGGTAGTCGCCGACGATTTCGACCAGGTGATCCAGCCATTGATCCGGTACGGGTTTGGTCAGCTCGGGCGAGATCGCGAAATCGGGCTCGAACAGGCGCTCGAGCATTAGCTGCGTCATCGCCGGATCCGAACTCGCGACGTTTAGCTCGCGATTGAGTCGAAAGCTCAGGCGATCGAAGTTGGCCGAACCGACGCAAACCCAGCCGTCGTATATCGCCGCCTTGACGTGCGAGAAACCCGGATAGATGAAAACGCGGATTCCGTGTTCGAGCATCAGGTTCATCGCCAGCACGTTGCTGCGCGTGATTGGGCCGTGATCGGTATCGAGCGGCACGATGACGCGCACGTCGACGCCGCGCCGGCGCGCCAGCACCAGTTCGCGCAGCAGCTGGTCGTCGGTCAGATAGGCATTCTGGATGTAGATGTAGCTTTGCGCGCGGCGGATGGCGTCGAGCTGCGCGCGGTATATCTCGTAGTTGCCGGCCATCGTCAACAACAGGCGTAGCTCGTAACCCTGTTGGTCGGCCTTATCGCGTGGTGCGGTTGCCTTGCCGAGGAGAAAACCCAGATCGCCGAGCGGCCCGGCATGGCTCCAGGCGACGTGGAACTCGCGCCGAATCGCGTCGACGATCGGCCCGCGCAGCTCCAGCATCAGGTCGTGCCAGTCGTAGCGATATTCGCGGCCGATGTTCATGCCGCCGACGAAAGCCGTCTCCCGGTCGACGATCGTGGCCTTGACGTGGTCGCCGGTAAACCAGGGATTCGGCTTTTGCCTGACCTCGATCCTCGAATCTCGCTGCAGAAACTTGCGCACCGAAGCCGGTGCTTCGTGCTCCGCCGGCAGGCTCGCCGGGTCCTCCATGGTACCGGCGATCGTGCCGAATCCATCGAGCAAGATCTTGACGTCGACGCCCTCGTTGGACCGCCGTTTGAGCAGCTCGGCGATTTTCACCGCGTAGTCGTCGTTGTCGAAGATGTAGGTCTGCATGTGCACCGATTCTCCCGCCGACGAGACGACATCGATCAGGCGAGTGAAATAGGCCTCGCCGTCGACGTGAACGTCGACCGTACCGAGGACGGGGGGACGGCCGGAAATCGCGTCGAGGTCGCGTTCCCAGCGGGCGAGGTCCATCGGTGGCGCGTCGCCGAGCGCGGGCACCGGCTTCGCCAGCAATCCCGTCGCCCAGTCGAAGCGCAAGGTCGTCACGGTGGTGTCGGTGAGGACGAAGAACAGGCGGTACAGCGACGAGATCGGCCGCATCGCGAGATTGGTCAGGTGACTGTGCATGACGTGGCTGAACGCCTGGCCGCCCTTGAGCCCGGGCAGTGCCGCGAGGCTGCCGGGCCGCTCGGGCACGTTGCGCACGAAGGCGACCCGCTCGGTGTCGGTGTTGAGGTAGATAAAGGGCAACGAGAACGGGCCGATGTCGCCGGTATTGAGCAGGAATTCGCGGTGGCGGATGTCTTCTTCGGCGAGAAAGGCGTCGAGGATCGGACGGCTTCGGCGCATGAATTCGCCAAAGCGGAAGATGTCATGCACCGCGTAGTCGGCCGGTTTGTCGATGAAACGGCTGACCTGGAAGACGCCCTCGGCGTCGTAGTAAAGGAAATACTCGGCGTGACCGAAATCGACCGCGATACCCGCTTCGCTGGCGGGGACCGCCGCGCGCAGCAGGCGGTCGCGCAGGCGCCGCCACTGTTCGACGTCGAGTACCGGCAATTCGACGGCGGATCCCGGCAGGTCGCTCCAGCGTGTTGCGGCGCGCGTTTCGATTGCCGCGAGTATCGGGACTTCGTAATTTTCCGATTCGGTGTGTAACGAAAACGCCGCGACTCCACCCCAGCGGCCGCCGGCATAAACCCGGCGCGTGCCCTGGCGGTAGCTGATGAAGAACCGGGTCGCGTCGCGGTGCGCTTCGGTGGCAAGCATCGGCATCGTGTCGTACTCGGCCACTGCCGCGGGTGGCGAAAGATTCGTGTTGCTCGACGCGCAGCCTCCCCCACCGACCGCGACGACCGCCAACAGGGCGAGATCGACAACCCGGATCCGCATCGCTGACGGTTCGTCCGTGGGGCTGCGACTGGAACTTCGACAATGGCCCGGCGAGATTTTTCCGCTGGTCCGTTGCACCGGAAAATCCTTCCGAATCAATCGAACAGCCGGCGAGTATTGCCGATTACGATCGGCGCCTGCTTGATCGCGCGAACGCTCTCCTCCGGAGTCACGCCGAGTCGCGCGATCGCCGGAATCTCGCGGGCGCGCGGCAGCCTGTGATCGAGATCGCAGCGCAGCATGGCGTCGTAGTTTGCCACCAGTATCAGGTCGCGCAGGTCGGCAGGGCCGGCATGCGCGCGTGACCAGTCCTCGGGGGAGGGCGGCCTGCGATGGTATTCGCCGCAGCGTCTGGGTATCCGGAATTGTCGGTGGCATCGAAGTCATGGCTTTGATCGGATCTGCAATCGGCCCGGTCATTTATCCGTCGGCTCCGCCGGAGCAGTCGTTGCGGACCGTATCGCTTCGCGCGCAGCTGAATCGATGATTTTAGCCGCTGAACGAATCGTTCATGTGATGGAGGTCAAGCGTTACCGCGCGGCGTCGAGCGCGCGGAGAAAACATCGCGAGCACCGCTCGGCGCCGCGACCCGAATGCGAGCTTACGGGCGCTGCGAATCAGTCGGGCGGCGCGCGGTATTGAGCCGGCCGGGTCCTCTAGCGGTCGAGATCGTGTTGCATTGTCGAGCCTCGACGCGCGCCGAGCGGCGGTGCGATGCAACGACGCGAGCCGTCGGATCAATCGTGGTCGCGGTCGTAGGATTGCTGCAAATCGAGCCAGTACTGCGGCGAATTGCCGAAGTACTCGGCGAGTCCCCGCGACAGCTCCGCGTCGACGCTGCGGCGTTGGCGCGTGACGGCGACGATGCTGGTTTCGGGCACGCCGGTGATGCGCGCGAGATCGGCCGGGCTGGTGTTTTGCCAGACGAGCAATTCCTGCAGGTATTCGCCGGGGTGAAAACTGTTGTCGGACATCCGGGTTACTCCCTTTTCGCGCCGAGGCCGAGCAGCGAGGCGAGCCGCGTCTTGTGCCGCTCGCGCTCCTGGATGTGCTCTTGTACGAGCGCTTCGCGCAGCTTTTGCTTGCGCCGGCGAGCCCGCTCGCTCGACGAACCGAGACCCATCGCATCCGAGATATCGGTGATCAGGCTGCGATCGGTGGTATCGGTGATATCGGTCTGATCCGTTTCCGGCATCAGCCCCGCTCCCAGTTCTAGCTTGTCGTCATCCATATCATTCGGCCGAATTTGCGGCTGGTCTTGTCGGGCGCGTTCGCGCCGCTTGCCATTTTTTGCCGCTTAGCGTCTCTTGCTGGTTAATGGATGATCAATCTAGACACATTCGTCGATACCGTGCATCGCCCAAATGGGTTAAATCGTGTGCACTAACTCACATTTTCCCCCAACGAAAAGGTAGCAATTTACGATACCTGAATGATAAAAAATAATAATCTTCTGAATATTGTATCGCCAAGCTGTCTGCTAAACGCACTCGAGGCAGATTCGGCCGCAATCCCCGTCGTGCTATCGCTTCGCGTCATCGTGCCCGTCGGGCCGGCCGGTCACGTGCAAAGACCCGGTTGCGCCTTCGAATCGGCCGCTGACGGCGAGGATTCCGACGGGCTCCGAGGTCCCGGTTGTCGGAGTCGGAGACGCCGAACCGGTGCGGGGCCCCGCCGTATTTGCTTTGCAAACGCGGACTTCGCGGCCTAATCCTTGCGGTGCCGCCTTCAGAACAGGAGCGGCGTCCGGCCTGAAGCCCGCGACGGCGAAAGTGCACGCAATCCGGCCGCGGCCGGGGACGGTGAAGCGGCGGTCCCGGCATGCTAGAATCCCGACTTCGTCGGCGCTGGCGAGGGCCGGTTGATGAACAGGCAGATCATCGAACACTATTCGGGCACGGGCGACCTGGTCGCACTGTTGGCGGCGAATCTCGAGCGCGCCGGTATGGACCTGCGCAAGCTCGATGCGGCCGATCTCGCGGCGATCGACGAGTTTCACATTCGCGGGCGCGAGGCGACCCTCGAAATCGGCCGCACGCTCGGCGCCGGCGCCGGCGATCGCCTGCTCGATATCGGCAGCGGTCTCGGCGGCCCGGCGCGCACGCTGGCGGCGAGTCATGGCTGTCACGTTACCGGCATCGACCTGACGCCGGCCTATTGCGAGGCGGCCAACGCGATGTCGCAATGGGTCGGTCTCGAAGGCCTGACGCGCTTCGAGCCGGGCGAAGCGACCGCGCTCGACTTCGCCGACGCGAGCTTCGACGCGGCTTTCACGATTCACGTCGCGATGAACATTCGCGCCAAGCATGAGCTCTACGCCGAGGCGCGGCGAGTCGTCAAACCGGGCGGGCGTTTTGCGATCTACGACGTGTTGCGCGGCGACGGCGGCGAGATCGTCTACCCGGTGCCCTGGGCGCGCGATCCGGCGATCAGCCACCTGGCGACGCCCGACGAGATGCGATCTCTGCTGGCCGATGCCGGATTCGAGATCGTCGCGGTCGAGGATTCGACCGCCGCAAGCCAGGCCTGGTACGAGCGCATGCGGACGCGGCTCGCGCAGTCACAAACGCCGCCGCTCGGCTTCGCCATTTTCCTCGGCGACGACTTTCCGCTGATGGCGCGCAACATCCTGCAAAATCTGGCCGCGCGCAGCCTGCGCACGGTGCGCTACGATTGCATCGCGACTAGGGACTGACGATCGGCTCCCAGATCGACGCGTCCGGGCGTGTGCCGCTGTGCGCCTCGACGAGATCGAAGATGAAGTCGTCCTCGGCCTTGCCGCTCGCGGTAACGATTTGCTGCATCGCCCATTCGCCGGCGATCAGGGCCGGCATCAGGTTGATCTTCCAGGCGCCGTCCTCGCGATTGAACTCGTAACCCGACCGCACCACCCGGCCGTCGCGCTCGACGCTCGAGCGGGCACGGTCGCCGTCGACCTCGATTGCGACCAGCGTGAGCCTGCGCATCGTGTCCCTGCTGAACCAGCCGCGCCCGACGCTGTGCTTGAAGTAGGCCTCGGCGTCGAAATCGAGCAGTTGCTCGCGCGGTATCTCGCGGCGGCTCTGCACCACCGCGAGCTTGACCATGATCATCAGGCCCGCCATGTCCTCGGGGCTTGCAAACAGCACGACCTGCAGCAGTTCGCGGTAGTATTCTCGCGTCGTGCGATCGATCAGCGCGTAAGCCGCATCGGCGTCCTGCGCGAGAATCGCCGTGCGGTAGCGCTCCCAGGACGAGCGCACATCGGCCTCGTCGCCGGATGCCGCCTTCGCGTCCCAGCTCACAGACGCCATGACCAGCAAAGCAATCGCGGCCAGGGTCAGCCGCCTCGCGTCGTTTGACCCCGTCGACTTCAATGTGACAGGAGACCGGCGCGGATTTTTTCGAGCGCGGCCGCGAACTCGACCAGCCAACGTCATCTGGAAAACAGCACTTCGTCCATCGGAACGTCGTGCGGCAGCGGGTAGATCGTTTCGATGCGGGTGCAGCCGAAGCCGATGCCGACCGCGAACGGACGCGGCTCGGCCGCGGCGAGCGTGCGGTCGAAATAACCGCCGCCGTTGCCGAGACGGTAGTTGCCGGCGTCGACGCCGACCAGCGGCGCGAGCACCAGCTCGGGCTCGCACCAGTCGTCGACGGCGGGTTCGGCGATGCCCCAGCGGCCGCGGCGCATTGTCGCGCCGGCGCGCCAGCGACTGTAGCGCAGCGGGCGGCCCTCGGCGACGACCACCGGCAGCGCAACGACCAGGCCGCGGGCATCCGCTGCCCGCATCCACGGCCGCAGATCAGGCTCGCCGCGAATCGGCCAGTAGGCGCCGACCACGCGCGCGCCGCGCGCTTCGACCAGCTGCTCGAGCCGGCCCTGCAATTCACTTTCGGCGTCGGCGCGCGCGTCCGCCGGCAATGCGTTGCGCAGCCGGTAGAGCCGTTCGCGCTCGGCGCGGCGCCAGCGCATGACGTCGCGCCGGGTTTCGGCGTCGGGCAGGGCCTGGTCGCGGTAGAGCGCGTCGAGTTCGTGCGCGGCGCAGGCCGGCGATGCGTAGGGATTGATCGGGTCGTCGTCGCTCATGTCTTCGGAAACGGTTGCCGCGTCGCGCTCAGACGTCGAGCATCAGCTTGAGCGGCTTGCGCATGCCGGCGATCTTGCACGCGGTCTGGCCGTAACCGGTCGGGAACAGGCGATACAGATAGCGGCGGGTAGCGCGCTCGTCGCCCCAGGCTTCGCGCATGAACCGCAGCAGCTTGCGCGCCTCGGGTACGGTCTGCGTGCGCGCGTAGGCGTCGCGGATGTAGTCGATGATCTGCCAGTGCTCGTCGTCGAGCGGCTGGCCGGACTCGCGCGCCAGCGCGCACGCGAGCGCCGGGCTCCAGTCGTCGGGGTCGAGCAGGAATCCCTCGTTGTCGCGCGCCACCTGCTCGAGCGCGGTCGTCGCGTCGGTTGCAATCACGGATCCAATCTATGCCGTCGCAGGGGCGCAATCAATCTCCCGTTGGAGAGAGGTCGGCAGCGCGGGCGAACAATCGGACCCATCGGCAATCAAACAGATCGACGATTGGCTACGGCGCCGGCGCGACGCGGGCGGGAGGCGGGATCATGAACATTCTGGAGCGATGCGGCCGGTTGCTGGCGCGCTATCTGGCCGCACCGGGCAGCCGCGAGGTGCGGGTCGCGACCTGCCGCCCCGATCTGCTCGCGGCGACCTTGCGTCGCGGCGACGTGCTGCTGGTCGAAGGCTCGAGCCGTTTCAGCACCGCGGTCAAGTACCTGACCCAGTCGACCTGGTCGCATGCCGCGCTGTGCAGCGTCGACCTGGCCGGCCGCGAGCCGGCCGATCCCGCGGCGATCGAACTGATCGAGGCCGACGTCGTCGACGGCGTGCGCCGCGTGTCGCTTGAACCCTATGCCCGACTGCACACGCGTATCTGCCGGCCGGTCGGACTCGCGGCCGGCGAAGTCGACCGAATCGTCGCCTACGCGGAGGCGCGCATCGGCCAGCTCTACGACCTCAAAAACATCTTCGATCTCGCGCGCTACCTGGTGCAGACCCCGCCGGTGCCGACGCGCTGGCGGCGGCGAATGCTCGCGCTCGGCAGCGGCGATCCGACCCGCGCAATCTGCTCGTCGCTGATCGCGCAGGCGTTCCAGTCGATTCGCTACCCAATCCTGCCGGAAGTCGTTTACCGGCATTCCGGCGACCCGGCGTGTCTCGATTGCTACGACGAATTGCTGCACATTCGCCATCACAGCCTGTTCGCACCGCGCGATTTCGACATCTCGCCATACTTCGAGATCGTCAAGCCGACGCTCACGCAGCACTTCGATCCACACAGCCTGAACTGGCTCGACGAGCCGGTCGAGGCGGCGGGATAGCCGGGGGTATGCGCCGGGCTCAGGGCCGGCTCAGTTCGCGGTAATAATCGGCGACTTCGTCGCGGTACTCGTCGGGCAGCTCGCGCGGGTCGGCAATCAGCAAATCGGGATCGCTCTCGGGTTCGAGCTGGCGTCGCAGCCTGAACTCGAGCTCCAGCAGCGCGCGCAGCGCGAGGTCGGAAGCCTCGCCCAGATCCGCGTCGCGTCGTTTGAGCCGCTCGATTTGCGCGAGCACCGGATCGATATCGCCGGCATCGACGCCGTGGTTGCGCAGGCTGCGGCCGATCTCGCCGGCGCGCTCGACGATGCCGTCAAAGGCGCCGCGGCCGCCGCCTTCGGCATCCGCACCGGCCTGTCCCCGGGACTGGCGATCGCCGGCGTTGCCGGCCGTGGCGTTGCCGGCCTGGCCCGATTGCTGTTGCCCGCGACCTTCACCCTCGCGCCCGGCGTCGGCCCGCTGCGGCTCGCGCGCGCCGCGGCCGTCGCCGTCACTGCCCTGCTCGGCCGCCTGCTCGCGCAGCGTGCGCAGCTCGCGGGCGAGATCGCGCATTGCCTCGAGCGAGCGCTCGAGACCCCGGCGGCCGGGTTCGTCGACGCGTTCGAGCGCATCGGCGATGCGCTCGCGCATGCGGCCGATGCCCTGTTCGATCGCGCGTTCGTTGTCCTCTGCCGCCTGTTGCTGGTTCAGCAGGATCATTTCGCGGGTGCGGCCGATGCGGTCGGCGAGGCGCGCCTCGCGCGCCGCGCGGATCGCCTGCTTGAGCGATTCGCCGGCCTCGGGCTGTTCGCTGCGCGCCGCCCGGGTCAGCTCGTTGAGCTCGCCCTCGAGGCTTGCGAGTTCCTCGTTGAGCGCCTGCTTGCGCTCGTCGATCTGGCGCAGTTGCGCCTTCTTGGTATCGCCCCACGGGCGCTCGAGTTCCTCGACCTGCCGCCGGATCGCCTGCTGGCGTTTCTCCGCGAGCTCGGCGCGCCGCAGCGTGCGTTCGACCTCGTCGCCGAACTGCGCCACGCGGCTCTCATCGAGCAGCCGCTGCGCCTCGCGCAGTCGTTCGGCGGCCTCGCGCGCCTGCTGCGTACCGCCGCCACCGCCGCCGTTCGCGTTTTCGGCCGCGCGGCGCATCGCCTCGGCGGCCTCGCGCATCTGCCGGATCGATTGCTGCATCTGCGCGTTGGGCTGGTCGCGCGTCAGGCGTTCGAGCCGGCGCGCCATTTCCTCGAGCTCCTCGGCGAGCGCGCGCTGGCGTTCGCCGTTGCCGGCTTCCGGGTTACCGCCGAGCCGGCGCAGGCTGCGCTCGAGCTCGCGCTGTTGCCGCCGTGCGAGTTCCTGCAGGCGTTTCAGGGTTTCGTCGATCAATTGCTCGGGCGATTGCTGGCGCGCGTGCTGCACGCTGTCGTACTGGTTGCGCAACTTGTCCATCTCGAGCTGGAACAGGTTGGCGAGATCCTCGAGATTCGAGCCGCCGGCGCCGCCGCCGTTCTGGTTGCTGAGCGCGACGTTGATGTCGCGAAACGCGGCGTCGGCGCGCTGCAGGTGCTTGAGCGCGATCTGCGCATCGGTCAATGCCGGCTCGATATCGCTGGCTTTGAGCTGGCGCTCGACCTCGCGCATCGCCGCCGCGGCGCGCGGCAATTCGGCGGTGATGACCTTGTAGTGCTCGTCGAGCTGGTTCATCGGCCGGCGGCTGATGCGCCGGACGATGGCCTCGACGCGGTCGCGGATGCGCGCCTGCGCCTTCGCCAGCAGCTCGAGGTTGTCGCGATAGCCGTTGTCGTCGTACTGGTCGCGGTCGCGGATCATCTTGAAGGTCGCGACGACGAACTGCTTTTGCTGCTCGGACAGGAAACCCTGTTGTTGCTGGCCGCCCTGGCCGCCGCCACCGCCGCCCTGTTGCTGCGCGCTGCGATAGTTGAGGCTGAACGGGCGAACCTGGTAGAAAAAGATATCGCTGGTCGCGACCCTTGCGGCGCCGTCGGGACCGCGGTCCTCGGCCTGCACGTAATAGGAGATCAGATCGCCGGGCGCGAGATCGAGGTTCTCGAGAAACAGCACGTGATCGGCGCTGACGACGCGGGCGGATTCGCCGTCGGCGTCGCGCAGCAGCGGGATGCGTTGTTCGGGTTCGCCGTTGACCGACAGCACGAGGTCGAGGCGGGCGACGCCCTGGTCGTCGTCGGCGCGCACGCGCATGACCGGCTCCTCGACCATGCTGACCTTGACGTCGCGCCCGGGGCTCAGGATCGCGACGCCGGGGCGGCGGTCGTCGAGCGCGGTGATGCGGTACTCGGGCGACGCGTCGACCGCGGCGCCGCCGGCACGTGCAAACCGGATGCGGTAGGCGCCGTCGCGCTCGATGCCGATCGAGCCCGTCCACTCGCCGTCGGCGCCGGCGGTAAGCGCGATTCGACTGCCGTCGTCGAGAATGAGCGCGCCGCCTGGTATCGGCCCGGTCGGCGTGACCAGCACCTCGACGCGGGTGCCGACGAGCGCGCTGATGTCGCCGCTGCCTTCGAAGACCTCGGCTTCGAGGCGGGTATAGGCAGGGTAGTGATAACGCAACCGTAACGTCTCGATGACCGGGATGTCGGTGACGCTGATGCGAAAGGTCGCGGTCTGCTGCCCGGCGGCACGCACGAAATAGTCGACATCGCGCGCGATGTCGAACAGGAAGGTTTCGTAGAGCCCGGCGGCGTCGCCGGCCGCCATCGTCGACTGCGACCAGGAGACGCCGCCGTCGGGCGACGTGTACAGCCAGACGTCGCCGCCGTCGTAGCCGGGGATGCGCAGGCTGATCAACTGGTCGCCGCCGCGCGCGATCTCGATGTCGCCCGGGCTGAGCTCGAGCCGGTACGGCGAGTAGTCGGCGGCGCTGGTCCACGGCATCAGCAGCGCCGGCGCGCCGAGGCGCAGGAATTCGGGCGGCCACAGGCCGAGCGCGAGCAACGCGCCGGCGATCAGCGCGAGTCGCGCGCCGGCGCGCCGCAGGGCGGGGCGCTCGACGCCGTCGCCGCGCTCGAGTTCGGCGCAGGCCGCGAGCGCCCGCTGCTCGAGATCGCGCACCAGCTGCGCCGAGGTATCGCGGCGGCTGGCCGCGCGCGCGTCGATCGCGCTCGACAGCAGCATCCGAAGCCGCGGTTCGTGCTCCTCGAGGTAGAGCGCGACCCGGGCGTCGTCGGCGCGGCGACGCAGCGGTCGCAGGCAACCGCCGTACAGCAACGCGACCAGCGCCGCGATCAGGAAGATGCGGCACGCGACGATCGCGCCCGGGGCAAAATGCCACTGGTCGAGCAACCAGACCGCGCCGACGAACGACACGCCGCCGACGGCGAGGATCCAGAACAGACCGGTCAGCAAAAGGCGTGCGCGCCAGCGCCGGCGCACGCGCGCAACGACCGCGTCGAGCGCCACGGGCCTGGCGGCGCGCGGCGGCGAGCTCGCCGTTTGCGGGGGAGTGGTCAGATTGACCGTTTCGCTGTTCATCGTCGTCGCTCCCTGTCTCGGTCTCAGGCGGCGGCGCGTCTGTCCGCGCCCCGCCGGTAAAGCCAGTTGGCGGCCAGCGACTCGATCAGCATCAACGCCAGCGCCGCCGCGAGCAGCCAGAACCAGAGCCGTTGCTGCCGCTCGTAGGCCGCGGCCTGCCGGTCGGTCAGGACCGGCGCCGCGGCGGCGGGTTCCGCCGCTGCCCTAATGTCCTCCAGGTAGCGCGTGACGTCAAGTGGCAGCGGGCTGGCCTCGGCCGGGTCGACGTTGGCCGCGAGCACGACGTCGATCTCCGGCGGGGTCGCGCGATGGATCTGGTAGAAGCCGGCCGCGCCGATTTCGAGCAGCGGCGCGGCGCGCGTCAGACGCAGCTCGCGCGAATCCGGGGTCTCGACGACCAGCGCGGCGTCGCTGCCGGCGGCGACCACCGCGTCGGCGCCGGCGCTGGCGCGCGCGTAGCGCAGCGCGTCGATGACATCGCCGACCGTGTAGGCATGCGGCAGGCGTTCCCAGGCGGCGAGGTAGCGCACCAGTTCGTGCACCAGCGGCACGAACGCCGGCTGCAGCGCGAGGTCGTTCCAGTGGGTATCCAGCGTCGTACCGAGCACCAGTGCCCGGCCCTGGCCGACGCGCCGTTCGAGCAGCGCCGGATTGCCGTCGGCAAAACGCGCGACGACCCGGTCGCCGTCGCCGGCGACGAGCCGGCGGTAGCTGAAGATGCGCGCGCCGGCGAGATCGCGCCCGCCGGCGCCCGGAAACGCCGCCAGCGGATGCGCGCGCTCGAATTCGCCGAGGCGGTGCGCGAAGCCGGTGGCGGCATCGACCTGCGGCTCGAGGCGCCCCGGCAGGTATCTGCCGACGCCGGCCGGCCAGCCGGCCCGCTGGCGTTCGCCGAGCGCGATCAGCAGTCCGCCGCCGGCTTCGACGAAGGCGCCGAGCGCGTCGCCGAGCGCGCCGCCCGGAATCGCCGCATCGTTGACGAAGACGATCGCGACGCCGGCCAGGTCGGCGGCGTCGAGCTCGTCCCAGCTCGCGCGCCGGGTGCGGATCAGCGGATCGCCGGCGAGCGCCAGTGCGCGCTCGAGATAAATCGACTGGTGGCTGCGCGCGTCGTCGGCCTCGACGATCAGCACCGGCAGCTGGCGGCGACTCGAAAGCACGAAATAGGCGTCGTTGTCGACCGCCAGCGCGTCGGCGTCAAGGCTGACGCGGCCGCGCGACAGGCCCGCGCCGAGCCCCAGGCCGTCGAAGCGCTCGCGGCGGCGTTCGCCGGGTTCGAGGTCAAGCTCGCGCGTCGCGACCCTGCGGCCGTCGAGCGCCAGCGTCAGGCGCTGGCGCATCGGCGCCGCGGCGTGGTTGACGACGTCGACCTCGAGCGCGAACTTGTCGGCCGCGGCGCTTGCCGCCGGACCGATCGCGAGACCCGCGACGGTCGCGTTGTCGCCGCCGCCGCCGATGACGACTGGCTCGATATCGATACCCGCGGCGATTCGCGGCGGCTCGCTCTCGCGACCGCTGAAATCCGACAGCACGACGATGCGCCGACGCGCGGCGCTGCCGCCCTCGAGCAGCCGCGCGGCCTGTTCGAGCGCGGCGCGGAATCGCGTCGTGCCGAGACCGGCGGTAGTGCGCGCGAGCAGTTCGCGCAGCTGCGCGTGATCGGCGGTCAGATCGCTCAACAGCTCGGTCTCGTGATCGAAGACGATCAGGCCGAGGCGCGCGCCCGGATCGGCTGCGTCGAGCAATTCGAGCGCCCGTTGCCGCGCGGTTTCGAAGCGCCCGCCGAGGCGCATGCTGTACGAGCGGTCGAGCAGGATCACGCTGTCGCTGCCGCTCGCCGCCGGCGCTTCGACCCGGCCCGGGTCGTCGAAGAAGGGCCGCGCGAAGGCCAGCACCAGCAACAGCAACAGCAGGCAGCGCAGCAGCAATAGCAGCCAGTGGCGAATCTCGACGCGGCGCCGTTCGCGCAACTCGATGCGGCGCAGGAACATCAGCGACGGAAAGCCGGTGCCGCCGAAATCCTGTTTCTGCACGAGGTGGATCAGCACCGGCACCGCGAGCAGCGCGATGCCGGCGAGATACAGCGGGTTGATCCACTCGAGTCCCATCAGCGCGTCCTGATCTGCCGCTGCCGATCGGACAGGTATTCGAACAGCGCGTGATCGAGCGGCGCCGAGATATCGGCGAAGATGTAATCGATCTGGTTGCCGCCGAGCTGGCGTTCGAGCGTGGCGCGGTGTTCCGCGACCAGTCGGCGGTAGTCGCGCTGGAATTCGCCGCCGGCGATCGGCAGACGCCGGCCCGACTCGAGGTCTTCGACGCTGCGCGCATCGCCGAGCTCGAGCGTCAGCTCGAGCGGATCGAGCAGGTGAAAAACGATCAGGTCATTGCCCCGGCAACGCAACTGGTTGATCGCCGACAGCAGCCGCTCGGGCGTATCGTAGAGATCGGACAGCAGCACGACCAGGCTGCGCCGGCGCAGATTCTCGGCGATGCGTTCGAGCGGCCCGGCGTAATCGCTGCCGCCGTGCGCCTCGAGATTCTCGAGCGCGTGCAGCACTCGCCGGAAGTGCCGGATCGACGTCGGGATCGTATCGACGATGGCGTCGTTGAACGTGATCAGGCCGATGCGGTCGCGCTGGCGCGTCGCGAGATAGGCGAGGCTGGCGGCGAGGAAGCGCGCGTAGTCGAGCTTGGTCAGCGCGCCGCTGCCGTAATCCATCGACTTCGAGATATCGAGCACGAGGTGCAGGTTGGCATTGCTGTCGGCCTCGTATTCCTTGACGTAGAGCCGGTCGGTGCGCGCGAACAGGCGCCAGTCGATGCGGCGCACGTCGTCGCCGGGCATGTAGGCGCGATGCTCGGCGAAATCGACCGACATGCCGAGCAGCGGCGAGCGGTGCAGACCGCTGATGAAACCGTCGACGACCCCGCGCGCGACCAGTTCGAGGTTATCGACGCGCGTCAACACCGCGGGATCGATGAAGCGTTGCCCCGGTAGCTGGCCGCCGCTGTCGCGCCATCCGAGCATCGCGCGCGCCTACATTCCCGATGCCGGCGGCGGCACCGCCGCGAGCAACCGGTCGATAATGTCGTCGGTGCCGACCTTCTCCGACTCGGCGTGGAAGTTGCGCAGCACGCGATGGCGCAGCACCGGCCGCGCGAGCGCGCGGATGTCGTCGAACTCTACGTGGTAGCGGCCGTTGATCAGCGCGCGCGCCTTGCCGCCGAGCACCAGGTATTGCGCTGCCCGCGTGCTCGCGCCGTAGGCGACCCAGTCGCGCACGAATTCGGGCGCGCCGTCCTGGCCCGGGCGGCTCGCGCGCACCAGCGATAGCGCGTACTGCGAGACCGCGTCGGCCACCGGCACGCGCCGTACGAGGCGCTGAAACTCGCGGATCTGCGCGCCGCTCATCGCGTAGTCGAAGCGGATCTCGCGCAGCGACGTGGTCTGGCGCACGACCTCGAGTTCCTCGTCCTCGGGCAGGTAATCGATGACGATCTCGAACATGAAGCGGTCGAGCTGCGCCTCGGGCAGCGGGTAGGTGCCCTCGAGCTCGATCGGGTTTTGCGTCGCGAACACGAAGAACGGCTCGTCGAGCTCGTAGGTCTTGCCCTGCACCGTGACGCGGTGCTCCTGCATCGCCTCGAGCAGCGCCGACTGGGTCTTCGGCGGCGTGCGGTTGATCTCGTCGGCGAGCACGATATTGGCGAAGATCGGGCCCGGCAGAAAGACCAGCTCGCGGCGGCCGGTCTCCGCGTTTTCCTGCACCAGGTCGGTGCCGGTGATATCCGACGGCATCAGGTCGGGGGTGAACTGGATGCGCGAAAAGTCGAGATCGAGAACCTGCGCGATCGAATGAATCAGCAGCGTCTTGGCGAGGCCCGGCACGCCGACGATCAGGCTGTTGCCGCCGGCGAGAATCGTCAGCAGGACCTGTTCGACGACGCCGTCCTGGCCGACGATCAGCTTGGCCAGTTCGCGCCGCGTCGCGTCGTAGCGTTCGCGCAGTTCTTGCGCCAGCGCGACGTCGTCGCCGGCATCGGCAGCGGGGGATGGTTCGGGATTGTCGTTCACCGCGGGACCTCGTATGGGTGGATTCGGGTGGCGGCGACAGCCGCCTGAAAGAGTGACTCGTGCGCGCTCATGGCTGTTCGGCGAATCCGTGGAGCGCCAGCAACAGCGTTTGCGCGCGCGTGAAACCGGGTGCGATCTCGAGCGCATATAGTATCTGCTCGCGCGCCGAAGATCGATCGCCGACGCGCTCGTAGGCGTAGGCCAGCTGATAGTGGGCCTCGGCGCGATCGACCGGCCCGAGCGCTAGCAGCGCGCGCCGTTCGCGCGCGGACCTGTCCCAGTCGCCGAGGCTGGCGTACTGCGCGGCGAGCATATCGTGCAGCGGCGGGTCGTAGGGATAAATGTAGAGCGCGGCCTCGAGCGCCGCCGCCGCGCCGGCGGCATCGCCGCGCTCGGCGCGCAGTTCGGCCAGGCGCATATGCGCGGCGTAGTGCTCGGCGTTGATCGCGGTCATCGCCGCGAGCTCGCGCTCGGCGTCGTCGAGGCGGCCCTGTTGGTGGTAAAGCGCGGCCAGGATCCAGTAGCTCGAATTCTCGCCCGCATACTCGGGGAACAGCGCCTGCGCGCGTTTCAGGAACAGTTCGGCGAGCTCGAGATTGCCCTGCTCGTAGAGCCCGACGCCGTAGTCGAGCTGCGAGAAATACTTGTCCGGAATTTCGCTGCTCTCGGCGCCCGAGCTGTCGCTGTCGAGGTCGCCCTCGAGCGCCGCGAGCGCCCCGGCATAGCGGGCCTCGAAAAATTGTTCGAAGGCGCGATCGAAATCGTCGGCGCCGATGTCGAGGGTCGTGTAGAGCACGCCGTCGGGATCGGCGCTGTCGCGGTAGGCCGCGAGCGTTTCGCGGATCCTGTCGAAGCCCCAGCGCGACTCGATGAAATGGAACACCAGCGACGCCTGGAAATAGGAATACTGCACCTGTTCCGGGTAGCTCGGCCGCACGAAACCGTTATTCAGCTTGCTGACCGGCAGCAGCTTGTCGTCGAGAAAGGCGCGCAGAAAACCGGGATCGACGTCGGCGCCCCAGCCCGGCCGCGCGCGATGTTCCTCGTATACCGCGAGGCCCTCGGAGAACCAGCGCGGCACGCGATTGTCGGTCATCGACAGGTGGTAGACGTGGGCCAGCTCGTGCCACAGCGTCGAACCCCAGTTGAACGCGCTCTGCGGGCGCGCCGCCGGCGAATCCATCGCCACCACCGGGCCGAAGCAGACGCCGAGCAGGCCGACGCCGGCGAGGCCGACGGTGCGCACCGAAAAATCGGCGTGGTCGGGATACAGCTCGATGCGCACGGTCGACTCGGGTTCGTGCCGGTAGCGCGCGCTGAACTCGCGGTAAGCCTCGCCGGCGAGGGTTTCGATGTATTCGCCGAGCAGCGCCTTCTCGTCGCGATGCAGCACGATCTCGAAGCGCCCGCTCCGGATCAGTTCGTACTGGTCGAAGCCGTCGACCAGCTGCAGAGTATTCTTGATCCAGACGTTGTAGGGGTCGCCGGCGAACGAGCGTTCGAGGTTGGCGCGGCCGGCGTCGATCGCGCCGAGCCTGAGCTGGTTCATGCCGAGCAGACCGTAGCCGCGCCAGGATTCGGCGTCGAGCGCGACCGCGCGCGCGGCGAAATCGGCGGCATCGCGGTACAGCCGGTTTTGCGCCGCGAGTTCGGCGAGGTCGTTGTAAAAATCGGCGTCGCGCGGGTTTTGCGCGAGGACCCGGGCCTCGATTCGCGCGAATTCGTCGTCGGCGCGCTCGAGGTGATGGACGACCGCGAGCATCGCCAGCGCCTCGAGTGAGCGCGGGTTGACCGCGAGCGCGCGCCTGGCCTCGTCGCGGGCGTCATCGTATTGCTCGAGCTCGATGAACAGCCGCGCCATGAAGACCCGCGCGGACACCAGGTCGGGGTTGATTTCGAGCGCCCGCAGCGCGGTCACGACGGCGTCGGTGGAATAATCGAAATGCTGGCTGCGGGCCAGCCCGAGCAGCGCCCGCGGCTGGCGGTCGTCGATGCGCAATACCTCGGCGAACTGCTGTTGCGCCTCGTGGTTGTTATATTTCTCGAGCAGCAGTTCGCCGAGCGCGATGCCGGCGTCGAGAAACGCCGGGTCCTGGCGGCTCGACTGCTGGTAGAGGCGGACCGCCTGCTGAAACAGTTGCGGGTCCGAGCGACCGAGACCGCGGGTCGCGCCGGCGATCGCGTAGAGGTCGCGCGCCGACAGCCGCGGCCGGCTCTGGTAGGCCGCGCGAATCGTTTGCCAGTGTGCGCGGGCGGACTCGAGCTGGCCGCGCGCGGCGTGTACGCGGGCGCGGTTGAAGCGCGCCAGCAGATCGTCGCCGTCGTCGCGCGCGATCGCGGCGTCGAAGTGCGCGGCGGCCGCGTCGAGTTCGCCGGTCTCCAGCAGCAGCTCGCCGAGCCGGTTCAGCAGCGGGCCGGACTCACCGCCGGTCGCGAGCTCGCTGCGCGCGCGCTCGATCGCGCCGGCGTAGTCGCCGGCGAGGCGCAGCGCATCGATCTCGTCGAGCGGCGCGGCGCGCGCCAGGCTGACGAACACTAATAACAGAATCGGCAGGCAGCGCATCAGTCTACCCCGGCGCGGATATCGCGGGACAGCAGCGCGAGTTCGATCAACAGGCGCTCGAGTTCGGCGTAGTAGTTCTCGACGGACAACGCGTCGCGCCGCCGCTTGAGCGCGCCGATGTCGGTCTCGAGCTCGGCCTTGCGCGCGAGCTTGGCTGCCAGCCGCGGCGGCAGCCCGGCGACGCGCGCCGGCGGCTGCAGGTGGACGCGGTCGGCCAGCGCGCCGTCGGCGGCGGTCTCTCCGGGCGCGCCGCTGCCATCGCCGTCGCCATTGTCGTCGAGCAGCGCGTGCTCGGTCAGGATCCGCTTGTCGGTCTCGAACTCGCGGCGCACTTCGCGGCGCGCGTAGTCGAAAGCCTCGAGCATCGAGACCCGCTCGTCCTTGTCGCGGTCGGCGATCGCGTCGGTGAAGGCGGCGACGAAGTGCCCGCCGAAGCGCGGCGCGTGAAACTCGCGCGCGCTGGCGGTGGCGCTGATGACGATTCGGTTCGGGCCGGCCAGCGCGGCGACGAAGGGTCCACTGGCCGACGCGGTGTTGACCAGCGTCAGCGTCTGCGTCGGCAGCGCCGCGAGCGCCGCGTCGAACTCGGCGGCGTCGATGTCCGGTCCCGGCAGGTTGAACACGGCGCCGTCGCCGCGCGCGTTGCCGTGACCGATCAGCACGATGAAGACGCGGTCGTCGGCGCCGGCGCGGGCGCCGATCGAGGCGATCGTGGCGAACAGCGAGGACTTGTCGGCGCGGCCGTCGGCCTCGGCATGCGGAGTCGCGTCGAGCCAGGCGATGCGCTCGCGGGCGATGCCCGCGGCCAGCGCGGCATCGCGCAGCTGCAGCGCGTGGCGCGTGAATTGCTCGCGATAGGTGTCGTCGCCGCCGATGCCGCTGGCGATCAACAAATGATGCTCGATCGCGAGCACCGGCAGCGCGACGAGCCACAGCAAGGCGGCGAGCGGCGCGCGCATCAGGCCAGACCCCGCAGCCGCCGGTAGACCCACTCGGCGCCGAGCAACGCGATCAGCAGCGCGAACAGAATCGGCATGTCCCACAGTTCGAGACGCACGAGCGCGTGCGAACCTCGCTCGCTGGCGCCGAGCGCCGCGACGACCCGGCCGGCGTCCGCGGCGCGGTGAAATTCGCCGCCGGTCGCCGCCGCGATCCGTTGCAACAGCGCCGGGTTCATTTGCGCGCGGTGAAACTCGTTGCCCGCCCGCGACACGTGCAAGCGCGCCTCGCGGCTGTCGATGAATGCCGCCTCGGATTCGATTTCGGCGCGCACGACGTAATCGCCGGGCTCGTCGACGCCCAGTTCCGCCGTGTAGACCCGCGGCGCGAGCGGGTGCGGCGCGAGCGGCAGCACGCGTTCGCGGCCGTCGGGTGCGATGACGCGGGCGGTCGGCGCCGCCGCGCCGGTCTCGCCGCCGTCGTCGAGCAGCTCGGCGCGCAGCTGCAGGCGGCCGCCGGCGGGCAGCGTTTGCGACGACAGGCTCAGCTCGAGTCGTTGCGGCACGGTGTCGACCAGCCAGCGCAACAGTTGCCGCCAGAGGCGCTCGTGGCTGCGGTCGTCGACGTCGATCGTGTGATGCATTTGCCACAGCCAGCTGTTTTGCACCGCGAAAGTCGCGACCTTGCCGCGGCCGTAACGCTGACCGGCGAGCACCACGTAAGGCGCGTCGCGCGGGCCGGCGCGGCCCTCGAGCAGCAAGGTCGCTCCCGGCTTTATCTCCTCGATCGGGTTGACCAGGGTCAGCGCCGGCAGGCTGCGCCAGCGTTCGATCGACGCGGCGACGTCGGCGTCGAGCATCAGCGCCGGGTGCGCCCAGCCGGCGGCCGTCGGCTCGACCTTGACGCGGCGCGCGAACTCGGGGCTCGGCAGCTCGGGCAATACGACGGGCATGACTTCGTGCAGCATCGAGTCACGGTAACCGCCCTCGGCGAGAGCCCGGCGGCCGCCGAGCAGCAACAGTCCGCCGCCGCGCTCGCTGACGAAATCGACGATCAGCGCCTGCTGTTCACGCGACAGCAGCGAGCTGTCGACGCTGCCGAGAATCAGCGCGTCGTAGGCGAAGAGCTCGTCGCGGGTGGACGGGAATCCTTCCCGCAGCTCGCGTTCGGACTCGATGCCGACGCGATAGTACTTGGCGTCGGCGGTACGGATCAGGCCGCGCAGCCGCAGCTGCTCGTCGCCGGCGACCGCGCGGCGCACGAATTTCATCTCGAAGCGCGGTTCGCCTTCGAAATAGAGAATTCGCATCTGCCGCGAATCGATTCCGACCACGGCTTGCCGCGCGTTGTTGGCGGCGAGCAGCTCGCCGGGCTGTACGGCGACCGAGAAACGCAGGCGCCGCGCGCCGGCCTCGTCGGTGTCGAGCGGCACGCGCAGCCGCTGGCTGCCGGCGCGCAATACGAGCGGTTGCTTGTGCAGGATTCGGCTGTCGTCCTCGACGACGAGCTCGAGCGGCAGTCCGTCGTAGCCGCGCTGGTCGAGCGTAACCTCGGCGACGATCCGGCTGCCGGCGAGCACGCGGGGCGGCAGATCGACGCGGCTGACCTCGATGTCGCGCGTGAACTCCGGCTCGCCGACGCCGATCGTGTGCACCGGCACGCCGGCCGCGCGCAGTTCGAGCAGCGCTTCGTCGAGTCGCGCCGGCGCATCGACCGCGCCGTCGCTGATGACGATCAGGCCCGCCAGCGGTTCCCCGGCGAGCCGCGCGAGCGCGTCGCCGAGCGCGCCCGGCAGGTTGCTCGCGGCGGCGTCGAAGCCGAGCTGCGAGCCGTCGTCGAGCTCGCGCGTGTCGGCGCCGAAGGCGAACAGCCGCGGGCTGAAGCGGCGCGCGAGGTTGCGCAGCAACTCGCCGTTGGCGGGGTCGAGCTGGGCGCGCACGAAATCGGCGCGCGTGCCGTCGCCGCGATCGTCGATGCGCATGCTCAGCGAATCGTCGACCAGCACGCCGACGACGCCAGGTTGCGCCAGCGGCGAGCGCACTTCGAGCGCCGGTTGTGACAGGCTCAACAGCGCGAGCGCGAGCGCCAGGCCGCGCAGCGTCGCGATCGCGATCCGGTCGGGCAGGCGGCTGCCGCCGCGCTGGCCGACGTAGCCGAGCGCGAGGAACGCGATCAGCGCGAGCACGAGCGGCAGCAGCGCGAACTGCCAGGCCGGCAGCGCGAGCACGAGTTTGCCGGCGGCGAACTCGTGGGCGGGATATTTGAACAGGGTTTCGAACATGTCGTCGCGCGGCGCCTCGTCAGTGCGTCATGCCGTAGATCACGAAATTGATGCCGATCTCGAACGCGTAGGTCGAAAAGCGCAGCGGGTAGCCGGGGTCGTCGGCCCATTCCCAGGCGTCGCCGAGGTCGGTATTCCAGTTGATCAGCACCATCAGGCGGCCGTCGTCGTCGAAGATCCCGCGCACCCGCGGCACGTAGCCGTCGTACTCGTGGGTTGGCCCGCCGTAGCGCGACGCGATGCCCTGGCGAATGTTAGGCACCTGGATGATCTCGTCGACATCGTAGAACGCGTGGAACACCGGGTGGTCCGGCGGCAGGTCGACGATCGCGCGGTCAGGCAACACGAGCTGCATCTGCGCGGCGAGATTTTCCCAGGCCCAGCTGCCCCAGAAGTCGTCGATGACGAGCAAGCCGCCGGCGAGCAGGTAATTGCGCAGCGCGACGATCTCGGCGTCGGTCAGCGCCATCGAGCCGACCTCGAGCATGTATAAAAGCGGAAACCTGCGCAGCCGCGGGTCGGTCAGCTCGAGCGCGTTGTCGGAGCCGTAGGCGTCGACCACCGACAGGCGCCTGAGCGCGACCAGGAACTGGCGGTCGGCCTTGGGATAGTCGATCGCCCAGCGGCCGCCCTGGTCGTAATCGTCGAACTCGCCGCTGTAGATGCCGCGGCTGAAATAGAATTCGTGCGCGTTGCCGGGGATGCGCTCGTCGCCGGCGATCGGCTCTTCGGCAATCGCGCTCTGGGCCCGCGCGGTGGACGCGAGCGTGACGGCGGCGAGCAGGCCGAGCAGGCCGGCGCGCAGTAAATTTCGATGGATAGTTGAGCATTGCATTGCGTGTTCGCCGACGACGGATTATTGCGGGGTCAGGGTGATGTCGAAGCTCCCGTAGCGGATGGTTTCGCCGTCGACGCTGGCTTCCTCGAGGAAAATCGCCTGCGGCGCGGTGCTCTCGTCGAGGTTGGGATCGCCCTTGAACAGGATGCGCGAGTCGTAGTACCGGTAGCCGTCGTGCGCGATCGTCACGTGCACGTGCTTGACCCCGAGATACTGGCCGGGCAAGACCGAGCCGAACTGGTAGACGCCGCGATCGTCGGTGACGAGCACCGTGCTGTAGCGCTCGGTGTAGACGCCGGTGCCGTCGGCCTGGCGGATGAAGATCGACACGCCCGGCAGCGGGCTGCCGTCGAGATTCGTGACGCGGCCGCGAATGACCATGCGCTCGCCGGGATCCCCGGGTTGCCACAGGCTGACGACCTTGCCACCGTCGCCGCTTGCCGGCATACCCCAGGCCAGCAGCGCGATCGCCAGCAGCGCCGTGCCGGTGCGTGACGAAAGGGTAAGCATCGCAGTTCCTCGCGGTGATTGGGCTCGCAGCGGCTAGTATACTCCCGTGCGCGGGCCGATACAGCTTTCGACCATTACCGTGCGCCGCGGTTCGCGCGGGTGAACTCCTTCGATACCATCGCCCCGGGACAGGCGGCATTATCGGGCCGCGCCGGTTGCGCGCCCGTGCCAATGGAGGACAAGGATGTAACCCGTAGATTCTGATCCAGGGCTCGGCCTCGCGTTGTCGGGCGGGGGTTTCGCGCTTCCTTCTGCCACGTCGGCGCCGCCCGCTACCCGTTGCTCGAGCAATTGCTCGAAAGCAAGACCGACGTCGCGATCATCGACCGCGACTACGTCGATATCGTCGCGCTGCCGGTCGTCGCATATCTGTATACGATCGACCGGTACTTCGTGCGCGCCATGGGCAAGCCGGATATATTGTATATTTTTCAGCAACAATAAGTTGTTATCCAGGTTGTTTATTTCAAAGTATTCATAGGGAATACTGCGCACCGTCGGCATCGCGATGGTCGCGATGCACTCGGACGATCCCGATAACGGGATTCAACGGAGCAAGAACGGAGCCCCCAATGAACAACACGATTCAGTTGATTGCGCGAGTTTTTCTCGCCCACATGTTTTTACTCGCCGGCCTGAGCAAGCTCGGCGAAGCGGCCTACGCCGGCACCCAGGGTTACATGGAGGCGATGGGCGTTCCCGGCATGCTGTTGCCGCTGGTCATCGCGCTCGAAATCGGTGGCGCGGTGCTGATTCTCGTCGGCTGGCAAACTCGCTGGGCGGCGCTGGCGCTGGCCGGTTTCACGCTCGTCGCGGCGGCGATCTTCCACAACGATTTCGCCGACCAGATGCAGTCGATCATGTTCATGAAGAACGTCGCCATCGCCGGCGGTTTGCTGTTACTCGCGACCCACGGACCCGGCGCCTGGAGCATCGAAGGCTACCGCGCCGGCGGCAAGCCCGCAGCCGGTCACGCCTGAACCCACCTCGCCGGCCGCACCGACCATTGCACGCGGGGGCGCAAGCCCCCGCGTCTTTGTTTTCGACTCTTTAAAGTTGCGGAAAAGCCTGTCGGGCTAGCCGACCAGTCGCCCGGGCGCGCGATGGGCGGCGACGTGGGCGAGCCAGTTTCGCAGTTCGGTATCCCGCACCGGCGGTCGCAGTTCGCTCGACTTCGCGCCGAGCCTCGCCGCGGCGTCGTCGTCGCGGTCGGCGACCAGCAGATCGGCGACCAGATGCTGGTGTTCGGCGAACATTTCCGGCCGCGAGCGCAGGTACTGAGCGATTTCCTCGGGCGCGATCTCGGGATGGTATTGCACGCCCCAGAAATCGATGCCGTCGGCCTCGTAGACGAATGCCTGGTGCGGGCTGTGCCAGTTGGCGGCGAGGCAGATCGCGCCGGGCGGCAGCTCGACGACCCGATCGCGATGCACCGCGGTGACCGCGTAGATCCGGCTGCGGCCGGCCATCATCGGGTGATCGGCGCCCGCGTCGGTCAGGTGCACCTCGCGCGCGACGCCGACCTCGAGCTCGGCCGCGGCGTCGACCCGGCCGCCGAGCACGACGCCGGCGAGCTGCAGCCCGTTGCACGAGCCGAAGCAAGGCAGGCCGACCTCGAACACCCGCTCCATCGCCTGGCGCAGCGGCGCGGCGTCGGCGTCGGCGGCCGACCAGTGAACCCGCGAGCCCGGAAACACCGCCGCGTCGACGATGTCGAGGCGGCGCACGTCGAGCGGTTTCAGATAGGGATCGGCGAACTCGATTTCGATGCCCGCATCGAGAGCGCGCAGGGTCTCGCCAAAGGCGATCGCGAGCGAGTTGCCGGCCGCGTCGATGACGTCCGGGATTTCGCTCTCGACTATCAGGATACGGCTCATCGGACCGGATTATTCACGCTCGACCGGGGCCTGTAACGATACACCAGTCGCGCCAGCCGCGCGTATGAAATCTTCGCTGGTTCAGGCCGGCCGGGCGAAGCTGCGCAGCAGCTCGCCGCGTACTTGCCAGGCAAGCTCGTCCTGGTTGGCGTCGATGTCGTCGAGCGTGACCGTTTCTCCCCGCGCCACCGGGCGGGTCAGCTCGACGTCGCTGGCGAGCCCGATCGGCAGCGCCCTGGCCTTGACGCTGGCGACGGCCGGCTGCAGCTTGCCCCAGACCGTATAGCCGCCCTCGCCGTCGAGGGACTCGCCGGCGGCGAGGTCGCGCTTGGCGACTGCGACGACGTCGGCATTGAAGCGGATCGGCGCGCCGGTCGGACGGCCGTCGAGCGCGGCGGCGAGGATCGACACGTTGAGTTCGAGACCGATCAGGTGAAACGGCTTGTACATAGCCGAGTAGCGGCCGCTGGCGTCGGTGTTCATGCCGTACTGGCGAAAACACGCCGCGCTGTAATCGTTGGGCGCCTCGAACACGCAGTAGACGCCCCAGCGCAGGTCGCGCGGTACCGGCCGGCCGTCGCGCTCGAGGCTCGACACGACCTCGACCATGCCGGCGCCGTCGAGTCGGCCGCCGGCGCTTTTCGGCCGCAGCACGTGGGCGAGGTCGTCGACGCCGCAGGGCGGGAACGCGAGGCCGCCGGCCGGCGCCTGCAGGTCGGCCGCGTTGGCGATCGCGGCCATCTCGATTGCCGACTTGGTGCCGTCGAGGAACGAGTTGAACATCTGGCTGCGCATGCCCGCGGCCGCCGCCTCGTCGGCGGACAGACCGTAATGCGACCAGACGGTATCCGGCGTCGAGGCGTGGTATTCGGGCAGGTACTTGGTGCCCTTGCCGGCGGCGACGACGCGAAAGCCGCAGCAGCGCGCCCAGTCGATCATTTCCATGACCAGCGCCGGCTGATCGCCGTAGGCCAGCGAGTAGACCAGGCCGGCGGCGCGCGCCTTTTGCGCGAGCAGCGGGCCGGCGAGCACGTCGGCCTCGACGTTGACCATGACCACGTGCTTGCCGTGCTCGACGCAGGCGAGCGCGTGGCGGATGCCGACGGCGGGGTCGCCGGTCGCCTCGACGACGACGTCGATGCCGTCGGCGGCGATCAGCGCGCGCGCGTCGTCGCCGAAGCGGACCGATTCGATCCGGTTTTCGTCCCAGCCGACCTCGGCGCAGCGCCGGCGCGCGTTCTCGGGGTCGAGATCGGCGATCGCGCCGACTTCGATACCCGGCGTGCTCGGCACCTGGGCGAGGAACATCGCGCCGAACTTGCCGGCGCCGATCAGGCCGACGCGCACCGGGTTGTCTTCGGCGGCGCGCCGGGCGAGGTCGGAGTAGAGATACACCCGCTTCAGGCCTCGGCCGCGGCCGGCGCGGCGAGCTCGCGCAGGCAGTCATCGGCGAGCGGTTCGATCGGCGTGAAGTCGCGGTGCGCGACCCATTCGGGTCGTTTGAACTGGCGGATGTGGTTGTCGACGTGACACAGCGACAGGTACACGATGGTGCGGTCCATCGGGCTGATGTTGGGCGGGCTGGCGTGCACCAGCAGGCTCGAGAACAGCAGCATCGAGCCGGCATCGCCGGTCGGCGCGACGCAGCCGCCCTCGCGGTAGAGCCGACTGACGGTGTCGCGGTCGAGCGTCCACAGCGGGTAACTCGTGGTCTCGAGATCGTGGCCGGCGTCGACCACGCCGTGGCGGTGGCTGCCGGGCAGGAAGATCAGCGGGCCGTTGGCGGCGGTGACGTCGTCGAGGAACACCGCGATGTTCATCGCCCGCGGCTCGGGCATCTCGTCGTCGCGCGCCCAGGTGCCGTAGTCCTGGTGCCATTGCCAGACATCGCCGTCGAAGGCGGCCTTGGCGTTGACTTTGTACTGGTGCATGTAGACCGGGCCGTCGAGGATCTGCATGACCGGCCCGATCAGCCGCGGGTGGCGGCCGAGGCGGCGGAAGGCTTCGTTGTAGGTGTGCGCGGCGAACGCGGTGCGCGCGACGCCGGTTTTCTCGCGCCAGACCTCGTCGCGTTCGAGCGCGTAGACTTCGGTCGCGGCGCCTTTCAGCACGCGCACCTCGGCGGCGTCGAACGCGTTGGGGAAGAACAGATAACCGCTGCGGTCGAATTCGTCGAGTTGCGCGGACGTCAGCTGCATGCCGGATATCCCGAATCGGAGACGCCGCCATTTTACCCGCGATCTCCGCGACTGCACAGCCGCGCGCACCCACCGGGGTTTCTACTCACGGCAAGAACTTGTCGGAAACGGGGAGGCGGGAGATTTCGATCTTAATAAAAATTCGATGAGCGGCAATCATTCGGCGACGGGGCTGATAGAATCCGAGGCTCGTGCGAGCGCAGGGGATTCGATGTTGCAACCGATCCGATTTGGCCTGGCGTTGACAATGCTGGCGCAGGTCGTCGCGGCGTCGGGCTGGACGCCCGAGCGCCTGCGCGATTTCGCCGCCGAGACCTGTCGGCAATGGGCCGACACGCGCGCGCTGGCCGAAGGCTATACTCGCGGCCCGGTCGAGACCTCGCCGATCGTCATGCGCGGCGTCGATTTCGGCACGCTGCACCGGGCTCGCAACGACGCCGGCGCGCCGCTCGAACTCGAGGTCGTCGAGCGCGACGGCCGTACACTGCGCTTCGTCGCCCGGCTGTACCGCGCACCGGGCGAGCCCGAATTGCTGGTGGCGCTCGACGCAGATTGCGCGCCGCAGGTCGCGCGCCGCATCAACTACAGCGCCGACGGCATCGCGCGCACGATCGATACGCTCGACTCCGGGTTTCGCCCGCGCGGCCGGCCCGACTGGCTGAACCCGCCGCTCGAATGGCGCCCGCGCAAGGAAGTTCCGCCCGCGAATCCGCCGCTGCGCGTCGGCCTGGTCGACTCGGGCGTCAACTATCGCCTGCCGGCGATCAATACGCGGCTCGCGCGCGCCGCCGACGGCGCGCTGATCGGCTACGATTTCTGGGATCTCGACGCCTTGCCCTACGACGCGCACCTGCTCGGTGGCGGCTTCTTCGTCCAGCGCCACGGCACCCGCACCGCGTCGCTGCTGCTGGCCGAGGCGCCGGGCGTCGAGCTGGTGGCGTACCGCTACCCGCGCCCCGACATGCGCCGGATGCGAGATCTGGTAGAGCACGCGGCGCGCCACGGCGTCGCGCTCGTCGGCCTGCCGCTCGGCGGCTACCGCGCCGCCGAGTGGGAAGCCTTCGCCGCGGCCGCGCGCGCACACCCGGACATGCTGTTCGTCGCGTCGGCCGGCAACGACGGCTGGGACATCGACGAGCGCCCGGTCTACCCGGCGGTGCTCGAACTCGACAACCTGCTGGTCGTGACCTCGGCCGACGATTTCGCGCGTCCGGCGGTGCGCACCAACTGGGGCCGCGAATCGGTCGATTTTCTCGTGCCGGCGGAGAACCTGCGGGTAGTCGATTACTCGGGCGAGCGGACCTTCGCGTCGGGGTCGAGCTACGCGGTATCGCGCACGCTTGCGCTGGCGGCGCGGCTCAAGACCGCGAACCCGGACTGGAATGCCGCCGACATCATCGCCGAACTGCGGCGCCGCTACGCCGATCCGCTCGCGCACGGCTGGGCCGCCAGCGGTTACATCGCCGACCCGCGCGCCGGCGCGCGGCTCGAGCAGGCGTTTCTGCCGCCGCTCGAAATCGACGCGCCGCCGGCGGCCGATGGCCTGCTGCTGGCGCTCGATATCTTCGTTCTCGAGCCGCGCTGGCAACGCGCGCAGATCGAAAGCGCCGTGCGCCAGGCCTACGAGATTCTGGCGCAGTGCGGCATCGTGCCCGGTAAGGTGCGGCTGAGCGTTATCGAGGGCCCGGATTATCTGCGCGACCTGACGGTCGGTCACGCGCGTACGCTGTTCGCGGCGCTCGACCGGCGCCGGCCGTCGGTCGTGTTCGCGCGCGACACGCACCGCCCTCAGCCCTATACCGGCGAAGCCTTCGGCCGCGCCAATTCCGTGCGCCGGCCGTGGCTCGCCGACAGCGTCTGGCTGATGCTCGACGTCGACGACCCCGGCGTCGCGCTCGCCCACGAACTGTTCCATGTGCTCGCCAACGACGGCGGGCACGTCGAGATCGCGAGCAATCTGATGCAGGGCGCGACGCGGCCGGACGGCACCGGGCTCGCGCCGTCGCAGTGCGAACTGGCGCGCACGGTCGGCCGCGAGCACGGCCTGCTGGCCGCGCCGGGGTAGGTGCGGCCGGCCAGGTGCGGCCGGCGAGGTGCGGCCGGCGAGG
>JAHEKJ010000163.1 GCA_024638385.1 Gammaproteobacteria bacterium | reverse complement strand
TGCGCGACTTCGAGACGATTTTCGGATGTCTGTCTAGAATCGCCTTGAGGCCGGGTTCGACCGAGCGCGCGGCTTCGCTGCGCGCGTTGCGATTGCTGTGCATGTCGAAGCCGACCGGCACGGCGCGTTCGATCGCGTTGCGCGCGACGCGCAGCGATTCGGGCAGATCGCTTGCCGTCAGCGACGTGCGCACCGCGCACATGCCGCAACCGATGTCGACGCCGACTGCCGCCGGAATGATCGCACTGCGGGTCGGAATGACCGAGCCGACGGTCGCGCCCTTGCCGAGGTGCACGTCCGGCATCGCCGCGATGTGGCCGTGCACGATCGGCAGGTTCGCCATGCGCTTGAGCTGGTCGAGCGCCGGTTGCTCGATTTCGTCGGTCCAGACCAGCACCGGCACCTTGCCCTGGGTGAGTTTCGTTCTGATCATTGCGGCATTCTATTGGTTCGCGCGGCGGCGGGTTTGCATTAATTCGACCCGGCATGAACAATGTCCGAATTGGCAGCAGCGGGTCCGGGTCCGGCTCGATCGTTCGGCTCATCCCCCGAGCTGCGACTTGGAGAGGATCATGAAAGACAAGTTCCCCGGCTGGGCGGCATTTCTGGTTTTATGGCTCGCCGCGCCGGACTACGCCGCCGCTAATACAGCCGCGACCGGCGCCGGCGCAAGCAGTGATCCCGGCGCCGCGCGCGAATACCTGCGCGTCAACATCGACAACCTGGTCGTCGATACCGACGGCCTGGTTGCGGCCTCGCAGTCGCTGGCGCAAGCGGTCGATCGGCTCGGCGAGTCGATCGAAACGCTGGCCGATAGCGCCGAGGTCTTGTCGGCCGAGGATCGGGCGGCCGTGCTCGGCGCGGTGCAAAGCGTCGACCGCGCAAGCGCGGCGCTGGCCGACGTCGCCACGCGGCTGCCGCAAACCATCGCCGACCTGAACGAAAACCTGCCGGCGATGATCGAGAACGCGCGCGCGCCCATCGCCGACCTGTCGGCCGGGCTGCGCTACGCCAGCGACGGCGTCGTCGCGCTCACCGATTCGTTGCCGGAAACCACCGTGCGGGTCACGACGCTGGTCGACGAGGTACTGAACGCGGCGCTGTTGCGCGCGTCGGTTTTCGTGATCCTGTTGTTCGTCGTCATCGCACTGGCGACGGTCTTTGTCATCGGCTACATCTACAAGTCGTATCTCGAACCGGTCATGAACCGGCTCGACGCGCTGGTCGGCGCGCCCGAACACTTCGCGAGCCTCGCGCGGCACATGAAGCAAACCTCCGACAACCTGCTCGCGCTGCAGGGCAAGCCGCCGAAAAAGGCGGCAGCGAAAAATTCGGCGCCGACGAAGAAGTCGTCCCCCGGGAGCTGAGCGGGGCGGCATTTGCTCCCAATAAGACATGCCAAAATCGTTCGAACTGTGCTAGATTTCCGGGGTCAGATCAGGTAAGTAGAATCCCTCGTTGGGATGGAATCCGGATTGAAAGCACTGAAATACGACGCGCTGCACTGTCTGCTTATCCTGTGCATAGGCATTCTGCCCGTCGCCGGTGTCGCCGCGAGCGACAACCTGCATCATCCGGACGGCAATTGCGACAATTGCGAAACAGGCGCTCTCGCCGGGCCCGGCGAATGCGGCGGCGAAATCTGCGCCCTGACGGCATCGTCCTGTAGTTCGCACCACGGCCCGTCGATGATTGCCGCCGCCACCGCAAGTCCGGTTGTCGCGATTGCGAGTTGTGCCGCCACCGCGCGTGCGGACGATGGCTTCGATCCGCCGCCGCCAACGAGAATCGACCGCCCGCCAATTGCCTGAATCGTCGATTCGCCGCGTCCTCGTGACGCGTTTTTCGCAATAGATTCAGGTAAGACCTATGAAATCTCGTTTATTTTATTTATTGCTCGCCCCGGCCGTGGCGCTGGCGCCGATACAGCCGACCGCCGCCGCCGGGGACGTGCCGATTCCGTTCCACCTGGCGAAAGGGCAGTTGCTGTACGAAAAATACTGCAGCCAGTGCCATGGCGCGCGGCTCGACGGCAGCGACGACGGCCCGCCGCTGGTGCATCCGTTCTACAAGCCGTCGCACCACGACGATGGCGCGTTCTACCGCGCGGTGACGCAGGGTTCGCGCCAGCATCACTGGAATTTCGGCGACATGCCGGCGGTCGCCGGGATGACGCCGAAGAAGATGGACAGCCTGTTGCCGTTCATCCGCTACTATCAACAGCAGAAAGGGCTGTTCTAGCAGGAGAGCCGATCATGAAATTCAGAATATTGTTTTCCGTCCTGCTGTTGCTCCCGGTTGCGGGTCTGGCGGCCGAAGACCAACGCTGGTTTACGACCGAGCAGGTCGCGCGCGGCGAAAAGCTGTTTCTCGAGCATTGCACCGCGTGCCACGGCAGAAACGCCGAGGCGACGCCGAACTGGAAACAGACCGACGCCAACGGTAATTACCCGCCGCCGCCGCTCGATGGCACCGCCCACGCCTGGCATCACGACCTCGAAATTCTGCGGCGCACGATCCGCCAGGGCGGCAAGCCGCTCGGCGGACAGATGCCGGCATTCGAGGACAAGCTCGACGCCGCCGCGATCGATGCCGTGATCGCGTTCTTCCAGTCGAAATGGCCGGACGAGATCTATCAACGCTGGGCCGGACGGTTCGGCACCTCGGAACTGCCGTCGTTGACCGACATCGCGGTTGCCGCGAACGAGCCGACGACACGCCTGCTGCGCCAACGCATCGGCGCCGACGTTCGGCTCGACGACGTCGCCGAAACCGATATCGACGACGTCTACCAGGTCAAGGTCGGGCCGCGTTACATCTATCTGCTCGGCGAGGGCCGTTACGCGCTGACGGGCGACCTGGTCGATCTCGAGAACGGCGTCAACCTGACCGAGCGGGCGCGGCGCGCCGACGCGCTGGCGGGGATCGCCGAGTTTGCCGATAAGGACCTGGTCGTGTTTCCGGCGCAGGGCGAACGCAAGGCCACGCTCGACGTATTCACCGACACTTCCTGTCCGTACTGCCAGAAACTGCACGAGGAGATCGGGCAGCTGCAACAGGCCGGGATTACCGTGCGCTACCTGCCGTACCCCCGCGGCGGCAGTCGCGGCCCGGGATACGCGACGCTGAGGTCGGTCTGGTGCGCCGACGATCGCGCCGGCGCGATGACCGATGCCAAGCAGCAATTGCTCGACGACCTGCCGCCGGGCGACTGCGCCGCGGCCGCGATCGTCGATCGGGGTTACACGGTCGGCAATCGGGTCGGCGTCACCGGCACGCCGGCGCTGTTCCTCGACAGCGGCGAGAAAATCGAGGGCTACCGGCCGCATGCCGAGCTGATTCCGTACGTGCTGCGTTAACCGCAAAACCTGAATACGGGCCGGGGATTCCTGTCCTCCCGGTGAAGTATTGAATTGAACATAAGGTTTTTGATGATGATTCGTATTGTATTTGTTTTCCTTGCAAGCTCTTTTGCTCCGGTTTTGCTCGCTGGCGGCGCCAACGATCACGGTCATTCGCACGCGCACGAATCCAGCGTCGGTGAAGCCGCGGCCGCCGTTCCCGACCGAATCGTCGAGGTCGCGATGCTCGACAGCATGCGCTTCGTCTTCGACCCCGAGCTCGAATCCCTGGTCGCCGGCGAGGTGGTCGAATTCATCGTCCGCAACGATGGCCGGATTCGCCACGAGTTTTCGGTCGGCAACGCCGAGGAGCAGGCGCGGCACGCCGAGATGATGCGCAAGATGCCGAACATGAAACACGCCGACCCGAACGCGGTAACGCTCGACCCGGGCGAGACCGGTGTCGTCAAGTGGCGCTTCGCCGGCGACGATACGGTCGTGTTCGCGTGCAACATCCCCGGGCATTTCGAAGCCGGCATGCTGCATCGCGTAAAGATCGAGGCCGGCGCGAGTTAGACGACCGGCGTCGACTGCGATCGCAATCAGCGCTCGATGCTGAACAGCAGGTCGGCGCCCTGCTCGGCGCCCTGCTCGGCCTCGAGCCGCCAGCGCTCGGTGATGCGATAGCGCAGGTTCAGCGTGTTGATCGATTCGACCAGGCCGACGCCGTAGCTGACGTAGAGTCGCGGCGACAGGTAGCGCCCGACCACCAGCGAGGCCTGTTCGCCGGTCGAGCTGCTCTCGACGCGCATGTCGTCGAAGCCGAAGCGGTCGCCGAGCGAGCGCGCGATTCGGTCGCCGCCGGTCAATCCCAGCGCCAGCGCGGCGTTGGCCATCATCGCGCCCTCGTCGCCGGTCGCGGTTTCGAGCGGCCCGCCGGTCAGCAGGTAGGACAAGGTATCGGTCTGGCCCATCGCCGGGTTCGAAAACAGTTCGAGCTGCGGCTGGCGCAGCCGCCCGCTGACCCGCAGGCCGGCGGTGACGCTGCCGGTCTGGCGCACCGCGCGCATGTCGAGGCCCGGGTTCGCCAGCGGGCCGCCGGCGAACAGCAGGCGGCCGCTCTCGATGTCGAGCCGCTGGCCGTAAGCGCGGTAGCGGCCGTCGTGGATGTTGATGATGCCGCTGCCGCGGGTCGGCTGGCCGGGTTGCTCCTCGATCGTCAGATTGCCATCGAGCCGGCCCTCGAAGCCAAAGCCGAAGAAGGTCACGCGCTCGCCGAGAATGACGTTGACCTTCGCCGTGACCTGCCATTTCTTTTCCGGCGGCCGGTCGCCGCCGACGATCACGGTATCCTCCGACACGCTCACCGCCGAGGTCACGTCGCGCGGCTGCAGCTTGGCGCGCGGGATTTGCAACTCGCCCTGCACGTCTACGGTTTGCTCGCGCAGCGAGACGACGAGGTTCGGCGAGACGACTACCGTCGCCTCGGGAATCTTCGCGATCAGAAACTGGTTGCCTTCGATCTCGATGCGGGTCGGCCAGCCGCGGGCGGCGTCGAGCTCGCTCTCGCCTTTCAGCGCGAGCTTGCCGTCGCCCGAACGGGCGTCGGCGGTGAAACGCAGGATACCCTCTTCGTCGCCGATCGCGGTCAGCGAGATTTCGGAGATTTCGAGGCCGAGACGCGGCACCCGCACCGCGCCGTCGCGCAGCTCGGCACGGCCGACCAGCCGCGGCCGCGCGAGCGTACCGCTCGCGTCGACGCCAACCCGGACCAGGCCGCGCGGCTGGTGCAGGTCGGGCTGCAGCGATTCGATCAGCGACAGGTCGCGTAAATCCAGCTCGATCCGGGCGGCGATCGGTTGCGCGACGGGATCGAGCGCGAGCGCGCGGGCGCCGGGCAGGTCGAGCCGCGCCAGCAGGCTGTTTTCGCCGATCACCATTTCGCTGCGCGCGGCAATCCCGTCGGCGGCGAGGGTGAGGTCGACTCCGGCGTCGCGAAACGCCCAGCGCCCGCTTTCGCCATCGGGTAGCGGATAGGCGAGACTGCCTTCGCGCGCACTCAGGCGCACCGATCCCAGCAATCGGTCGGGCCAGCGCAGCTCGAGATCGGATTCGAGCTCGAGATTGCCGTCGAGTTCGAAGTTTGGTGGCAGCCATGGTCGGGCCAGGCCCGCCAGCGCGAGCCGGCTGCCGCGTACGCGCAGGCTTGCGGGCCAGCCGGCAGCCGGGTCGACGCGAAGATTTCCATCGGCCACGAGGCTGCCGCCGGCGACCGTCGCGTCGAGTCGGTAGCTGATCGATTCGAGGTTTTCGCTGCGCGCGGTCGCGGCGAGTCGCTCGACTTCGAGCCCCAGCCGCGGCAGCACGAACGCGACCTCCGACAGGCGCGCCTCGCCGCCGATTTGCGGCGCTGCCAGCGTGCCGCCGAGACCGACGTCGACGACGGCGCGGCCGCGCAGGCCATCGACGCCGTCGAGCCAGGCCTCGAGCAGCGCCAGGTCGTTCAGGTTCAGCCGCGCTTCGCCGGCGAGCGACTGGCGCTCGGCGACCAGCGCCAGCGCCTCGGCGCCGGCCAGGCGCAGGCGGCCGTCGAGGCGCTCGTCGCCGCGCAGGGCCAGGCGGGCGTTGGCGTCGATGCCGGCATCGGCGAGGGTCACGCGGACACTGCC
>JAHEKJ010000162.1 GCA_024638385.1 Gammaproteobacteria bacterium | reverse complement strand
GCATCCTCGCGCGCTGCACCGACGCCGCGCTCGACAACGCGAGCTTCCGCTGGCTGTCGGCGCAAACGATCACGGTCGCCGGCGTCGACCACGTGCGCGCGCTGCGCGTGACCTACACCGGCGAACTCGGCTGGGAGCTGCACGTGCCGATGGCGGGCATGCTCGACGTCTACCAGGCGCTGATGTCGACGCCCGACTCGGAGGGGCTCGTTCACGTCGGTTCGGCGACGCTCAATTCGCTGCGCATGGAAAAGGCTTACCGCTCGGGCGCGGAGGTCACCAACGAGGTCACGCTCGCCGAGGCCGACGTCACGCGTTTCGCCCGCGCCGGCGGCTTCCAGGGCGCCGAAAAGTCGCTCGAACCGCCCACCCGCTGGGTGCTCGCCTATCTGCAACTGGACGAACCGCCGGCCGGCGGCGTCGCCTGCGACCCGCTCGGTTCCGAATCGGTCTGGCACGACGGCAAGCCGGTCGGCCAGATCTCGTCGGGCGGTTACGGCTACGACCAGGGCAAGTACCTGGCCTTTGCCTACATCGAGCCGGCGCGCAACGAAATCGGCAACGAGTTCGACGTGCTGGTGATGGGCGAACCGCGCCGCGCCGTCATCGTCGGGCAATGCGTCTACGATCCCGCAAACCAGCGCCCGCGCAGCGACGCCTGACCCTCACCGAGTATTCGAGTTTGTACTCAGAGTAAAGACTCCCGGGATGGTGATCCCGCGCTACCGGATCGAGCCTGGCCCGAGCTTGACCGCGGGAACAAGCCATGGGATAAGCCCTGGCTGCGACGAAATTCGGGTCAGAGCAAATTTAATTCCCGGCCGCAGGCCGGCCCGGGGCGGAGTGAACGTGGGACTGCAGGAATCGACGCGGCTGGCGCATGCCCCGATGGCGGGGCTGGCGATGGTGGGCGTTTTCTGGGGCGGGTTCGCCGGGCTGATGCCGGACATCAAGGCCATCGCCGGCGCCAGCGACGCCGAGTTCGGGCTGATCATGATGCTGTCGGCGGCGGGTGCGATGGTGTCGATGCATTTCGCGCCGCGCCTGTATCTGCGTCTCGGCCGCGGCTGCCTGCCGCTGGTCGGGCTGGGGCTGGCGGCCGCCTGCCTCTACCCGGTATTCGCCACCGACCTGCCGCGACTCGCCCTCGCGGTGCTGCTCATGGGCGCCTGTGTCGGGCTGATGGACATTTGCTCGAATATTCGCATTTCGGCCATCGAGGCGGCCGCCGACCGGGGCCTGATGAACCATTGCCACGCGATGTTTTCGTTTGCTTTCGGCTTGACCGCGCTCGGCGTCGGCGTGGCGCGCGAGGCCGGACACGGGCCGGCGCAGATCCTGCCGGCAATGGCGCTGATCGCGCTGGCGCTCGCCCTGGTCACGCGCGAAACCGCCGCCGACTGGCAGCCACCGGAACCGCCGCCGGCCGACGACGACGCGCGCATCGACGCCACCGGCCGGCGCGTCGTCCTGCTCAGCGCGATCGTGCTGTTTACATCGTTCATCGGCGAAAATTCGACCGAGGCCTGGTCGGCGCTGCACATCGAGCGCACGCTCGGCGCCGAGGTCGGGCACGGGTCCTACGGCCCGGGCATCCTGGGCCTGGTTATGGGATTCGCCCGCCTGTTCGGACAAACGGTCGCCGATCGCGTCGGCGAGCGCCGCCTGGTCGTCGGCTCGGCGCTGCTCGGCAGTTGCGGCGCGTTGCTGATCGCCGCGGCCTGGTCGCCGATGGTGGTGTTCGTCGGCGTCGCGGTGGTGGCGCTGGGCATGGCGACGATCGTGCCGTCGGCCAACACCATGCTCGGTCGGCGGATTCCGGGCCACGCGCGCGGGCATGCGCTGAGCCGCGCCTGGATGTTCGGCATGACCGGGTTTTTCATCGGCCCGGCGCTGATGGGGCTGGTGGCCGAGGGCTTCGGCTTGCGCGTGTCCTATGTCGTGATGGCCGCGATCATCGCGGCTTCGATACCGGCGGTGATCGGACTCGGCCGCATCCCCCACGCCGCGCGCCGCGTCGCGACCGCGCCGGCCTGAATCCCGCCGACGATCTTTCTCGTAGCATCAATCAGACGATCCCGGCAATTCCCTGTAATTGTTGCTCGGAGCAAAATTCCCGAAGCCAGCCGCGGCGCGCGGTCATCGCCGAGCAATGCGTCCGGGATCCCGGGAACCGGCGCCGCCGCAGCGATGCTTGACCGCCAAATCGATTGCGCACAGAGTAGCGCCGAGGCCGGGAGTTGTTGTTCAGATCGAAAACTCTCCGAGCAATAATTACCCCGGCATGATTTTTATGGTTTCGAGGAGAGACGATGGATAACGATTTGTTCGAGAAGGGGCTTGAGCAGCGCAAGGCAACGCTCGGCGCCGACTACGTCGAGAAAAACCTGGCCGCGGCCGACGACTTCACGCGCCCGTTCCAGGAGGCGATGACCGCCTGGTGCTGGGGTTTCGGCTGGGGCGACGATAGCATCGACGCGAAGACGCGCTCGATGATGAATCTCGCGATGATCGGCGCGCTCGGCAAGATGCACGAATGGGAAATCCACTGCCGCGGCGCGCTGACCAATGGCGTCGGCAAGGAAGAAATCCGCGCGATCATCCACGTCGTCGGCATCTATTGCGGTGTGCCGCAGGCGCTCGAATGCTTTCGCGTCGCGCGCAAGGTGCTCGAGGAAGCCGGGCAGCTTTAGAAGTCCGGGCGCGCGAAAGACGGCCTCGCCGGCGAACTTTGTGCCGGCGCGGCGCTCGAACAGGCATGCGCAGACGTGCCTTAACCAGTCAGAGCAGTCCGAAGCGCAGCGTTCGGCCGGCGCTGCTGGCGCTGCTGATCGGCTTCGCGGCAATTCCCGCGCACGCCGCCGAGACCGCCGGGAGCCTGATCGCGTGGCAACCCTGGCGCGCCGATCTGTTCGAACGCGCGCGCGCCGAGCGGCGCATGATCATCCTCGATCTCGAAGCGGTCTGGTGCCACTGGTGCCACGTCATGGACGCGAAGACCTATCGCCGCGCCGACGTCGCGCGGCTGATCAACGACCATTTCATTCCGGTGCGCGTCGATGCCGACGCCAATCCCGACATCGCCGCGCGCTACGGCCGCTGGGGCTGGCCGGCGACGATCGTGTTCGACGCCGACGGCAACGAGATCGTCAAGCGGCGCGGTTACATTCCGCCGATCGGCATGCTGTCGATGCTCGAGGCGATCATCGCCGACCCGAGCCCGGGGCCGTCGGTCTGGCACGAGCCGCGCGGCACGCCGGCGAAGGTCGCGGCGCTGCCCGACGATTTGCGGGCGAAGCTCGAACAGGCTTATTTCGAACTCTACGACCCGCACCACGGCGGCTGGGGTCGCATCCATCGCTTCGTCAACGCCCCCGCGACCGAATACGCGCTCGAGCGGGCCCGGCGCGGCCAGCGCGAATACGAAATGATCGCACGGTTGACGCTGCACAACGGCCGCCGGCTGATCGATCCCGAATGGGGCGGCGTCTACCAGTACTCCGACGCGCTCGACTGGTCGTCGCCGCATTACGAGAAAATCATGTACTTCCAGGCTGAAAACCTGCGCCTGTACTCGCTCGCCCACCGCCGCTGGGGCGACCCGGCTTACCGCGAAGCGGCCGATGCGATCTTCGCCTACGTCACCGGGTTTCTGCTCGATTCGGGCGGCGCCTTCTACACCAGCCAGGACGCCGACCTGAGCCTCGAGGTCGACGGTCATGCCTATTTTTCACTCGCCGACGAGGAGCGCCGCGCGCGCGGGATGCCGCGCATCGACAAGCATATCTACGCGCGCGAAAACGGCTGGCTGATCCAGGCCTTGCTCGCCTATTATCACGCCAGCGATAACGAGGCGGCGCTCGCGCGCGCGCTCACCGCGACCGACTACATCATGGCGCACCGGCGGCTCGACGGCGGCGGCTTCAGCCACGGCGCCGACGATCGCGGCGGGCCCTATCTCGGCGACAATCAGGCGATGGCGCAAGCCTTCATCGCGCTCTATCAGGCCACCGGCGAGCGCCGCTGGCTGCGCGAACTGACTCGCACGCTCGAATTCACCGAGGCCAGTTTCCGTAATCCCGACGGCGGCTACAACAGCAGCGCGACCGAACCCGCCGCCGCCGGCGTGTTCGCCGATCCCGTCCGCCAGGTCGACGAGATCGCCGCGCTCGCGCGCAGCGCCAACCTGGCCGCGCATTATTTGGGGACAGAGACGCCGCGCCGCATCGCCGAGCACGCGATGCGTTACCTCGCCGCGCCCGAATTGCCGGAGATCTTTCCGTTCCAGCCGGCGATTCTGCTCGCCGACGACGAGATCAATCGCGCGCCGGTGCACATCACCGTCGTCGGCGCGAAATCCGATCCGGAGGCGGTGGAATTGTTCGCCGCCGCGCGCGCCTACCCGGCGAGCTACCTGCGCGTCGACTGGTGGGACCGCACCGAGGGCGCGCTGCCGAACGACGACATCGTCTACCCCGAACTCGATCGCGCGGCGGCCTTCGTCTGCGCCAACAACGCCTGCTCGCTGCCGCTCGCCGACGGCGACGCGATCGCCGCCAGGGTCGCCGAGCTCGAACGCGAACTCGCCCGCTGACGCGATCGCGCCGAGCGCGTTTATTCGTTTTACACCGCCGGGGACGGGCGCTACATTAAGCCGCATGAAGATCGAACGCGTGAGCGCGTGGCGGCTCGACCTGCCGCTGCACAAGCCGTACTGGCTGTCGGGCGGCCGGCTTCGGTTCGAACGACTCGATTCGACCCTGGTGCGCATCGATACCGACGCCGACGTATCGGGCTGGGGCGAGGGTTGCCCGTGGGGCGTGACCTACCTGCCGGCATTCGGCAAGGGCATCCGCGCGGGCCTCGCCGAACTGGCGCCGCTGTTGCTCGGCAAGGATCCGCGCCAGGCCGATGTGATCAATCGCGTCATGGATCTCGCCTTGCCCGGCCATCCCTACGTCAAATCCGCGCTCGACATCGCCTGCTGGGACATCGCCGCGCAAGCCGCCGGCCTGCCGCTGTGCGAGGCACTCGGCGCGCGCGAGCCGGAGCCGGTGCCGATCGCGTCGAGCGTGTCGACCGGCACGCCCGACGAAATGCTCGCCGAAGTGCAGCGCTTTCGCGATCTCGGTTACCGCGTGCACTCGGCCAAGGTCGGCGCCGACGTCAAGCTGGATATCGCGCGCATCAACCACCTCGCGGCCAACGAGCTCGACGGCGAAATCATTTTTTACGACGTCAATCGGGCGTGGCTGCCGCGCGAGGCGATCACGGTCATGAATTCGGTCGACGGACTGGGCTCCTGGTTCGAGCAACCCTGCGAGACCCTCGACGAAATCGCGCAGGTGCGGCGGCAGACGTCTTACCCAATCGGCGTCGACGAAGGCCTGCACACGATGCAGGACCTGCTCCGGATCCAGCGCGACGGCATCGCCGAGCTCGTCAACATCAAGCTCAACCGGGTCGGCGGCCTGACGAAGGCGCGGCGGATGCGCGATTTCTGTCTCGAGACGGGTATCACGATGCTGATCATGGATACCGGCGGCAGCGTGATCGCCGACACCGCGGTCGCGCATTTCGCGCAGACGATTCCCGCACCGTCGTGCCTCGGCGTCTGGTCGTGCCAGGATATGGTCGCCTGCGACCCGGCGCCCGGCGCCGGCGCGCGCAACGTCGACGGTTGCCTGAGCGCGCCCGTCCAGCCGGGCCTCGGCGTCGCGCCCGAACTCGACAGGCTGGGTAAACCTGCGCTAGTTTACGAGTGAACCCGCACCGACAGGAACGAGTCTTGAACGAAATCGACGCGCGCGAGTCGCGGGCGACCTGCGGATGAACAACCCGCACGCCATCGGCTGCATCACGGTCTACCAGGTCAGGCTGCCGTTCACCGGCTTCGGCAGCCGCTGGGTCGGGCGCGCGCGGCCCGAATGCCTCGACAGCACCATCGTTACGATCGATACCGAGTCGGGGCTCGTCGGCGTCGGCGAGTCCTGCCCCATCGGCGCGATCTACCTGCCGGCGTTCGCCGGCGGGGTGCGC
>JAHEKJ010000161.1 GCA_024638385.1 Gammaproteobacteria bacterium | reverse complement strand
CGCCCAGCCCCAGGCCTGGCGCGCGGCGTTCTCGCTGACGTCGACGAGACGCGACTCGGGATCGCCGGGTGCCGCGACCTGGCGCACCGCCAGCAGCACCAGCTTGATCAGCAGCACGCACCAGATCAATTCGTGCCAGAAGGCTTGCGCGGCGGGCGCTTGCGAGCTGGTGATCGCGATGAACAGGAAGGCGCCCGCAGCGTAGGCACCGAGCTCGGCCAAGCCCAACGCGGCGCCGAGGCACGCCTGGCGGAAGCGCTGGCCAATCGATGCCGTCGGCTCGTTTGCCGGCGATGTCTTGCGCAGCCAACGTTTCGCGAGCCATTCGGCCAGCCACCCGGCCGCGAGCAGCCCGATTAATTGAAACAGCAGGAAGGCGCCTCCGACCTTGCCATTTTCGGTGAGCTGCCGCCAGATCGACGCCGGCAAGCCGCGCACCCGTTCGCCCGCGGTCAGCATTTGTATCAGCGAACTCCAGGCGACGCGAATGCCCTCACGTAGCTGGCCGACATAGACCATCGCATCGACGTCGTCGGTGGTTTCGACCGCTTGCTTGTCGAGCTGCTGAATGATGAGCTCACGCAGCTGTTCATCGGACAGGCGCGCCACCAGGTCGCGTACTTCTTCGCGGGTTAACTTGTCGGGTAGCGTGACGCTGGACGATGTTGGCGATCCGGCCGCTATCTGGGCTTGCGCCGGGGACGCCAAGCCGAGCCCCAGGACGATCAGCAACACGAGGCCACGGCGAACCTGGCGTAACCAGTCGACATGATGCAATTTCGGCCCCATTTGACAGATACTTATTGTTATCTCCGCAGCGCGAGCTAGGTTACCGTAAAAGCCGGCAACTTGCATGAACCGGCGCCGTCGTCGGCCAGGCCGAACCGATGCCGGCAATACCCGATATCCACCGGAACAGGCCTGTGCCTCCGCGCACCCGGCTTGCCCGTAGCCTTCACAACTGCGACTCGATCGGCATGAGCTTCAGCAAATTCACGCCGAAGCGGCGCCAGAATCCGGTGTTCGGTTCGGTGGTGTAGCGGTTCGTGACGCCATCGATGGTACGCTGCCAGACGATCGATTCGGTGCGGTTGGAACCTGTCTCGAGTTCCAGGCGAAACGCCTGGTCGCGCGCGATGCGCTCGAACCAGCCAGCCATGCGCGCGGCCATCGCGGCGGATTCGATCACGAGGCCGATTTCGGTATTTTCGACTACCGAGCGCGGATCCAGGTTGAGCGAGCCGATGAAAACGCGTTTGCGATCCATGACGAACGACTTGGCGTGCAGGCTGGCCTTTTGCGAGCCGCCGGAGCCCTTGCGTTGCGCGCGCGTCAGGACTTTGTCGATCTCGTAAAGCTCGACCCCGGCCGCGAGTAACGGTTTGCGATACCTGGCGTAACCCGCATGGACCGCGCCGACGTCGGTCGAGGCGAGCGAATTGGTCAGGATTCGCACCCGCACGCCGCGCTCGCGCAACTCGCGCAGGCGCGCGACCCCGGCCTTGCCCGGCACGAAGTACGGCGAGAAGATGATCAGCTCGCTATCGATTCGCTCGATCCGGGACTGCAAACGGGTAACGAGCTTCAATTCGTCCCGCGATCGCTCGGCGACGATTTTTTCCGGGTCGTCGAAAACCACGGCCGCGTCGGCCCAGTCGTATTCGACGTTACGCGCGCGCAGGGCCTGCGCCAGTTGGCTTTCGCGCAGCGCGCGCAGATACCCGGAGTCCCGTTGCCCGGCGACGTAGTCGGACAGTGCTCGCCGAAACCGGGCCAGTGCGCCGGGCGCGGCGGGTTTGCCGACCAGCGTCGTAACCGGATAAGCCGCCGCGTTGTTCCAGTAGCGGTCGAATACCGCGGACACTTCGTCGACCACGGGCCCGATCGCGATTACGTCGAGATCGCCGAAGGCGAGATGCGGATTCGCCGCGTAATACTCGTTGCCGATATTGCGCCCGCCGATCACGCCGACCTGGTTGTCGACCGTGAACGACTTGTTGTGCATGCGCCGGGTGACGTCGCCGAAACGGGTGATCAGTTGCAGCGCGCGGCTGGTGCCGCGCGAAAACGGGTTGAATATGCGCAGCTCGACGTTCGGATGTGCATCCAGCGCGCCGGCCGCGAAATCGTCTTTGCCCTGCAGGGCCATGTCGTCGACCAGCAGGCGCACGCGCACGCCACGATCGGCGGCCTCGATCAGCGCGTGCAGGAACAGGCGGCCGACGAGGTCGTCGTGCAGCAGGTAATACTGGGCGTCGATACTGCGCTCGGCCAGGGCCGCCAGCGCGGCGCGGGCGACGAAGGCATCGTGGCCGTCCGGCAGCAGGTGAAATCCCGATAGTCCGGAATGCCGCGCGGTTTGCGCGGCGACGCCGCGACCGAGCAGCGTGTCGGCCGTATCGCGATAGGCGAGGCTTTCACTCCGGTCGGTGTTCGGCGGCAGGCTGGCGCAACCGGCGGCAAGCGCGAGCAGCACCGGCGCGAGTGTGCGGGCCAGTAAGGCCCGGGCATGAGTCGCTAGCCTCGGCATCCGCGATCCGTCACTCGATGACCGCCCGGAGCTCGCCCAGGTCGGCATGCAGGCGCACGGCCTCGGTGGTCGCCTGCACCGCGATCGCGACGAAGACGCCGAACAGGACCAGGCCACACAGCGCGATCAGCACGGCGAGCACGCGCGCGCCGCGGCTGGCCGGGCGGATATCGCCGTAACCCACGGTAGTCGCGGTAATGAATGACCAGTAAAGCGCCGATAACGGCGGCCAGTCCTCGAGACGGCCGGCGATCTGACCCAGGGCGACGATCAACAAAATGAACAACAGCCAGACCGGCGCCGTCAGCTGCAGCATCAGCCAGCCCAGTTCGAGGAATGTCAGGGTAAAATCCATCGGATAACGTTTCCAGTGATCGCGGCGGCAGGTTTCCTGGTTTGGCGCCTGTGTTCTCAGATTTTCTGATCTAGACCTTGCACTCTGTCACGATTTCGTCCCGATCAATCCGCGCCGGAGCAATGTCTTTATCGTCAGTTTGATCTGATCCTCGACGATATCACGCGGTTTAGAGGCGTCCATCGTTTCCGATTTCATCGACCAGACCAGCGATTCCGACGCGACGTCGTACAGGTTGGTTTGCAGGGTCAATACCCGGTATTGCGCGTAGTAGCCGTCGTTGGTTTCCTGCAGGGCGTGATCGTAATAGCCGAAATAACCGCGTTCGTAGTCGTATTCGGCCGGCAACTGGTAAACGTCTTTTTGCCTGGACCCGACCAGGCGCGTGATCAGCACGCCGTCGAATCCCCGGCCCCGGACCGCATTTTCGACTTCTTCGCGCGATAACTGCCGGGTGCTAGTGATCAGCTTGTATCCGGGCGCCCCCTTCACCCCGGCCGCGGCGAGCGCCTCGACGAATCCGTTTTCGAAGACATACCGCAATTCGTGGCGTGTGGTCACGCCGATAACAAGAATGTTGTCGAGCCTGCCGGAAAAGCCGTCGCTGCGCCATTCGCCGACGGGTTTCGTGGTCGAGCATGAAGGTAGCGTAGCTACGGCTAGAAACAGCGATAATAACGTCAGGTGTGCGCGTCTTTTCATTGTCTGAACCGGTTCCATTTCAGTTTATTCGGGGGTCATAGTCGTAGCGTGCAACGGGTTTCGAGACCCTTGCTTGCAGGCAACGAATCGCCGTGGCAACGATACATCGTATTCTTTTCCGACACGATTATGCTTCGCTCGAATCGCAACTCGCACCGATCGAAATACGGAATTATTACTTCGCGTCGTTTGCAGCCCATTACCTGATTTCACTGGCGAGGATCCAGCGACCCTTTTCGTTGCGGCAGAACTCGGTGAGTTTGTCCTGCAGTTCGCGGCGCTGGTTGCTGATCCGGACCCGCGCCTCGATGCATTCGAGACCGCGGCGCCCGAAGAAGCGGACGATCGTGATCGAGCCGGAATTTCCCGAATCCGGATTCTCCCAGCGGCGTTCGCGGTCGACCCGGCCGCTCTCGAAGGCCCGCTTGCCCGCCTCGGCTATCATCTCGAGGTCTTTTTCGGTTATCAGTTTGGCGACGTCCTTGTCGATGTTCTTCGTGATCGGCGACGCCAGCGTGCCGACCAGCTGAAACGGCAGTTTGATGATGCCGGTGAAAAATCCCTTGACCGCGCCCTCGCTGGCTTCCTGGCCGGCGGTCTGCGCCGACGTGATTGCGCGCTGCGCCTTGACGGAGGCGTCTTCGACCAGCGCGTCGACGCGGTCGAGCGTCGGGTCGACTTTCTCGCGCGTCAGGCGGACTTCGTCGAGGACCTTCGGCACCAGCGGCACGACCTGTTCGCGGGTCTTGTCGACGCTCGTTATCGCGCGTTCGGAGGTTGCGAGAATATCCGGAATCTGCCGCTGGGTCCGGTCGACCACGGCGGTCGTTTCTTTTACCTGCTGCAGCAACGGCGGGATCTGTTTTTCGATCGCGTCGACGCGGTCGAGAATCGACGGGATGCTGTTGCGCACGGCGCCGACCTCGGCCACGATCGGAGGAATCTGTTCGCGTACCGCCGAAACCTCGGCGAGTATATCCGGCACCAGTTCGCGCACCTCGGCTATTTCCTGCCGAATCAGACTCACCTCGGACAGTGCCGGCGCGATGTTCTCGCTGACGTCGTCGACCGATTGCAGAATTCCCGGAAGATTGCCGCTGATCTGCGCCAGCTGCCAGGCGAAATAGACGATCGCCGCGGCGATCGCGAAGCGGCTCGCGCTGGCCAGCAGGTCGATCGATTCGCGCGTCATGCTTCGGCTCCGGTTGCGCGGCGATCAATTGCTGAAATCGCCGCCGAGCGCGAGGTGCAGGTCGATTCGCTGGGCGAGGCGGGCGTTCTGGATCCGGATCAGCTGGATGCGCGAATTCAACGCGCGCGCCTGCATTTGCAGTACGCTGAGGAAATCCACCTGGCCGACGTCGTAGCGGGTTCTGGCCGCGGCCAGCGCGGCGGCGTTGTTTTGCACCGCTGCCTCGAGAAAGTCTTCGCGTTCGCGCAGCAATGCCTCGTTGGTCAGCGCGGACTCGACCTCGGCGAACGCGCTCAGCGCGGTGGCGCCGTAACTCGCCAGCGCGGCTTCCTGTTGCGCGGTCTCGATATCGACTTGCGCGGCGAGCGCGCCGCCGACGTCGAGCGGCGCGACGAAGTTGGCGCCGACATTGAAAAAGTTGCTGCTGGCGCCGATCAGATCGATCAGCTCGTTGCTCGAATTGCCGCCGGACGCGGTCAGCGCGACGCTCGGCAGCCGCGCCGCGCGCGCCGCCTCGGCGCGCTGGAAGGCCGCGGCGACGCGGCGTTCGGCCGCGATCAGGTCGGGACGCCGTTCGAGCAGTTCGGCCGGAACGCCAATCGGTATCGGCGGCGGCGTCGGCACGAACTCGCGCGCGACCTCGAGTTCCGCCGACGGGTAGCGGCCGAGCACGACCTCGATGCTGCGCACCGCCTGGGTCAGCGCGCCGATCGCCTGGCGCTGGCGCTCTTTCGCCGCGTTCAGATCCGCCTTTGCCAGGAACACGTCCTGCGGCGAGCCGGCGCCGACGTTCAGGCGGGTTTCGGCAATCTTCAGCATCTGCTGGTAAATCTCGACCGCTTCCTGCGTCAGCCCGAGCTGCAGGTTGGCCTCGGTCGCCTGGTACCAGGCCTTCGCGATCTGCGCGACCAGCGACCGGCGCGCGGCCTCGAGTTCGGCTTCGGTCGCGCGAAACGCGGCTTCGGCGGCGGCCGCCTGCGCCGCGAGCTTGCCCCAGATATCGAGCTCCCACTGCACGTTCAGCGCCGCGCCGGAGAGGCTGGTGCTGTCGTCGCCGCGACTGGTGTTTTGCGCGCCGCCGCCGACGCTGACCGCCGGGATCAGGCGCGCGCCGGCCTGTTCGGCGAGCGCCGCGGCGGCGTCGAGATTGGCGGTCGCGGCGGCGAGGTCGCGATTGTTTTGCAAGGCCTCGTCGACGATGCGCTCGAGTTCCGCGTCATCGAAGGTCTGCAGCCAGCCGTCCTCGGCGGCGCCGCGCGCGACGACTTCGTCCCAGCTCGGCCCGGCGG
>JAHEKJ010000059.1 GCA_024638385.1 Gammaproteobacteria bacterium | reverse complement strand
CCGCACAAGACCGCGCTGGAAAACGTCATGATGGCGCCGCTCAAGGTGCTGAAACAGCCGCGCGAACAAGTCGAGGAATACGCGCGCAAGCTGATCAAGCGCGTCAACCTGGTCGGCAAGGAAAATTCCTACCCCGGCGAGTTGTCCGGCGGCCAGCAGCAGCGCGTCGCGATCGCGCGCTCGCTGGCGATGCACCCAGACGTGATGCTGTTCGACGAGGTCACCGCGGCGCTCGACCCGGAAACCGTCAACGAGGTGCTGGAAACGATCAAGGACCTCGCGCAGCGCGGCATGACCTGCATCCTCGTCACCCACGAAATGGGTTTCGCGCGCGAAATCGCCGACCAGATCTATTTCACCGACCGCGGCGTCATCGTCGAGCACGGCCCGCCGAGCACCTTCTTCAAGGAAGCGAAGGACCCGCGCACGCGCGAATTCCTGAGTCAGATTCTCTAGCCACCCGCAGCCATGGCCGATAACCTGCCCGACCACGCGGCCGTGGTCGTCATCGGCGGCGGCGTCATGGGTTGCTCGACGCTGTACCACCTCGCCGAGGCCGGCGTCGGCGACGCGATCCTGCTCGAGCGCAACGAGCTGACCTCGGGCACGACCTGGCACTCGGCCGCGCAGGTGCGCGCGCTGCGCGCGAGCCGGAATCTCACCGACCTGATCCGCTACTCGATCTCGCTCTATTCCCGACTCGAGGCCGAAACCGGCCAGGCCACCGGCTGGATCAACAAGGGTTCGCTGTCACTCGCGACCAACCCCGAGCGCCTCGCGTTCATCCGCCGCCAGGAAGCGCTCGCGCACCTCTACGGCGTGCGCGCCGAATCGATCTCGCCCGCCGAGGCGCTGGAGCGCTGGCCGCTGATGAATGCCGACGACGTGATCGGCGCCGTCTGGTCGCCCGACGACGGCCGCGTCGGCCCGTCGGACCTGTGCGCGGCGCTCGCCAGGGGCGCGCGCGCGAAGGGTGCGCGGATTTTCGAGCATACCGCGGTCAACGCCATCGAGACCCGCGCCGGCCGCGTGCACGCCGTGATCACGCCATCCGGCAAGATCCGCTGCGACGCGATCGCGCTGTGCACCGGGCTGTGGAGCCGGCGGGTCGCGGCCATGGCCGGCGTCGACGCGCCGGTCTGGCCGTGCGAGCATTTTTATCTATTGACCAACCCGGTCGACGGCATTGCCGGCAACCTGCCGACGCTGTCCGACCACGACAGCCATCTCTATATCCGCGACGATTCCGGCGGCCTGCTGGTCGGCTGTTTCGAGCCGCTGGGCAAGCCGCTCGACCCGGAAAGTCTCGGCGAGGACTTCGCGTTTCAGCTGCTGCCGGAAGACTGGGACCACTTCGAGCCGATGCTCGAAAACGCGTTGCACCGCCTGCCGTGCCTCGCCGACGCCGACGTCCGCATGCTGCTGAACGGTCCCGAGAGTTTCACCCCGGACGGCTCGTTCCTGCTCGGCGAGGCCGCCGAGACGCGCGGCTTCTTCCTCGGCTGCGGCATGAACTCGGTCGGCGTCGCCACCGGCGGCGGCGCCGGCATGGCGCTGGCGCACGCGATCGTCCACGGCCATACGCCGGCGGCGCTGCCCGAGGCCGATCCGCAGCGGTTCCCGGGTTGCTTCAACTCGATCGCCGCGCTGAGCGAGCGGGTTCCCGAAATTCTCGGCACGCATTATGCGATCCACTACCCCGGCTTTCAGCTCGGCACGGCGCGCAATTTGCGTATGACGCCACTGCACCGGGAATGGCGGCAACGCGATGCGACTTTCGCTCAGGTCTACGGCTGGGAACGGCCGCTGTATTTCGGCGAACCGCGACAACCCCGGCTGACGCTCGCGCGGCCGGCATGGTTCGACCGGGTCGGCGACGAAGTCGGACGCGCACACGCGGAGGTTGCGGTTTTCGATCTGTCGACCTTCGGCAAGATTCGCATCCGCGGCGCCGACGCCGAGAAGCTGCTCGACCGTGTTTGCGCGAATAATCTCCGGCGCGACCCGGGGCACGCAATCTACACCGCGATGCTGACGCCGGAAGGCGGTTTCCTGAGCGACCTGACCGCGGTGCGCCTCGCCGGCGACGACTACCGCCTGTACGTCGGCAGCGGCGCGGTCAAGCGCGACCTCGCCTGGCTGCGCCGTCACGTCGAGGACGGCATGCGCCTCGAAATCGACGACGAGACCGAAGCCTTTGCCGTGCTCGGCCTGATGGGACCACGCGCCGCCGAGGTCGTCGCGCGCCTCGGCGGCGACGCGTTGCTCGAACTTGGTTACTTCCGCCATTGCCGTACGAAGCTGGCCGGCATCGAGGTCGACGCGTTGCGCCTGTCCTATGTCGGCGAGGCCGGCTGGGAATTGACCTGCGCGAGCGGCGATGCGGTCGCGCTCTACCGCGCACTCGACGCCGAGGGCGTCGCGCCGGCCGGCGGCTTCGCGATGACCTCGATGCGCATCGAGAAACGCTTCCTCGCGTTCGGCCCCGACCTCGACGCCGACGTCGACCCGTTCGCGGCCGGCCTGGACTTCGCGCTCGCCTGGGACAGCGACTTCGTCGGCAAGGCGGCGCTCGCGGCGAAACGCGGCACACCGCCGGCGAAACGCTTCGTCACGATCCGACTGGAGTCCGGCGAAGCCAATCCGCTCGGTAACGAACCGGTTTACCGCGATGGCGAAATCGTCGGCAAGACCACGTCGGCCGCGTTCGGCTACCGGGTCGGAGCGCCGCTCGCGCTCGCGTTGATCGATTCCGCCGCGGCCCGCGACGGCGCGGCGGTTGACGTCGATCTGGCGCGCAGCGAGAATGCGGGGACCATCCTGACAAAACCCGCGTTCGACCCCGAAGGGTCGCGCCTGCGAACACAACCCGGATAAATCATGAGCAACGTATTTCCCCGCAACTGCAAGGCCAAGCTGCCGATGGCCGTCCAGGGCGACGGCGTCTACATCATCGACAGCAAGGGCAAGCACTATCTCGACGCGTCCGGCGGCGCCGCGGTATCCTGTCTCGGCCACGGCGACGTGCGCATCGTCGAAGCCATCAAGACCCAGCTCGACCGGCTCGAGTTCGCGCATACCGGCTTCTTCACGAGCATCCCCGCCGAGCTGCTCGCCGAGCTCTTGATCGAGCAGGCGCCGGGGCGCCTCGACCGGGTCTACCTCGTCTCCGGCGGCTCGGAAGCGGTCGAGGCCGCGATCAAGCTCGCGCGGCAGTATTTCATCGAGATCGGCGAGCCCAAGCGCCATCGCGTGATCGCGCGGCTGCAGTCCTACCACGGCAACACGCTCGGCGCGCTCGCCGCCGGCGGAAATCTGTGGCGGCGCGAGCCGTTCGCGCCGCTGATGATCGACACGACGCACATCTCGCCGTGCTACGCCTACCGCGGCATCGAGAAGGGCGAATCCGAATTCGAGTACGGCCTGCGCGTCGCGGACGAACTCGACACCGAGATCCAGCGCCTCGGCGCGGAAAACGTGATGGCGTTCATCGCCGAGCCGGTGGTCGGCGCGACCATGGGCGCGGTGCCGGCGGTCGAGGGCTATTTCAAGCGCATCCGCGAAATTTGCGACGAGCACGGCGTGCTGCTGATCCTCGACGAGGTCATGTGCGGCATGGGTCGCACCGGCAGCCTCTACGCCTGCGACCAGGAGGGCATCGCCCCCGATATCATGACGATCGCCAAGGGCCTCGGCGCCGGTTACCAGCCGATCGGCGCAACGCTGTGCACCGATACGATTTACCAGGCGATCGAACAGGGTTCGGGTTTCTTCCAGCACGGCCACACCTACATCGGCCACCCGGTCGCCTGCGCCGCGGCGCACGCGGTGATCAAGGAAATGCTCGACCGCCGCCTGCTCGACCGGGTGCTGACCCAGGGCGTGCGCCTGCACAAGGCGCTCATCGACAAGTTCGGCGAGCACCCGAACGTCGGCGACATCCGCGGCCGCGGCCTGTTCTGGGGCATGGAGTTCGTACGCGAACGCAAGAGCAAGGCGCCGTTCCCGCCGAAGCTCGGCTTCAACAAGCTGTTCAAGCAGAACGCGATGAACGCCGGCCTGATCTGCTACCCGATGGGCGGCACGATCGACGGCAAGCAGGGCGACCACGTGTTGCTGGCGCCGCCGTTTACGATCGACGTCGGCCACGTCGACGAGATTGTCGCCAAGCTCGACAAGGCGCTCAAGGCGACGCTGAGGAGCCTGTGACCCGCGAAGCGATGATCATGGTCGCGCCGACCGGCGCGCGCAAGACGCGCGCCGATCACGCCGCGCTGCCGCTGTCGATCGCCGACACCGTCGCCGAGGCGAAGGCCTGCCACGCCGCCGGCGCCTGCGCGCTGCACGCGCACGTACGCGACGACGAAGGCTCGCACGTGCTCGACGCCGGCCTCTACCGCGAGCTGATCGGCGAGATGCGCGCGCAGGTGCCGGACATGCTCGTGCAGATCACCTCCGAGGCGGTCGGCCGCTACACGCCGGCCGAACAGGCCGACTGCATCCGTGCGGTCGACCCCGACATGGCGAGCCTGAGCCTGCGCGAAATCAGCGCCGACTTCGGCGACACCGGGCTGGCCCGCGAGTTTTTTGCCTGGTGCGACGAGGCGCACGTGCACGTGCAGCATATTCTCTATTCGCCGCAGGATTTCGAGCAGTTCCTCGACTATCGCCAGCGCGGCATCGTCCCGCTCGAGCATCGCTGCGTGCTGTTCGTGCTCGGGCGCTACAACGTCGGCTTTCAGTCCGAGCCGCAGGAGCTCGACGCCTTCATCAATTATAACCTGCGCGGCTTCGACTGGTTTTGCTGCGCCTTCGGAGCGCGCGAGCAGGACTGCATGCTGCACGCGGTCACGTCCGGCGGCCACGCCCGCGTCGGCTTCGAAAACAACCTCTACCTGCCCGACGGCAGCCTCGCCGATAGTACCGCGGAGCTCGTCGCGAGCCTTGTCGCGGCGCTCGACGCGCGCGGCTATTCGCCGATGAATGGCGACTCGGCGCGCGCGCGGCTCGGCATCCGCAGCGCGTAGGCGAGCAACACGGTCGCGCCCAGGCTAAACGCGGCGAAGGTCAGCGCGATCGCGAAAAACGAAAACCCGAAATCGAGCAGCGTGCCCATGATCGCCGGCCCGAGCGCCGACGCGAACACCATGATCGCGTTGGTCAGCGACTTGATCGCGCCGAGGTGGCGCGCGCCGTAGAGCTCGGCGAACAGCGCCGACAGGCCGGGGAAGTAAATGCCGAAGCTGACGCCCATCAGCAGCAGGTACGGCCAGACGACGAATCGATGCTCGGCGAGGTTGATCACGAGCAGCGCGAGCGCGAGAGGTAGCAGGAACAGCGGCACGACGCGGCGTGCGGTATAGCGATCGATCAGCAGCCCCGAGTAGATCGTCGTCGCCACCGACACGGTCGAGTACAGCCAGTAGTTGCCGGTCAGCCACAGCGGGCTCCAGCCCTTGGCCGTGGCGATTTCGGCGGGGAAGAAAAACATCGCGGTGCCGATCATCGCCGGCGAGGTCATCGCCGGCAGCAGCAGGTAGAAGCGCAGTTCGCCGAGCACCTGGCGTCGCGTGTAGTCGCCCGTGGCCGGGTTCGCCGCGGCGCGCCGCTCGAGTTCGGCGGCGTGCGCCGCGTGGCGCGCGCGCTGGCCGCGCAACAGCCACAGCGCGAGTGAGATCGACACAAGCACCGCAAGCGCCACGAGGCGAAACGTCTCGCGCCAGCCGATGGTCGCCGCCAGATAGATCCCGAGCACCGGCAGACAGGCTTCGCCCGTGGCGAAGCCGATCGCGGCCAGTGCGATCGCCTTGCCGCGGTCGGTGTCGTGGTAGCGCGCCATCGACGTGATGCCGGTATGGCTGGTCAGGCCCTGGCCGAACTGGCGCAGCAGGAACACCGCGAAGATCAGCAGCGGCAGCGTCGTCGCGGCGCTTATGACCAGGCAGGCAGCGGCCAGCCCGACCAGCGACGCGGCGGCGAACAGGCGCAGGTCGTAACGGTCGATCAGCGAACCGCTCCAGTTGATCACCAGCGCCGAGGCGAGCGTGCCGAGCATGTAGATCCGCCCCCAGCTGCCCGGCTCGAGGCCGAAGTCGGCCTGGATGTCGCTGCCGAAGACGCCGACGAAATAGGTCTGGCCGGCGCTCGACAGGAACGCGAGCAGGAAGCCGAAGCCGAGAAAACGCGGATTGGCGCGCGCGAAGCGCCAGTATTCGATCAACACGGGGACTCGCAGTGACCGCCACGAACGGCGCCGACACTGGCAGGGTTCGCCACGGAAACCCGGGCGCGCAACCGCGGGATTCTCACCTCGCCCAATGCCGAAGGCTTGTAAAAACAGACATTTGTCACAATATGTTGCACTGCAACATAAAACTTCCTATGATGCCCCGATGGAAAAAATATCCGTACCATTCCGCGTTTGCGCCAGGCTGCCCGACGGCGGCCTGCTGTATTTTCGCGGTATTCGCCCAACCGATCGCAACACGCTGCGCGAACAGTTCCTGAAACTGTCCAAGAGCAGCGTGCGCGACCGCTTCCTGGCCGTCAAGAGCGACCTGTCACCGGCCGAGCTGACCTATTTCACCGAGGTCGATTTCATCGACCACGTCGCGCTCGTCGCCGAACTCGCAACGCCCGAGGGATTGCGTCCGGCGGCGGTCGGTCGCTTCGTCCGCAGCGACGAGGATCCCGAATGCTGCGAATTCGCGATCACCGTGGTCGACGATCTGCAGGGCCGCGGCGTCGGCAAGGCCATGCTCGGGCACCTGATCCAGTGCGCGCGGGCGCTCGGCATTCGCCGCCTCGAGGCCGAGGTCTTCAGCGAAAATCGTCGCGTGACGCGCCTGCTGCGCGCCACCGGCCTGCCGCTGACGACGATTACCGAGGGCGGCATCAGTCACCTGTCGATGAGCCTCTAGCCCAGCGCATCGACGCCACGGAAGCTTTTCCGTCATTGCGAGGCTTCTAAGTCATTGCGAGGAGCCCCGGCCCCCGGCCGGGGCGACGAAGCAACCTCCCGGCTCTCGCCCGATCCGCGGAAGTTCAACGCACATAGCCGATCACCGAAACGAAATGACAGGCGCTGCCGACGAGCACGAAGAAATGCCAGATGCCGTGCGCGTGGCGCAATCGCTTCATCTTGTCGAGGATGTAAAACACGACTCCCAGGGTATAGGCGATACCGCCGGCGGTCAGCCACCAGAACCCGGTTACGGGCAGCGCCAGCCGGAGGCTCCCCAGGTCGAACGAACAGGCCCAGCCCATGCCGAGATAGATCAGCATCTGCCCGACCTTGACCGCGCGCCCACGGAGGTAGATCTCGCTCAGTATCCCGCACAGCGCCAGCGCCCAGACGATGCCGAAAATCAACCAGCCATTGCCCGGACGCAGGCTGACCAGCGTATACGGCGTGTAGGTTCCGGCAATCAGCAGATAGATCGAGACGTGATCGAACAGCTTGAAGATTCGCTTCAGCCGCGGTGGATGAAAACTGTGATAGAGCGTCGACATCGTGTACAGCAGCACCAGGGTGACCCCGAAGACGCCGAAACTGCCGACGATCCACGCATCCCGCGATTGAATGCCGATCGTCAGCAGCGCGCCGAGACCGACCAGCGCGAACACCGCGCCCACCAGGTGGCTGATGCTGTTGAGTCGTTCGCCGTAGTACATACCGATATCCGGATACCAGAAATTGTCGCCGCAAGTGCCCGCCCCCGGTGGCGCCATGACGCGCCACGGGCCAAGTCGGCATCATACCGATCCGGGCACTGGATTAAACCGATTTTAAGCCCTGCCGCGCCCCGCCGGCACATGTTCTTTGCCGCTCGTTACATTCCTGTTACGGTATGCGACGGGAGCGACGAAACCTATGACTGAAATACTCGACCGGCTGCGCGAGCGCCTCGCCGGCCGCGATGCGCCGCTCGTTATCGACGGCGGCATGGGCACCCAGCTCGAACGCCTCGGCGCGCCGATGGACGCGCGCGTCTGGAGCGCGCGCGCCATCGACAGTCATCCCGACCTCGTGCGAGCCGCGCACGAAGCCTTCATCGAAGCCGGCGCAGAAGTGATTATCACCAACACCTTTGCATCGGGCCGGCACATGCTCGAACCCGCCGGCCTCGGCGATCGCGTCGCCGACATGAACCGCCGCGCGGTCGAACTGGCGCGCGCGGCGCGTGATCGATATCCGGATCGGCCGATCGCGATCGCCGGCTCGATCTGCGAATGGACATCGGCCGACGACCCGGACTGGCACGACGCGGCCGCGATCCGCGAGTCGGTGCGCGAGCAGGCCGCGCTGCTCGCCGATGCCGGCGTCGACCTGATCGCGCTCGAGATGTGCGAGCATCCGGAGTTTTCCGCGGCCGCGGTCGAATCGGCGCTCGAGACCGGTCTGCCGCTGTGGATCGGCGTAAGCGCGCGCCAGTTCCAGGAGCAGGATTTCGTGTCGGTATTCGACCATGCCGAGCGCCCGCTCGAACCGCTGATCGAGGCGCTCTGCGACTACCCGGCCATGCTCGTCAACGTCATGCATACGCCGGTGCCCGACGTCGCGCCGGCGCTCGAGATCGTCCGCCGCCACTGGTCCGGCCCGCTCGGCGCCTATCCCGAATCGGGCTACTTCGCGATGCCGAACTGGCAGTTCGTCGACATCATCGAGCCCGCCGACCTGGTCGCCGCCGCGCGCGACTGGATCGACGGCGGCGTGCGCCTCGTCGGCGGCTGCTGCGGTCTCGGACCCGAGCACATCGCCGCGCTGCGCGACGCCCTGCATTAAACCCGACTTCCCTATTTCGCGGACACAATACTGATTACCGAAACTTCGACTTTCGGTGTAATTGAGTCATTTGATATTGTGTCCCCGAAAAAGGTCGCCTGGGCAGGCTCCGCGAAGCAATCTCCCGGTATCTGGGCAGACCCGGGAGGTTGCTTCGTCGCGCCAACCTGCGGTTGGCGCTCCTCGCAATGACCTGCCAGTTTTCGGGGCCGGGGCTCCTCGCAATAAGGTTCGGACACCGGCGCCACTGCCCGCCCGGCGGGTAATTCGCGAGGCCGAGCTTATTCGAAGGCGACGGCGGCGTCCCGCAGGAATCGCAGCAGATAGTCGGCGAAGCTGCGACGGATGATGACCTCAAGGCCGCTGCCGTCGGCCAGCGGCGACACGATCATGCCGGCCTTCGCGAGCCGCGTCTGCGCGCACTGTCCCGGCTTGAATTCGCGCGGATGCAGGTCGAGCGGGCAGTCGGTCGCGAGCAGCGCGCCGGCGTTGTCGCCGGTCACGAAAATCGTCGTCAGGCCGCTAGAATTATCGACCACGGAACTGAACACGCCGGCGAGCGCCTTATCGAGCTTCGCCTTGAGATCGGCCTGTTGTCCGGCCGGCGTCACGACCAGCCACTCGTCGGGGCCGAGCCAGTAGATGCGGTTGTCGCCGGCCTCGACGACGGTGTTGGCCGCGGTCGGCGGTTCGACGCCGAGCGCCCTGAGCACGCCGGCGAGAAAACCGGTATGGTCGGGCCGCCCGCGCAGGTTGAGATAGCCGAGAAACGGCTTTTCCTCGATCCTCGGCGCCGCGCCTGATGGCTCGCCGAGCTCGATCTGCACGAGCGGGCTTTGTTGCTGAAACAGGTCAGCCATTGGCCTTGTCCCCGGCCTTGTCGTAGAACACCGGCTCGCAAATGCTCGCCTTGATCACGCCGCCGTCGGCGAGCGGCGCGTAGACCGTATCGCCGATGCGCGCGCGGCCGCGCTTGACCAGCGCGAGCGCAATCGAATGCCCGCAGCACGCGCTGTAGTAGCTCGAGCTGACATGGCCGATCATCGGCACCGGTTTCGGCACGTCCGGATTGTCGACCAGCTGCGCGCCTTCCGGAATGACGGTCTTCGGCTCGTCGGTCAGCAGGCCGACGAGTTGCTTGCGATCCTCGCGCCGCGTGTCGGGCCTAGAGAGCGAGCGCTTGCCGATGAAGTCGGGCTTGGTCTTCGACAGCGCCCAGCCCAATCCCAGGTCATCGACCGTGACCGAGCCGTCGGTATCCTGGCCGACGATGACGTAACCCTTCTCGGCGCGCAGCACGTGCATGGTTTCGGTGCCGTAGGGCGTGATGTCGAACGGCTCGCCGGCGCGCATCAGCTGCTCCCACATGAAACGGCCGTAGTTGGCCGGCACGTTGACCTCGTAGGCGAGCTCGCCGGAAAAGCTGATGCGATTGACGCGGCACTCGACGTCGCCGAGCGTGCCGCCGCGGGTCGCCATGAACGGAAACGCGTCGGCGGCGAAATCGATGCCGCCGACGACCGCCGACACCACGTCGCGGCTGTTCGGCCCGACCACCGCCGCGGTCGCCCAGTGATCGGTGACCGAGGTCAGGAAGACTTCCATCTCCGGCCACTCGGTCTGCAGCCAGCGCTCCATCCACGCCAGCACGCGGGCGGCGCCGCCGGTCGTGGTATGCATGAAAAAGTGATCGTCGGCGAGGCGCAGCGTCACGCCGTCGTCCATGACCATGCCGTCCTCGCCGAGCATGAAACCGTAGCGGCCCTTGCCGACGGCGAGGTTTTGCCAGTTGTTGGTGTAGATCATCTCGAGAAATTTCGCCGAATCCTTGCCGCGAATCTCGATCTTGCCGAGCGTCGACGCATCGAGCATGCCGACGCGCTCGCGCACCGCGAGGCATTCGCGGTCGACCGCGACCTGCATGCTCTCGCCCGGCTTCGGGTAGTACCACGGCCGCTTCCACTGGCCGACGTCTTCGAACAGCGCGCCGTGCTCCTCGTGCCAGGCGTGCATCGCGGTCTTGCGCACCGGGTCGAACAGCGTGTCGCCGAGATTCGAGCCGGCGAAGGCGCCGAAGGTGACTGGCGTGTAGTTCGGGCGAAAGGTCGTGGTGCCGGTCGCGGCGATGCTCTGGCCGAGCGCTTGCGCGAGGATCGCCATGCCGTTGATGTTGCCGAGCTTGCCCTGGTCGGTGCCGAAGCCCATCGCGGTGTAGCGCTTGACGTGTTCGACCGAGTGATATCCCTCGCGCGTCGCCAGCGCGATGTCGGCCGCGCCGACGTCGTTTTGCAGGTCGACGAAGGCTTTCGGCCCGCGCCCCGGACCGTGCGGCGACGGCACCTGCCACAGCGGCAGTATCGGTTCGCCGCTGACCGGGTCGGCCTCCGGAATCTGCGTGACCGCGTCGAAACCGCAGGCACGCGCCGCGTCGACGCCGGCGTCGTAGCCTTCGCGCAATACGCCCTGCAGGTCGAGCGTGCCGCTGGCCGCGCCGGCGGAAATCTGTGCCTGGGTAGGCTCGCCGGGCCGGAACATCGCCGCGTCGTCGTCCCATACCGGGCGGCCGCCGGACTGCGCGTGCAGGTGCACGACCGGGCTCCAGCCGCCGGAGACCGCGAGCAGGTCGCAGGGGATTTTCCGGACCTTGCCGTCGACCGAGCGACCGTCGTCGGCGAGCGCCATGACGTCGACCGAGCGCAGGTGCTTGCCGCCGTGCGTATCGACCACGGCGCTGCCGTTGACGACCTGGATACCGGCGTTGCGCACGGTCTCGGCGAGCTCGCTGCTGGAATTCGCGCGCGCATCGACGACGGCCTCGATCGCGACTCCGGCGGCCTTCAGGTCGAGCGCGGTCTGGTAAGCGCTGTCGTTGTTGGTGAATATCACCGCGTGCTGACCGGCGCGCACCGCGTAGCGGTTGGCGTAGGTCGACACCGCCGACGCGAGCATGATCCCCGGGCGGTCGTTGTTTGCAAACACCAGCGGCCGCTCGGCGGCGCCGGTTGCGAGCACGACCTGGTGCGCGCGTACCTGCCAAAGCTTTTCGCGGCCGCCGCGGCGCTCGCCCGGCGGCAGGTGATCGGTCAGGCGCTGATCGATCGTCAGGAAGTTGTAATCGTGGTAGCCGAACACGGTGCCGCGCGGCAGCAGCGTGACCTCGGGCATCGCCTCGAGTTCGGCGACGGCCTGCTCGATCCACGCGCTCGCGTCGACGCCATCGATGTGCGCGCGGCTGCCGAGCGTCAGGCCGCCGAATTCATGCTGCTCGTCGGCGAGGATCACGCGCGCGCCCGCGCGCCCGGCCGCGAGCGCCGCGGCGAGCCCGGCGACACCGCCGCCGGCGACCAGCAGGTCGCAGTGCGCGTGGGTATGCTCGTAACGGTCGGGGTCGGGTTCGCGCGGCGGTTGGCCGAGGCCCGATGCCTTGCGAATGATGCGCTCGTAGTGCATCCACATCGAGCGCGGCCACATGAAGGTCTTGTAGTAGAACCCGGCCGGCATCAGCCGGGCGAAGAAACGGTTGATCGATAAAAAGTCGAAGTCGAGGCTCGGCCAGCAGTTGACCGGGTCGGCTTTGAGCCCCTGGTAGATTTCGACCTGGGTGCCGCGCGCGTTCGGGATCGTGCGCGCACCCTTCTCGACCTGGAAGATCGCGTTCGGTTCCTCGGCGCCGGCGCCGATGATGCCGCGCGGGCGGTGGTACTTCCAGCTGCGGCCGACGAAATGCACGCCGTGGGCAAGCAGCGCCGAGCACAGCGTGTCGCCGGCGTAGCCCCGGTAGACTTCTTCGTCGAAGGTGAACTCGATCTCGCGCGAGCGGTCGATGCGACCGCCCTCGGCAATGCGAAAGGGCTGCTTCACGCGTCTTCCGCTCCCGGCGGTTGCTCGCCGATCCGGTAGGTCGCACGAATTTTATAAGTCACGGTATCGCGCTCGGCGTTGAAATAGCGCCGGCAGCCGGCCGCGTGCAGCCACTGCTCGCGGTGCGCGCCCTTCGGATTCTTGCGCATGAACAGGTAGTCGGCCCATTCTTCGTCGGAGAGCTTGTTGGTCTCCAGCGGGCGCGCGATATGGGCTTCACCGGCGTACGAAAACTCGCTCTCGTCGCGCAGGCCGCACCAGGGGCATTCGATCAGCAGCATGACCGCGGCCTCCTAGTGGGCGACGCCGGCGGCGCCGTGCTCGTCGATCAGGAATCCGCTGACGAAGCGATCGAGCGAAAACGGCGCGTTCAGCTCGTGCGGTTCGCCGGTGGCGAGATTGTGCGCGAACACCCAGCCCGAACCCGGCGTCGCCTTGAAGCCGCCGGTGCCCCAGCCGCAGTTGAAAAAGAGCCCCTCGACCGGCGTGTTGCCGATGATCGGGCAGGCGTCGGGCGCGGTGTCGACAATGCCGCCCCATTGGCGGTTCATGCGCACGCGGCGCAGAATCGGGAAGAGTTCACAGACCGCCGCGATCGTGTGCTCGATGGTCGGGAAGCTGCCGCGCTGGCCGTAACCGTTGTAGGAATCGATGCCGGCGCCGATGACGAGGTCGCCCTTGTCCGACTGGCTGATGTAGCCGTGCACGGCGTTCGACATGATGACGGTATGGATAATCGGCTTGATCGGTTCGGAGACCAGCGCCTGCAGCGGGTGGCTCTCGATGGGCATGCGGAAGCCCGCCATCTCGGCGAGCACCGAGCAATGGCCGGCGACGACCACGCCGATCTTCTTCGCCCGGATGTTGCCACGCGTGGTTTCGACGCCGGTCACCGCGCCGTTATCCTGGCGGATCGCGGTGACCTCGCAATTCTGGATGATGTCGATGCCGTATTTGTCGGCGCCGCGGGCAAAACCCCAGGCGACCGCGTCGTGGCGAGCGACGCCGCCGCGCGGCTGGAAGGACGCGCCCAGGATCGGGTAGCGACAACCCTGGTCGACGTTGATCTCGGGAATCGCGCGCTTGATCTCGGCCGGGGTCACGACGTAGCCGTCGATGCCGTTCAGACGGTTGGCGTTGACCCGGCGCTGAATGTCGCGCATGTCCTGCAGGTTGTGGCCGAGGTTGTAGACGCCGCGCTGGCTGAACATGACGTTGTAGTTCAGGTCCTGCGACAGGCCTTCCCACAGCTTCATCGATTTTTCATAAAGATGGGCCGACTCGTCCCACAGGTAATTCGAGCGCACGATGGTCGTGTTGCGGCCGGTGTTGCCGCCGCCGATCCAGCCCTTTTCGAGCACCGCGACATTGGTGATGCCGTGTTCCCTGGCGAGGTAATATGCGGTCGCGAGCCCGTGACCGCCGCCGCCGACGATCAGCACATCGTACTCCGCTTTCGGCTCGGGGCTGCGCCACGCCTCGGCCCAGTTCTCGTGGTAACTGAGCGCGTTACGGGCGAGCGAGAAGATCGAGTACTTACTCATGGCCAGGCTGGATTTTCGAGGCGCGTAGCATAGCAAGCCATCTTCGGGCGGCAAAGCGAATTGATGCCGCGGAGTCGGAAAAGAACAAGAGTGCGGCGCATCTGCCAAAGGGTTAATCGCCCGCCGCCACGCCAGGATCAGGGACCGGATCGCGCTGCGTTCGAGGGTGCCAGAGCAAAATCGCTTCACCGTCGAAAGAGACTTTTAAATCGGGGCGAAATTCGCGGTCCGCCACCGGTTGTGCGCATCCTTGCAAATCCGCAGGGCTCAAAGGCGCGCCGGCGACGCGGCAATCTCCATGAATTTACACCGTCAAGAAGGCAGGCGTCGGCCGGGACTCGCAATGCCGAGATGGCCAGACGATCGAGAAATCACTTGTTCGAGCGAAACGGCATCCCCTAGACTGCCTGAATTTCGCCCGCCGAAAACCAACACTAGTGACAAACGCCGACTCCCCCGCCCGCGCGATGGCGCTGATGATCGCCGCGATGCTGGTCCTGCCCGGCATCGACGCGATCGCGAAATACCTCGCCGGCTCGGTGTCCTCGGGCCAGGTGACCTGGAGCCGGTTTTTCTTCCAGATACTCCTGATGCTGCCGTTTCTTGCCGCGGGCCGCGGGTCATGGCTGACGCCGATGCTGCCGTTGCACGCCGCGCGTGGCGCGCTGATCGCGCTGGCGACGCTGCTGTTCTTCTCCGGGCTCGCCTACCTGCCGTTGGCCGACGCGATCGCGATCTTCTTTATCGAGCCGTTGCTGGTGACGCTGCTGTCGGCCGTCCTGCTCGGAGAAACGTTGCACTGGCGCCGTCTCAGCGCGATCGCTGCCGGCTTCGTCGGCGCGCTGATCGTGATCCGGCCGACCTTCGCCGACGTCGGCTTCGCCGCGCTCTACCCGGTCGGCGCGGCCTGCAGTTTCGCGTTCTACATCCTGTTGACGCGGCAACTCGCGCAGCGCGACGACCCGGTAAAGCTGCAATTCTTCGCCGGCCTGTTCGGCTGTCTCGTCATGAGCCTCGCGCTCGCCGCGGGCGATCCGGCCGGCGTGGCTATCCTCGAGATCACCCTGCCGACGCCGCGCGAATGGCTGTTGCTGGCGCTGCTGGGCGCGATCGGAACCGGCTGCCACCTGCTCGTCGTGCATGCTTACCGCATGGCCGCGGTCGCGATCCTGGCGCCGTTCCAGTACGTCGAAATCGTTGGCGCAACCGCGCTGGGCTTGCTTGTTTTCGGCGACTTCCCCGAGTCCACGACCTGGTTCGGCATCGCGATCATCGTCGGCTCCGGGGTCTACGTGTTCCGCCGCGAAGCCAGGCTCGGTCGGCCGGCACCGACCGAACGCAAGGCCGTGACGCCACCGTGAGCGCCGTATCTCAGCCGGTTTCGAAGTTCTCGATTTCGCTGTCGGCGTAGCCGAGTTCGCGCAGGATTTCGCGGGTATGCTGGCCGAGGGCCGGCGCCGCCTGCTCGGCCGTGTCCGAAGCGGCCAGCGGGCTGCGCACGAAGCGCCGCCGACGGCCGCCGGAATCGATAACCTCGGAGAAAGCCGCGTACTCGGCGGCGAGTTCGCTGTCGGCGATCGAGCCGACGTCCTCGACCAGCGCACAGGGTATCGAGTGCGCGCGCAGGCGCTCGATCCAGTCGGCCGCCGGGCGCAGCGCGAAAATCTCGCCGAGCAGCCGGTCGAGCTCGTCGCGATGCGCGATGCGCGTCGCGTCGTCGGCAAAGCGCGCATCGTCGGCCCATTCGGGCTTGCCGATCGCGCGGCAAAAGCGCGGCCAGTCGCGGTAGCTGCCGAGCGCGACCACGAAGTCGCCGTCGCCCGCGCGGTAAGTCTCGAACGGCGTCATCGACGGGTGCCGCGAACCGAGCGGACCGGCGACGATGCCGGCGTTGAGATAGCGCGCGAACGCGTTCTCGAGGCAGGCCCACTGGCAGGCGAGCATCGACACGTCGAGCGACGCGCCGGGATCCTCGCCGCGCGCATCGCGGCGGTACAGGCGTTCGAGAATTCCGACGGTCGCGAACAGCGCCGCCGAGATATCGCCGATCGAAAAGCCGACCCGCGTCGGCGGCCCGCCGAGCGGCCCGTTGATGCTCATCATGCCGCTCATCGCCTGCACGACGATGTCGTAGGCCGGCAACGGCGACAGGCTGCCGGACTGGCCGAAGCCGCTGATCGATGCGCGCACCAGCCGCGGATTGATCGCTTCGAGCTCGGCGTCGCTGCAACCGAGCCGATCGCGCACACCGGGACGCATGTTCTCGACGAACACGTCGGCGGTCGCGAGCAGGCGCTGCAGCGCGTCGCGGCCGGGTGTCGACTTGAGGTCCAGCACGATCGAGCGCTTGTCGCGGTTCAGCGACGCGAAGTACAGGCTCGTGTCGGCGTCGAGCGGCGGCGTCGTGCGCGCGACGTCGCCGTCGGGCGCCTCGACCTTGATCACGTCGGCGCCGAGCGACGCCAGCAGCCAGGTGCAGAACGGGCCAGCGAGGACGCTGGTCAGGTCGATGACGCGGATATCCTGCATGCCGATCTCCCGGGTTTTGCTCGCGCGCATTATTTCATCCCGTCCCGCCGATTTGAATCGCCAGCAAGCCCTTGCAAGCCCGCTCGACCTTGGTTCTAATAGCCGCAGCGAAGCTCTCGCCCAGAATAACCAACGGAGAAAAACATGGAACTCGAAACCCTCGCGGTCCACGCGGGCTATTCCCCCGACCCGACCACCAAAGCCGTCGCGGTGCCGATCTACCAGACCACCGCCTACGCCTTCGACAATGCCCAGCACGGCGCCGACCTGTTCAACCTCGCGGTGCTCGGCAACATCTACACGCGCATCATGAACCCGACCAACGACGTGCTCGAGCAGCGCGTCGCGGCGATGGAGGGCGGCGTGGCCGCGCTCGCGCTGGCGTCGGGCCAGGCGGCGACGACTTACGCGATCCAGACCATCGCCGAGGCCGGCGACAATTTCGTCAGCATGTCGACGCTCTACGGCGGCACCTACAACCTGTTTGCCCACACCTTCCCGCAAATGGGCATCGAGGTGCGCTTCGCCGACCCGGACAAGCTCGACGATCTCGAAAGCCACTTCGACGCGCGTACCAAGGCGATCTATTGCGAATCGCTCGGCAACCCGGCCGGCAACGTCGTCGACATCGCGAAAATCTGCGAAATCGCGCACGCGCACGGGATCGCGGTCATCGTCGACAATACCGTGCCGACTCCTTACCTGTGCCGGCCGATCGAGCACGGCGCCGACATCGTCGTGCATTCGCTGACCAAATACATCGGCGGCCACGGCACGATCATCGGCGGCATGATCGTCGATTCGAACCAGTTCGACTGGGTCGCGCACAAGGAGCGCTACAAGCGGCTGAACGAGCCCGACGTGTCCTACCACGGCGTGGTCTTCACCGAGACCGGCCTGCCGCCGTACATCCTGCGCGCGCGCGTCGTGCCGCTGCGCAACATGGGCGCGGCGCTGGCGCCGATGAACGCGTTTCTCGCATTGCAAGGGCTCGAGACGCTGCCGCTGCGGATGGATCGCATCTGCGAAAACACGCTGGCGGTGGCGAAGCATCTCGAGGCGCACGACGCGGTCGAATGGGTGCGCTACGCCGGCCTCGACTCGAGTCCTTACAAGCCGCTGGTCGACAGGTACTGCGGCGGCAAGGCGTCCGGCATCCTGTCGTTCGGCGTCAAGGGCGGTTTCGATGCGGGCGTCAAGTTTCTCGATGCGCTGCAGCTGATCACGCGGCTGGTCAACATCGGCGACGCCAAGTCGCTCGCGACCCACCCGGCGTCGACGACGCACCGCCAGCTCGGCGACGACGAGCTCGCCGCGTCGGGCGTCTCGCCGGACCTGGTGCGCCTGTCGATCGGCATCGAGAACGTCAAGGACATCATCGTCGACATCGACCAGGCGCTCGCCGCGGCCTCCTGAGCCCGCCGATAAATTCGGGTCAGAGCAAAATTGCTCTGACCCGGTTTACTTCACTGCGCCCGCGGTATCGGTTAACGGCAGGTCATTGCGAGGAGGCGTCAGCCGACGAAGCAACCTCCGTGGGCTGGCCCGATCCCCGGAGATTGCTTCGCTGCGCTCGCAATGACGCGGTAATCCTCGAATTTGCCTGCAACGGGATCTGCACGTCATTGCGAGGAACCCCGGCGAAAGCCGGAGCGACGAAGCAACCTCCCCGATCTCGCCCGATCCCCGGAGATTGCTTCGCTGCGCTCGCAATGACGCGGTAATCCTCGAATTTGCCTGCAACGGGATCTGCACGTCATTGCGAGGAGCCCCGGCGAAAGCCGGGGCGACGAAGCAATCTCCGCGGACCAGCCCGGTACGGGGAGACCGCTTTGCTGGATTGAAGTTGTCAGGAAGCGATGTACTGGCGCATCGCCTCGGCCTCGGCCTGGACTTCCATGATCCGGCTCTTGACCAGGTCGCCGATGCTGAGAAAACCGACCAGCTCTTCGCCGTCGTAGACCGGCAGGTGGCGGATTCGGCGGTCGGTCATCATTGCCATCGCCTTGTTGACCGTGTCGTCGGGCGAGCAACGAATCACGTCGCGCGTCATCAGCTCGGAAATCTCGACGTCGTGCAGGTCGGCGCCGTGCGGACCCATGCCGCGCACGATGTCACGCTCCGACAGGATACCGACGATCTTGCCGGCCGCATCCTCGACCAGCAGCGCGCCGATCTTGTTCTCGGTCAGGCGGGTCGCCGCCTCGGCGATACTCTGGTCGAACCGGACCTTGTGAACTTCGCCGCTTTTGCCCTGAAGTAATTCTGCCAGCTTCATATTACTCACCCCTGTTCCGTGTAATCGAACGGCCCGGCGATCGGGCCGGCTGGATCGAATGACAATATCGCTCAATCGGCGGGACGGGGCAAGTGTATGTCGCCAATCAACGTCATGTCGTCGTCGAACTCGTCGCCAATCGGATTGCTGTAATCGAAGGCGATCTCCGTCATCCGCGCCTTCAGTTCGACGAACAGATCGAGCAGCGCCGGATCGAAATGATTGCCACGACCCTCGAGCATGATTTCGATCGCGCGGTCGACCGGAATTTCATCCTTGTAAACGCGCTTGTGAATAAGCGCGTCGAACACGTCGACGACTGCGACGATGCGCGCAGGCAACGGAATTTCCTCACCCCGCATGCCTTGCGGATAGCCGCTGCCATCCCATTTCTCGTGATGGCACAGGCAAATGTCGCGCGCCATCCGCACCAGCGTCGATCTCGAATGCGACAGGATGCGCGCGCCGATTTCGGGGTGCAGCTTCATGATCTCGAATTCGTCGTGGGTCAACTTTCCCGGCTTTTTCAGGATGTGGTCGGGTATTCCGATCTTGCCGATATCGTGCATCGGCGCGGCGATGCGGATCTCCTCGGCGGCGGCATCGCTCCAGCCGAGGTTTTTCGCCATCAACTCGCTGTAGAGCCCGAGACGGCGGATGTGCGAGCCGGTTTCGCCGTCGTCGCGGCTGTCAGCGGCGCAGACCAGGCGCAACGCAATCTCCTCTTCGCGCGCGCGAATCTCGCGCGTTTGCTTGCGTACCTCCTGCTCGAGAATATTCTTGTATAGCGCGCCTTCGCGGCCGGTTTGCAGGATGCTGCGCCTGAACTCGTAGCTTTCGTCGAGCACCTCGAGAAACAACAACCGGTTACCCTTCCAGTTCAGCGCGATCGCCTCGAGCGCAACCTCGTTGCCGTCGGCCCCGGTCTCGACCCAGGGCCCCGAACGCAAACGCGTGTGGTCATCCGGATCGCCCCAGACTTCCGCCGCATCGACGAGGAAGTTTTCGACGAACGGAAACTTGTCCTGCGGGTAAAGCGCTTTCACCGACTGCGCCGACTCGGGATAGAGCGACCTGAAGGTTTCGCAAACCGGCTCGAGGCGTTCGAACGAACCATCGTCGACGGCGCGCAGCGCGAGCATGTTCAGGCTTTCGAAAAAATCGAACTCGGTGTGCGGCTCGCCGTCGGCCTCGGCATCCTGTTGCAATCGCTGCTTGAGCAGGCGCAGTTCATTGCCCTTTTGCCGCGCGCTGGCCTGCCATTCCATGTCCTCGGTCTTGTCGACCAGGATCACCCAGATGTGATCCTGGTCGCGAAACAGGTGGACGTCAATAATCGTCGCGTCGCCGACCTGGCAGGCCTCGATGACCTCGTAATCGCGTGTCATCGGCACGAATCCGCTTAAGAAAAGGGCCTCGTCGAGAATATTCTCGCCGATTTCCCACGCCGGCAGACCCAGGGCGGCGGTATCGCCGCCCTGATTGACGATGGCGCCGGCCTCGTCGACGGCGAGATAGGCATAGCGGTTCGAGCGCAGCGTGACCTCGAGAATCTTGTCGACGACGGTCGGCGGGTATTGGCTGCTCGCGGTCATGCCGATTTCACCTCGAGCAGGCGCCGCGCCAGGGTTGCGAAGGCTTCGTCGACGCCATCGCCGGTCCTGGCGCTGGTCTCGATGACCCGCCAGCCGGCCGCGATCAATTTGTCGATTCGTTCAGGGTCGATCACCCAGCTGGCGCGCAAATCCGCCTTATTGATCAACAGGACCATTGGCACCCGACCGACTTCGCCGAACAGCTTTTCTTTCAAATCGAACAGGATTTCGAGCGTCTCGATGCGAGTGCCATCGGCGACGAGCACGCCGCCGGCGGACCCGCGCAGGTACGAAGTTCTGACCTTCATGAACTCGTCTTCGCCAGCGAGGTCCCACAGAATCAGTTCGACCGGCTGCCCGTCCACCTCGAGCGACTTCTTGTCGATCTTGACGCCGAGCGTGGTCTGGTAGCGCTCGCTGAACAGGCTATGCACAAAGCGCCGCACCAGCGAGGTCTTCCCCACCGCGAAGGCACCAAGCATGCATATCTTGTACTTGTTCAACGACCGCGCTGCCCTATTCGATGACGATCTCGAAGTCGACCCGCCGATTGTTGCGGCGCTCGGCTTCGTCTCTTTCCGGCGCGACCCGAGCGTCGAGGCCGCGGCTTTCGATCGATTCGGCGGCAATGCCGGCGGCGATCAACGCCTCGGCAACGCTACGTGCGCGCTCGCGGCTCAGTTTCGCGTTGGCTTCGAAACTGCCAACAGAATCCGAGTATCCACGTACGATTATTAGCACTTTTCGCGAAAGTTTGCCGGCCAGGTCGAGAATCGACCTCAGCTGCCTGGCGATCCGGTCGACTTCTAGATTGCGGCTGTCGACCGATGCACCGACGTCGAACAGGATGCGCTCGCGCTCCAGCGTTTCGACGGCGGCGAGTAGTTCGCGTTCGAGTCGCTCGATTTCGGCGGCGCGCCGGCGCTCGAGTTCGGCGACGCGGCGGCGCTCGGTGAGATTAACCAGCGCGCCAGCGTCGACCGAGCGAATTTCGTCAAAACCGCTAACGCGGGCCCGGAGCGATTCGATCCATGCCTGCTCGGCTTCGCCAGTGATCCGCAGGACGCCATCGTCGAGCCGGATTTGCACGCCCGGCGGCGGATCGAGCATGTCGGCCTCGAATTCGAGGGCGAGCGCCGAATCGTCGAGCGCGTCGACCTCGGGGAGAGCCGGCGCGCGCGCCCGCAGGTGCTCGCGCCAGTCGCGGCTGGCTCGGCCCTCGACCCGGAGCACGCCGCTTTCGAGTCGCAGCGTAACGCCCGGCGGCGGATCGAGATCCGCCGGATCGAATTCGATTCGCAACGCGGTATCATCGAGCGCGTCGATGCCCGCGATCAGCGGCGCGCGCGCCCGCATTTGCGCCCGCCAGTCGCGATCGGCATGGCCCGATACGACCAGCCGCGAGCCGTCGAGCCGAATCGCGACCGTCGCCGGCGGCGCCAGCAACCGGCGCGCGCGGCGCTCGACGAACACCGGGTCGAGCGACTGGTAGGGCGTGAATTCATGGCGTACCGCGTCGTCGGCGAGCGGGGCGCGGTCGAAAATCTCGCCCGGCGCTCGCGCCAGCGGGTCGCGAAGACCCCGGACCACGAAGCGGCCCTCGCGCTCCTCGGCGCGGGTGACGACGTATCCCGGTTCGGCCTCGAGCATCGCGCGGTAGGCTTGCTGGCGCCGGGTCTCGTCGTATTCGCGAAAGCCCCAGTAGAGCAGGCCTAGCACGACCAACGCGAGCACGGCAATCGTCTTGCCGGAGGTTCCGCCCTCTTGCGACTGGTACTGAGCCTGCAGACAATCCTCGAGCAGATCACCTCGCCCCTCGAACGCGCCGGTGTCGCCGTCGAAGCCGTCGAGCTCGGCGCCGAGCTCGATCTGAACGCCTTCGAGCACCCGCTGCATGCGGGTGCGCAATTCGTTCGGCGCCTCGCCGCGAATCGCGAGCGCGAGAATCGTGTCGGGCCCGCACTCGATCCACAGCGAAAGTTCGCCGACCTCGACCCGGTTCAGCGTGCGATCGTCCTCGACCGCGAACGAATCGCCGACGAAGTCGTTGATCGCACCGAGCATCGACGACACCAGGTCGGCATTGTCGCCGCCGATATCCTCCTGGCCGAGATGGCACAACAGCAACCCGGTCTCGCGGTGAATCAGGAACACCTGCTCGACCCGGTAGACCAGCGCGTGCAACAACGCGATCTGCGCGAACGAAATGCCGGTGCGCCAGGACTCCAGGCGCCATTTGATGCTTTGCGACGACAGGCTTTGTTCGAGCGTGCGATTGAGCGCCTGGATCATCTCGCGAAAGGTTTCGCGAATCGACTTGCGAATCGCCGGGCCGATCACCGGGAACAGCGCGTCGGCGAAGCGGTTGATGTCCTTCTTGATCGACAGCCGCAGGATCTCCTCGACTGTCGGCACCATCGCCGCGCTCAGTTCCTCGTTGCGCTGCGAGCGCTGCTCCATCGCCCGCGGCAGGACCTCGCCGACCTCGCGGGCGAAGTCTTCGGGCGCCTCCAGGCGGGCGCGCAGCCGTTCGAGCTTTTCGAGCTCGTCGCCGACGAGCAGCTGGCGCAGCTCCTCGTATGCCTCGCGGGTGTCGGCGGTGTCCCGCGACGGCGGATCGTCGACCGCTCGCGGGGTGAATTTACGGGGTTTCGTCGGCATTGACCTGCAGCGCCAATGCGTTGAGCATTTCTGCGAGCGCCAGCTTGTCGACCTTGGCCGCGGACAGCTCATCGCGATGCTCATTCATGCGCTCGCGCGCCTCGCCGAGTTGCCGACTCAATTCGTCGCCGAAATCCTGCGCCTGCCTGAGAATTTTTTGATTGATGTCGCTCGTACTCTTGTCCAGCGACTTGGCCAGGTCGGCGATCTTCTTGTCGAGTTGCTTGGCCTGCGCCTTGACGAGGCCATCGATCTCGTCGTCGTTTTCGATCCGCGCCCGCTCTTCGCTCGCGAGCCTGGCGGCAAGAATTTCGAGTTCGCTTTCGACGAAGGTCTTCAGCGATTCGATCTGGCGGGCATTGTCGTTGCGCAGCGAATCGATGTCTTTCGACAAGATCTTTTCGAGCCGGTCGAAGCGCTTGTCGACCTCGCGCATCTGGTTGCCGAACAGGATGTCGCGAATCTTGTCGACGTTATCGGTATCAACCGCGCCCGCGGCGGTGGCGCCCGAATTGTTCTTGCCACGCTTCGAGGATTTGCTGTCCATGGTTGCGTCCGTTGGTTAGATGGAGTCGATGATAGCCAATTCGCATTGTCAGTCCAGAATTGCAACGAATCTGTGAACCAGCCCAAACACCGGTAAATCAAGGATTTCCGGCATAGTCTTCACGATTTCTGTAATCTCCGGACCGGCAATTTCGCAAATCGCCTCTGAACCCGAACTGAACAAACCGTTCAGGGCGCGGCGACGTAGGCGTG
>JAHEKJ010000160.1 GCA_024638385.1 Gammaproteobacteria bacterium | reverse complement strand
GGTGGTGCCCAGGGGGAGACTTGAACTCCCACGACCTTACGGCCACTAGCACCTGAAGCTAGCGCGTCTACCAATTCCGCCACCTGGGCATGGCGCGGGAATATACACCAGTCGGTAGTTACCGATCAAATGTTTCTATATACTCGCGCTGCCAACGGACCCCCATATGCCAAACGAATCCTCCAGGCGCTCCCGGGACCCCCACCGGGCGCGCGAAAAAGCCAATTACGACAGCCCCATCGCCAGCCGCGAATACCTGCTCGAACTGATCGCCGCCGAGCAGGTTCCGATGCCGCAGGAACAGCTCGAAGAGGTCCTCGGTTATCGCGACGACGACGCGCGCGAAGCGCTGCGCCGGCGGCTGCAGGCGATGGTGCGCGACGGCCAGCTGTTCCGCAATCGCCGCGGCGGCTATCTCAGCTTCGATCACATGGACCTGGTCAAGGGCCGGGTGCAGTCGCACCCCGACGGCTTCGGCTTCGTGCGCCCCGAGGGCGGCGGCAACGACGTGTTCCTGCCGGCGCGCGAGATGCGTACGGTCATGGACGGCGATCGCGTCGCCGCCAAGATTTCCGCGCGCGACGGCGGCCGCGCCGAGGGCGCGTTGATCGCGGTGCTCGAGCGCGCCCACGAAACCCTGGTCGGGCGCTATCACCGCGAAAGCGGCATCGATTTCGTCGTCGCCGACGACAAGCGCCTGGTGCACGACGTGCTGCTCAACCGCGACGTCGGCCACGCCGCCGAGCCCGGCGATATCGTGCTCGTGCGGGTGACCGAGTACCCGTCGCAGCACAGCCAGCCGGTAGGCGTGATCGAGCGCGTCCTCGGCCGCGAGCACTCGCCCGGGATCGAGGTCACGATCGCGCTCAACGCGCACCAGATCCCGCACCACTGGGGCGAGGATCTGCTCGAGTCGATTGCCAGCATCGACGACAAGGTCAGGCCGGACGACAAGCGCGACCGGGTCGACCTGCGCGAGCTGCCGTTCGTCACGATCGACGGCGCCGACGCGCGCGACTTCGACGACGCGGTCTACTGCGAAGCGCGCGCCGGCGGATTCCGGCTCTACGTCGCGATCGCCGACGTCGCGCATTATGTTCAGATCGGCTCGCCGCTCGACGCCGAGGCGCAGCGGCGCGGCACCTCGGTCTACTTCCCGAGTGAGGTCGTGCCGATGCTGCCCGAGGTCCTGTCGAACGGCCTGTGTTCGCTCAATCCCGAGGTCGACCGCCTGTGCCTGGTCTGCCGGATGGACGTCGACGACGACGGTGCGATCGGGCGCTTCGAATTTTTCGAGGGCCTGATTCACTCCCAGGCGAGGCTGATCTACGACGACGTCGCCGGGCTGTTGTTCGACGGCGACAAGCCCGGCAAGGGTCCGATTACGCGGGTGGCCGACGACCTGCGGTCGCTCGAGCGGGTCTACCGCGCGCTCGCGAAAGCGCGCCGGCGGCGGCACGCGATCGAGTTCGAGACCCGCGAGGTGACGTTTCGCTTCAACGCGCAGCGCAAGATCGAATCGATTCAGCCGTATGCGCGCAACGAGGCGCATTTGCTGATCGAGGAATGCATGATCGCGGCCAACATCTGCGCCGCCCGCTTTCTGAAAAAGCGCAAACTGCCGGCGCTCTATCGCATTCACGAGGGCGCGAACCCCGACAAGCTGCCCAACCTGATCGAGTTTCTCGCCAGCTTCGGCATCCCGCTCGGGGCCGGCAACCCGACGCCGCGCGACTTCGCCGAGGTCGTCGCCGCGGCGCGCGAACGCCCCGAGTCGGACATGATCCAGACCGTGGTGCTGCGCTCGTTGCTGCAGGCGAGCTACAGCCCGAATCCGAAGGTCGGCCATTTCGGCCTCGCGCTCGACGACTACGCTCACTTCACGTCGCCGATCCGGCGCTACCCCGATTTGCTCGTGCATCGCGCGATCAAGCACTGGCTGCGGCACGAGTCGCAGGCCGGCTACGCCTACGATTTCGCGCAAATGACCCAGCTCGGCGAATCCTGCTCGCTCTACGAGCGCCGCGCCGAGGACGCGACCCGCGATGCCGCCGACTGGCTCAAGTGCGAGTACCTGCAAAAGCACGTCGGCGACCAGTTCGAAGGCCTCGTTACCGGTGTGACCAGCTTCGGCCTGTTTGTCCAGCTCAACGACCTGATGATCGACGGGCTGGTGCACGTGACCGCGCTCAAGCGCGACTACTACCAGTTCGACGCTGCGCACCACCGGCTCGTCGGCGAACGCTCGGGCCGCGAATATCGGCTCGGCGATCGCCTGCGGGTCGAGGTCATCGGCGTCGACATGGAAGCGCGCAAGATCGATTTCGACCTGGTTACCGATATCGGCGGCGCGCGCGATATCAAGCCGCAGCGGCGCAAGAAGAAGAAAAATCGCCGGCAACGATGAGCGCGCAGCTCGCCTACGGCTTGCACGCGGTCGGCCGCTGCCTGCGGCAGGATCCGGACCGCTGTCGCGAACTCGTCTGCGCCGAGCGGCGCAATCCGCGCCTGCTCGAACTCATCGCGCTCGCCGAAGCCGCGCGCGTGCCGCAGCGCTTCGCCGAAGCCGACGCGTTGACGCGGCTGGCCGGCAGCGACAAGCACCAGGGTTGCGTGCTGTTGCTGGCGACGGTCGGACCGACGCTGGATTTCGACTCCTGCGTCGCATCGATCCGGCCGGACTCGCTGCTGCTGGTGCTCGACGGCGTGCAGGACCCGCACAATCTCGGCGCCTGCCTGCGCAGCGCCGATGCCTGCGGCGTCGATGCCGTGATCATCCCGCGGGATCGCTCGGCCCGGCTCAACGCGACCGTGCGCAAGGTCGCCGCCGGCGCCGCCGAGTCGGTGCCGCTGCTCGAGGTCACCAATCTCGCGCGCAGCCTGCGCGCGCTCAAGGACGCCGGCGTCTGGATCTACGGCGCGGCCGGTGATGCCGCCGACAGCCTCTATGCGCAGGACTTCGCCGGCCCGGCGGCGCTGGTCATGGGCGGCGAGGGCAAGGGCCTCAGACGACTGACGCGCGAAGCCTGCGACCATGTCGTGCGGCTGCCGATGCGCGGTCGCGTCGAGAGCCTCAACGTGTCGGTCGCGACCGGCATCTGCCTTTACGAAATTCGCCGCGCGCGCGGCGATTTCGGCGCCTGAGCAGGCGCCGGCAACGCTTGCAGGCGGACCGGGGCTCCGGTACAATCCGCGCTCCCTGATCCGGCGGGCCGCGGCCGCGGCCGGATCGCTCCTTGCTCCACAGGCACCGACCTGGGGGCTTTACCCACGAGGAGAGTATGCGACATTACGAAATCGTGTTTCTGGTCCACCCTGACCAGAGCGAGCAGGTGCCCGCGATGGTCGAGCGCTATCGCAACCTGATCACCGGTTCCGGCGGCAAGATTCACCGCGAGGAAGACTGGGGCCGGCGCCAGCTCGAGTTTCCGATCAAGAAGATCCACAAGGCGCATTACGTGCTGATGAACATCGAGTGCGGCCGGGAAATACTGGACGAACTCGAATCGGCTTTCCGCTTCAACGACGCGGTGCTGCGCCACCTGACGATCAAGTGCACCGAGGCGAACACCGAGAAGTCGGCGATGATGAAGGCGGTCGAACGTGAAGAGTCGGCCAAGTCCGGCGATCGCAAGCCGGCGCCCGGTGCCAGGGCCGCCGATGGCGACAAGAAGGCAGACGACAAGGAGCCCGACCCGAAAGCCGCCGACGGCGAACCGGCCGAGGCAAAGGCCGCCGACGACGAATCCGCTGTCGAAACGCCGGCCGAGGACGATCCCGCTGCCGAAAAGCCGGCCGCGAACGAACCCGCCGCGGCGGAGGTAGATTAATTATGTCACGTTATTTTCGCCGTAAGCGCTACTGCAAATTCACCGCCGAAGGCATCGATTACATCGATTACAAGGATCTGGAAACGCTGAAGGAATACGTGACCGAGACCGGCAAGATCGTGCCGAGCCGGGTCACCGGCACCAAGGCCAAATACCAGCGCCAGCTCGCAACCGCGATCAAGCGCGCGCGTTTCCTGTCGCTGTTGCCGTATACCGATCAGCACAAGCTGAGATAAGCCGGGCGGGGTGTCGCGATGCTGGCGCTGGCCAAGCTGACCCTCAGGAGCCCGTATCACGCCGCCACGGTCGTTGGCCTGCTGGCGGTGCTTGCGGTCTTCATCCCGTCGTTGGTGCCGGCCGCGTCTTTCGGCGTGGTGTTCGGCGCGACCTGCATGATATTGTCGTGCATCCTGGTCGGGTTGATCATCCTGACGCAAGGCACCGTATCGGGCTTGCAGGCGATCGGCGTCGCCATCGCCGGAATCACGCTGGTCGGCTGGATTACGATCGGCCGCCCGGAACTCGGATTGTGGACCGCGCTGGTGCAGTGGACGCCGATCATCCTGCTTGCGCAGACCCTGCGTAGCAGCAATTCGCTGGCGTTGACGCTGCTGCTCGGACTCGCGCTCGGCGCGCTCGGGATCGCCGCGCAATACCTGGTCTGGACCGATCTCGAGCGGGAGTGGCTGACACTGGCGATGCAGCGCATGGAGCAGGTGCAGCCGCTCGATGAACAGGCGGTCGAACGCAACCTGCAGCTGGTGCGGCTGTTCGTGCTGGCGCTGGTCGCGACGGCGTACCTGCTGTTTATCGTGATCGTGCTGATCGCGCGCTACCTGCAGGCGGGGCTCGCCGAATCGAAGGGTTTCGGCAGCGAGTTTCGCGCGCTGTCGCTCGGCAAGCCGGCGGCCGCGGCGGCGCTGGTGCTGATGCTGGCGAGTTTCTGGGTGCAGCAGGCGTGGCTCAGCAGCCTGGTGTTCATGATCGTCCTCGCGTTCATGTTCCAGGGCATCGCGGTGGTGCATGCCAAGCTCGCACCACGGCGCCAGAGCGGCGTCTGGCTCGGCCTGTTTTACGCGCTGCTGCTTATTTTTCCGCAGGTCGTGGCTTTGACCGCGATCACGGGCATGATCGACAACTGGATCGTTTTCCGTCGCGGCCCGACGACGGATAACGACGAAAACAAGCAAGACTGAGAGGCAATCCGATGGAAGTCATATTACTGGAAAACATTGAAAACCTGGGTACGGTCGGCGACAAGGTCAGCGTCAAGGCCGGTTTCGCGCGCAACTACCTGGTGCCGCACGGCAAGGCCAAGCTTGCGACCGCCGAGAATCTCGCCGAGTTCGAGGCGCAACGGGCCGAGCTCGAACGCGCGGCGGCCGAGGCGCTGACCGAGGCCGAGCAGCGCAAGACGGCGATCGAGGCGATGGGCCCGATCGAAATCAGCGCGCGCGTCGGCTCCGAGGGCAAGCTGTTCGGCTCGATCGGCGTCGCCGATATCTGCGATGCGGCCGAGGCGCTGGGCGTCACGATCGAGAAGAAAGAGGTGCGCATGCCCGAGGGCGCGTTGCGCACGATCGGCGAGCACGTCATCGATATTCATTTATATACCGACGTCGATACGCAGATCACGGTCAATATCGCCGGCGAGGAATAGCCGGTCCGGCCCGGTGCCGGCGTAAAAAACTCGAAGGCCGCCGCCTCGGCGGCCTTTTTGTTTCCGCCGCGCGGGAGTTGGTTTATCATTGGCGATCCATGCCGATCTCGCCGAACCCACACGATGTCTGATATCACCTCCCGGGTGGCGGAACTGAGCCAGCGCGTCGATGACCTCAAGACGCCGCCGCATTCGCTGGAGGCCGAACAGTCGATCATCGGCGGCCTGATGCTCGACAATCGCGCCTGGGACGTCATCGCCGACATCGTCAACGAGAAGGATTTCTACCGCCACGATCACAGCCTGATCTTCCGCGCCATCAGCGCGCTCGCCGAGCAGGACAAGCCCTACGACGTCGTCACCGTGTCCGAGTGGCTCGGCGCGCGCGGCGAACTCGACAATATCGGCGGACTGGCCTACCTGAGCATCCTCGCCAACGACACCCCGACCGCGGTCAACGTCAAGGCTTACGCCAGCATCGTGCGCGAATACTCGGTGCTGCGCAGCCTGATCCAGATCGGCAACGAGATCTCGGCCAGCGCCTACAACGCCGACGGCCGCCCGAGCAAGGAATTGCTCGACGAGGCCGAGCGCAGGGTGTTCGCGATCGCCGAGCAGAGCGCCGG
>JAHEKJ010000159.1:4352-6144 GCA_024638385.1 Gammaproteobacteria bacterium | reverse complement strand
GTCACCAAAATTTCCAAGTTGCCCGATCATGCCCGAACCGCTTGAGTTAGCCGATCGCGCGCTCCCGCGGCACCGGGGAAATGCCGGGGAGGGCGACGCTGCCGGGGTCGACTACCGGTCGGGCTCCCGCGTGATGATCAAGCCGTTTAGTCCGTCGCTGGCGATCACCGTGCCGCTCTCGAAATACGGGAAGATACCCCAGGGCCCGACGAAGATGTTGATGTTGTGGTTCATGTGGTTGTTCGGCAGCCGCGGCTCGGTGTCCATGTGGGCCAGTTCGGTAAGCTTGCCGTTGGCGATGTCGCTGATGTCGAGGACGCGAATACCGGCGGTGTAGTGCGCCTGGTAGACCCGCTCGCCCTTGATGAACAGGTTGTGGTCGATGGACGCCGCCGGCGAATCGAAGGTGCTGAACATGACCGGCTTATCCAGGTTCTGCAGGTCCCAGATATAAGTGCGCGCGGTTTTCGGCAGGTTCGGATTCTTCGGATCGGAAACGCCGAACAGTTCGTCCTCTTCGTCGCCCATGAGCATGTATCGATGGTCTTCCGTCAACCAGCCCTGATGCGCATATGACGCACCGGCGTAGGTCGTAACCGAGATTTCCTCGATATCGTTTTTATCGGTGACGTCGTAGATACCGACTTCCAGGTCGGTGCCGTTGAAGATTACCGCGATCTCCCTGCCCGCGTAGTCGGCGTCCGGGCCGTGGTAATCGACGACCTGGGCATCGTGCGAATCGATGTCCAGTATTTGCCCGGCCTCTTTCGGCGCCAGCGGATCGGCGAGATCCAGGATGATCGTGCCGTCATCGGTAAAGCCGGGATCGACCGCCGCCGCCTTGCTCGCCCCGGTCAGGTAGGCGAAGCCCGAGGCCTCGTTGATCGAGATGTTGTGCGCCCTGATGTAGCCGCCGCCGTGGTAACGGGCATCGGCTTCGAGCCGCGTATCCGCGGGCGCCGCCGCCATCGCGTCCAGCCTGGTCAGGTCGAAGATCGCGACGCCGGCGTTGTTGACCTCGGTGACCCAGTAAGCGTGATTGTTGTAGGTTTTGATGTCCCACCAGAAGTTGCGAATCGTGCTGTCGTCGGTGGTCGGCACCAGGCCGAGAAACTCGGGGTTCGACGGGTCGGTGATGCGCGCGAACGCGACCCCGGACGAAGTCCCGACGATCGCGAATTCGTCACCGGTGTCCGGCGAAGTCCAGCCCCAGATGTCGCTGAGAAAACTGGCGCCGGTAAACACGAGTTTGGTCACGCCGAGTTCCGCGTTGGTCAACTGCCCCAGCAACTCCATGTTCACGGTGTCCGGAAACGGCCCTTCGATCGAGGGCATGCCTTTGCCGGTCTGCTTCAGGCGTTTCACTTCGAGCGTGCTGCCGGTGGCGTGGCCGACACTGTTGCCATGCTTGTGGCCAGTGGCATGGTTGTGCTCGGAGTCGGGGTCGTCAGCCTGTAGCGCGAAGGGTGCCGCCAGCGCCAGCGACAGCACGGCCGCCGTGCAGGCGAGATGGCGCGCCGATCGGCGTACGAGCGCGCGCTGAAAAAATCTGTTGCGGTTGTGTTCGGTAGTCATGATGCGTCCTCCCGGGTAGTTGTGCCCTCGAGCGGGCTGGTTATTATGCAGCGGATAGTAGCACGCAGCGGCAAAATCCCACCATACCCGGGCCGCCGCCGGCCGCGGGGGCGGCCCGGGGAGTCCGGTCCGGAACCCGGGGCCCGGCCATTGCCCGGCGTCCCGGGGCTTTCTCCCTGTTCGGCGCGGTTCAGGCGGATTCCGGTTTGCGCCCGCG
>JAHEKJ010000159.1:0-4252 GCA_024638385.1 Gammaproteobacteria bacterium | reverse complement strand
AATGTGTTAAGTCAAGACTTGACCCCATATTCTTGTCGCCGTGATCGCTTCGCTATTCCCGGCGCAGGCAGCCTCGACCTTTTGCCGATCGCCGCGGGCACGGAAAAATGCTCCTGCCACAACGCTCCCATGCCTCATCATTTTTTTACCCTACGCAGTTTAGTTGGTCGATCTTGCCGGTCGACTATTGAAATCCTTTACGTCTATATGCAAAGCATTGCTGTATACCGTCCCTCGATCAGTAACAATATCCCCAATCGCTTTCCCACGATAACGCCCCCAAATTACGTAACCACCGTCAGGTAACTCGATGTTCTCACCAAAAATTTCCTGTAAGGTTGTCTCGACAATCAGTGTCTCCCCTGGTGGCAACATGATCGTCGCTGGATCGGCAGCCTGATACTCGGAAAGACCGCTTTCAAATGGGGAAGCCCCGGCTGCAAAAAGACTTTTCTCCGGATAAATTTTGAACCAGAAAAACATCGGCTGGAGAGATTGATGATTAATCAGCGGGTGAGGGATCGTATCAATGTTAGTAATGTGAACGTTAATTGGCACATCGCCTTTATCGACAGACCGCCCACCTTCGGCATGAAGCGTTAACTGAATATTTTTGGATTGTGATACCCCGGCGTTTTCTGCCGCATTTCGATCAATGTGATATCGCAGGTGAAATTCGATGACTTCCTGATCCGATGCGTGCTCTACCAGGTCGTAGAATAAATTTCGGCCTATCGAAATTCGCCGGACGGGACTCGCTAATTCATAGGCTTTTCTTGCGTATTGCAATCGCTGGGTCGGATCCTCGACCTCCCTCGATAAAGCGTTATATGCCTCGACATGATCGTTATCCAGCGAAACTATTTTCTTCAACAATGCAATTCGTTCTTCGCCTCGATAAGTCATCGCGTAACTGTGGAGCAAATTTAAATTTCCAGGCTCGAGTCCGACAGCAATGGACAGGACTTCGCGTTCCCTGTTTTCGTATTCAGCTCGTCCCTGCGAGCCTTTTGCATAAAAACCGATCGCCAATTGTCGATACAGCTCTGCAAGAATCCGATGTAACTCAGTATCCTTGCTCCGTTTTTCAAGCAACGGCTCCAGCAGAGCAATCGCTTCCTCAATTCCCTCTTTTGTCGCATCTGCGCAATCACTACAGTTCTGCCAGGCCAATTCCCGACCTTTGCGGAATTGCTCGGCATCTTCTCCGTCAAACGCCAAACCGGGGGATGTAAATAACAACAGGCAACCCAGGGTAAAACCCAACGTTCGAAGCAAAGAAAACCGGCGACAAGTTGCGGAAATTGTCATGTTCGCTCAACCGCCGACATGGACGTGATCTACGGAAGAATCATCACAAGCCCTCTTCCGAAAATCATCCTCACAAATTGCACTCACAGAGACATCCGCTCCCGCATTCATTAACTCCTCGTATAGCTGGCCTCTTGAAAGGCCCGACGCCGATATCGTGCCAGGATCGATTCCCAGATCGACGGCTATACCCGACTGGTGCCTACTGTTAATTGCACCAACAAACCATTCGTTACGCTCCGGATTTCTCCAGGCACTGGTCAAGAATAGACGTTGGAAAGGAAGGTCCGATTTTCCTGGTTTGTTTTTGATCCGTTTGTTGTATTTATTCAGAACTTTTTGAGCCAACGTCGCGAGATCTCCTAATAAGGGATAGGAATTTGCGTCGCCCCGGTGAGACGATACCGCCCACCTGGTTACTGTCTGCCAGTGTGCCATGAATCATTTTCAGCCCCTTTTCGCCTGTTTTCCGTGGATTGCCCGAGTATCTCGCCTCTCAGGCCATCATTGTCGAAGACTACTTCGAATGATTCAGGCCGCGTGCGGCGCGAGTTTTTGCCAGTCGAATTCGACGCCGGTGCCGGGCGTGTCCGGCGCGAGCGCGCGGCTGTTTTCGACTTGCAGCGGGCGGTGCGTGTACTCGTCGATCGGGAAGCTGTGCACCTCGATCCAGCCGGCGTTGGCCTGCGCCGACACGAGGCTGACGTGTAACTCCTGCATGCCGTGGCTGCAGACCGGCATGGCCTGCGCCCGCGCGCGCTCGGCGACCCGCAGCCAGCCGGTGATGCCGCCGCAGTTCGACGCGTCCGGCTGGATGTACGACAGTTCGGCCTGCGCGAGCGCGAACTCGAACTCGTAGATCGTGTGCAGGTTTTCGCCCATCGCCAGCGGCATGCCGGTCTCGCGCGCAACCTCGGCATAGCCGGCGTAGTCGTCGGGATCGATCGGCTCCTCGAACCAGTAGATGTCGTAGTCGGCGAACGCGCGCGCCGCGGCGATCGCCTGCTCGCGCGTGAGCGAATAATTCGCGTCGACCATGAACGTAATCGCGTCGCCGATCAGCGCGCGGATCGCGGCGACCCGCGCGACGTCGTCGGCGAGCTTCGGCTGGCCGACCTTGATCTTGACGCCGTCGAAGCCGCGCTCGAGGTAGCCCTGCACGCTGCGCTCGAGCTTCTCGAGCGAAAAGCCGAGATCGATGCCGCCGCAATAGGCGCGACAGGACCGGTCGGCGCCACCGGCCATCTGCGCCAACGCCTGCCCCGACCGCTTGCCACGGATATCCCACAACGCGATGTCGAGGGCCGAGATCGCGAACGAAGCGATGCCGCCGCGACCGACGTAGTGAATATGCCAGTACATGTCGTCGTTGAGCGCCTCGACCCGACTTGCGTCACGGCCCAGCAGCAGCGGCGCGAGGTCCTGCTCGAGCAGCGCGACGATCGCCGCGCCGCCGCGCCCGCCGGTATAGGTATAGCCGGTGCCCTCGACGCCGGCCGCGGTCGTGACGGTCGCCGTGATCAATTCGAAATGGCTGTGATCGCCGTGCCTGGCGTCGGACAGCACCTCGGCCAGCGGCACCAGAAAACGCCGGACCTCGATACTTTCTATCGAATTCGTGCTCATGCGTCGCCCGGAACTCAGGCCTCGCGGCCGTTGAACCGCCGGTAGAAATCGACCATGACCGACATGTTCTTGTCGCCGAAACCGCTGTTACCGGCCAGGCTCAGCGCCTGCTTGGCCGACGTGGACATGATCGACGCGGCGCCGAGATCGTCGGCCATCCTCGTGTAATAGGTCACGTCCTTGCGCGCGTTGCGCACCGAAAATTCGAGCTGATCCGGATCGTCGCGCAAGGCGTAGGCGGCGACGAAGTCCATCATGCCGCAGTGCAGCGGACCCGCCGCCATGACCTCGTAGAGCTTGCCGGGATCGACGCCGGCGGCTTCGGCGGTGGCGAAGGCCTCGGCCATCGCGTTGGCGAGCGTCATGCCGAAGAAATTATTGATCAGCTTGATCGTGTGGCCGGTGCCCAGTTCGCCGAGGTGAAACACGTTTTCGCCGAGCACCTTGAGCGTCTCCTCGACCTGCGCGAAGGTCGCGGGATCGCCCGACGCCATGATGTTGAGCTTGCCCTCGCGCGCGTGCGCCGGCGTGCGCCCGAGCGGCGCGTCGAGCAGGCCCGCGCCGGCCGCCGCGACCGCAGCGCCGAGCGCGCGCGTCGATTCGGGCAGCGAGGTGCCGAAATCGATCACGACCTTGCCGCCCGAGAGCCCCGCGATCACGCCATCATCGCCATACATGCGGCTTTCGACCGACGCCGAGGTATCCATGCACAGCATGACGATATCCGATTTTTCCGCGAGCTCGCGCGCCGAAGCCGCCTCCTCCGCGCCACGCGCGAGCGCGGCATCGATCGCGCTGCGCGAACGATTGGCCAGTAACACCAGCGCGTAGCCCTTCTCCTGCAAGCGCTCGACCATCGCCGCGCCCATCTGGCCGAGGCCGATGAATCCAACTGTGGCTGTCATATCGATTTCTCCTTGGGTTGAATGTGATTCGGTAATTCGATTCGCCGGTATGCGCCCGGCAACCTATTCCTCGTGTATTCCGTCGGTGGCGAAATAACCGCCCTGGTAAACCGCGTCGGCGGCATCGGCTGCCGGTTGCGGCCGCGCCGCGTCGAGCTCGGCGCGAAACTGCTCCGAGTTGTCGCGCGGCCGCCAGCCGAGGTAAGCCGCCGCCGAGTTGTCCCACCAGCTTGCCTCGTTGGCGGACACGCCGTAGACGATCGGACAACCCAGTACCGGGACGCGGAAGACGCGCTCGATCAGGCGGACGAAATCGTCGGGGCTCAGCCAGGTCGACAGCATGCGGTGGTTGGCCGGCTTCGGCAGGCACGAGCCGATGCGCACGCAGGCGGTCTCGATGCCGAATTTCT
>JAHEKJ010000158.1 GCA_024638385.1 Gammaproteobacteria bacterium | reverse complement strand
AGGTCGACCACGCCGCGCATCCGGTTCGGCACCTCGAGCTCGGGCACGCGCTGGCAGACGCGCAGCACCTGCGCGGTCCACTGCTCGGTGAAGTCGCGGTTGTAATCGTCCGGGTCGACCCATTCGTGCGGATCGCAGGGTGGATCCTCGCTGCCGATCAGCAGGCTGTCGCCCTGCTCCGGGCGCGTGTAGACGCCGATGTCGCTGTCCGACGTGACGCAGCCGGTCTCGCGGTTGTAGCCCGGCGGCAGCGGCACGTACGCGACTTCTTGGCGCAGCGCGCGGGTCTTGACCGTCATGCCGTCCTCGACGCCGGCGATGCGGTTGACCTTCGACGAATGCGGCCCGGCGACGTTGACCACGACCGGCGAATCGATGCGCTCGCCGTCGGCCAGCCTAACCCCGGCGACGCGGCCGCCGTCACGGCGGATCTCGACGACCTCGGCGTTGTAGCGGAACTCGCTGCCCTCGCGCTCGGCCGCGCGCATGACGTTGTGGGTCGCGAGCTGCGGGTCGGAGACGTAGCCGGCGGCGTGGAACAGCACCGCGCCCGGCAGCGGCTCGGGGTTGGCGACGCCAAAGTCCGGATCGTCGGGGCGCTTGACCGGGTAGAACGACTCGCTGTTCCAGACCGGCAGCTTGTCGCGAATCTCGTCCGGCGACAGTTCGCTGTACGGCGAATTCAGCCGGTCCATCAACGCCATCGTCGGCCGCAGGTAGTCGTTTGCCGGCGTCTTCATGACCAGCGAACCGACGTTGTGGTACTCGATCAGGCCGCGCTCGTCGACGTCGGCGCCGCCGACAAACCCGGCCCAGTCCTTCCAGTAGAAATGCGACTCGTAGGCCATCGCCGAGCCGTCGAGCGTCGAGTAATACGGGCGGATGATCGCGCACGAGCCCGAGGTCGAGCCGTAACCCGCGGCCGGCAGGCGGTCGAGGTTCAGCACCTTCCAGCCCTTGCGCGCGAGCGCCAGCGAAGTCGCGCAGCCGATGATGCCGGCGCCGATGATCAGCGCGTCGTAAGTCCTGCTCATGATGGTCGCTCCGAATTCATCATGCCCGCCCGCGGTCGAGCTCGATCTCGCGCCGGCGCTCGGCGACGTAGGCCTCGAGTTCGGCGCGAATCGACGCGTCGAGTTCGGGCGGCTCGTAGGCCGCGAGCGTCTGCCGGTAAATCGCGTTGGCGCGATCGAAGGCGGTCAGCGAGCCGCCCTCGACCCAGGTCTCGAAATTGCTCCAGTCGGACACCAGCGGCTCGTAGAACGCATTGCGGTAGCGTGCCTTCGTGTGCGCTGTGCCGAAGAAATGCCCGCCGTGACCGGCTTCGCGGATCGCGTCGATCGCGAGCGTCTCGTCGTTGACCTCGAGCGGCGCGAGCGTCTCGCGCATCATCTGCACCATGTCGATGTCGATGATGAATTTCTCGAACGACGCGCACAGCCCGCCCTCGAGCCAGCCGGCGGCGTGTTTGACGACGTTGGCGTGGGCCATCACCGCGCCCCACAGCGACATCTGCGATTCCCACGCCGCCTGCGCGTCGACGCAATTGGCCGCGTTGGTGTTCGACGAGCGGAACGGCAGGTCGTAGCGCCGCGCGAGCTGGCCGCTGGCCCAGGCCGCGCGCGTGTACTCGGGCGTGCCGAAGGCCGGCGCGCCGGAGCGCATGTCGGCGTTCGACGTGAAGCCGCCGTAGACCATCGGCGCGCCGGGGTTGACGATCTGCGACAGCGCGATGACGCCGAGCGCCTCGGCGTTTTGCTGCGCCAGCGCGCCGGCCAGCGTGATCGGGCACATCGCGCCGGCCAGCGTAAACGGCGTGACGATCACCGGCTGGCCGTGCTCGGCCATCTCGATCAGGCCGTCGGCCATCGGCCCGTCGACGCGCAGCGGCGAATTGGTGTTGACGACCGTATTGATACTCGGCTCGAATTTCAGCTGCTCGAGGCCGACGCCGCGCGCGATCGCGGCCATGCGGATGCCGTCGCCGACGCGGCCGCCGCCGAGGCAGTAGAGCGAAAACGCGCGGTCGGACAGCGTGTACGCCGCGAGCGACGCATCGAGGTGACGCGTGTCCGGCGGCAGGTCGATCGGCTCTACCGGGTAGCCGCTGAAGAAGTCGATCGCGTCGAAAAAATGGCCGAGCCGAATGAAGTTGCAGTAATCCTCGAAGTTGCCGGTGCGCCGCCCGCCCTCGAGATCCGACGAATGCGGGGCGCTGGCAACGGTCGTGAAGTTGATCGCGTTGCGCCCGATGAGCCGGTTGCGCTCCGGGTTGCGCGCGTGCAGCGTGAACTCGGACGGTACGGTCGCGATGTGCCGCACGACCTGCGCGCGGTCGAGGTAAACCCGCTGCGCATCCCAGTCGACGCGCGCCCCGTCCTGCTCGTAGAGCCCGAGCGCCTGCTCGCTGAGCACCTCGAGACCCAGTTCCTCGAGGATGCGCATCGACGCGTCGTGGATCCGGTCGAGCGCGGCCGCGTCGAGCGCCTCGATCGGCGCATAGGCGTTGAACAGTTGTCGCAGCGGCGGTTTGTCGGGTGCTTCGGCGGGCGCGCTGCGGCGGCGGCTTCGTCGACGGCTCATCGGTGGCTCCGGAAAACGGGAATCTGATAGTATTGAACGTTCAAAAGCTTGTCTATCGGTGACATGCGATGACGATAGCCGACCGCGCGAAGGACAAGTTCATCGCCTGCGGCATGTACGCGTTCAATGACGAACTGCGCGCGGCCTGGCAAGCCCTGTTTACCCGCTTCATCCGCCACGCCGAAAGCACCCCGCCGATTTCTCCCGAGATCGTTTTCGACGCTGGCGAATCCGTGCTGCGCGATCCGGCTATGCTGCTGGGACATACCTGCGGCTACCCGCTGATGACCCGCTATGCCGGCGTCCTCGAGCCGATCGCTGCGCCCGCGTTCGATGCCGAGGGCTGCGACGGGTTACGCTATTCCAGCCATTTCATCGTCGCCGCCGACTCCGGCCTCGAATCGCTAGAAGCCTGCCGCGGGCGGGTCGTCGCGATCAACGGCTACGATTCCAACAGCGGCATGAACGTGTTGCGTCACGCGCTCGCCGCGCTCGATCCGGGCGACCGCTTCTTTTCCGGCGTCGAGGTCACCGGCGGACACCGGGCCAGCGTCGAGGCGGTCGCGGCCGGCCGCGCCGATCTCGCCGCGATCGACTGCGTCACGCTGGCGCTGCTCGGCGACGCCGATCCCGGCCTGGTCGCGCGCGTGCGCAGCATCGGCAGCAGCGCGCGCAGCACCGGCCTGCCGTTCGTCGTACCGGCCGGAGCATCGACCGGGCGACTCGCCGCCGCGCTCGCCGCGGCCTGCGCGCAATTGCCGAAAGACGCGCGCCGGCGTCTGCGGCTGGTCGGTATCGAGCCGGTAACGCTCGATGATTACGCCTCGATTGTGACGCTCGAACACGAAGCGCGTGACGCCGGTTACAAGAGGCTGCAATAGTCGTTGCGTTTTCGCCGCCCGGGCTTAAACTGCGCGGCATTTTGAACCGGCCACCGCGGCTCCCGGGCGACTCTCGATATGACGAAAATGTGGCACGATCTCGGCGCCTCCTGGGCGATCCTGCTCGGCATCGGCTTCATGATGCTGGCCAACGGCCTGCAGGGCACGCTGCTCGGCGTGCGCGCGATGATCGAGGGTTTTCCGACCTTCACCACCGGTGTCGTCATGTCGGGCTACTTCGTCGGCATCTTCCTCGGTTCGTTCATCGCGCCGATCCTGGTCAAGCGCGTCGGCCATATTCGCGTGTTTTCGGCACTGGCGTCGCTGGCGTCGATCTCGATCCTGTTCCACGGCGTCTACATCGAGCCGTTGGTCTGGTGGCTGATGCGGGTCGTGACCGGCATCGCCTTCGCCGGCTTCTACGTCGTCACCGAGAGCTGGCTCAACGACCGCGCCAGCAACGAGACGCGCGGCAAGGTGCTGTCGGTCTACATGGTCATCGTCACCGGCGGCATGGGCCTCGGCCAGTTCCTGTTGAACGTCGCCGAACCCGAGCGCATCGATCTGTTCATCCTGATCTCGATCATCATTTCCGCCGGGTTGATCCCGGTGCTGCTGACCGCGCGGCCGGCGCCGGCCTTCGAGACCTCGGCCAAGATGTCGATGCTCGAGCTCTACCGTGCGTCGCCACTGGCGGTCATCGGCAATTGCCTGACCGGCATGGCGCACGGCACGATCTTCGGCCTCGGCGCGATCTACGCGCGCGCCGTGCTCGTCGACGTCAAGGCGATTTCGATGTTCATGGCCTGCGTGCTGCTCGGCAGCCTGTTCACGCAGTGGCCGATCGGCTACATCTCCGACCGCGTCGGCCGGCGCGCGGTGATGGCGGTGCTGTCGGGCGTCTCGATCGCGTGCTGTATCGCCGCGCTGGCGATACCGCCCGGCAGCATCGCCTTCTACGCCGTCATCGCCGCGCTCGGCGGCGCGGCGATGCCGATGTACTCGCTGTGCATCGCGCACGCCAACGACCGACTCGAGCCACAGCAAATCGTCGCCGCCAGCGGCAGCCTCGTCATGATCGCCGGCATCGGCCTGATGACCGGGCCGGTGCTGGTCTCGTTTTTCATGGACCTGTTCGACGTCAGCTTCTACTTCTGGGGTATCGCGGCGGTATTCACGGTGATCCTGCTGGTCACGATGTTCCGAATCAGCGCGCGCTCGGGAATAGCCCACGACGAGCAGTCGCATCTCGTCGTCGGCCCGATCGGCACGCCGATCGCCGAGTACACCGCGGCCGGCTCGGTCGAGTACGCCGAGGCCGCGGCGCGCCACGAACTCGGCCGCCTCGACGAGCAGGAGGACATCACCGAGCGCCAGCTGTAGTCACGGCGTCACGGGGCGCGAGCACCGGTCCCGGCGGCTAGAACCGCCAGCGCAGGTCGAGCAGAAACTGGTCCTTGTCGCCGACGCCGTCGCCGAGGTCCTCGAGCGGGTGCCCCCACTGCAGCTGACCGACGAAATTCGCGTCGCTCCAGGCGAGGCCCGCGCCGACGCCATGGATTTCGCCGCAGACGTCGTCGTTGCCGGCCTCGCATTTCACCTCGCCGTAATCGAGCCCGAGCGAAACCTGCAGCGACTTGCCCGGAGCCGCGCCGCCCGTGGCCGGCGCGGCGGCGAGCGGCCAGATCAGGTCGCCGCGCAGGTAGCCCGCGTTGCTGCCCGACAGGGCCGACGCGTAACCGCGCACCGTGTACGGACTGCCGAGGGCAAGCTGATCGGCGGCAAACAGGATATCGTCGCTGTACTGCAACACCGCCTGCAGACGCAGCACCGGATCGCCGAGCGAGATGTCGGCGGTGCTGTCGAGCACGAGCTTCTCGAATTGCAGCCGCGCCGGATTGTCGAATCCCTGGTCGAGCGTGAAGTAGTCGTCGTCGCGCGCGCCGTAGCGATCGAGCCCCTTGTGCAGGCGCAGGCGCGTGAGCCAGCGGCCCCAGGGCGGCAACCAGTCGTGCTCGAGTTCGAGCCGCAGCTGGCTGGTGCGATAGCTGGACACATCGATTAGCTGGCCGGCGAAAAAATTGCGCGTATCGGTCAGCTCGAGCGCGAGGCTGGCGGACAGCCGGTAGCGGCGGTCGCGCGCGAGCAAGCGGCCGACGCGCAGCGTATCGGTCACGCTGTCGCCGGTCGACAGGAAACTGTCGTTGATTCCCTGCACCCGCTGCTCGAAGTCGACCTCGGCGTGGGCCAGCGCAAGCCACCAGGCGCCGAAACCGAGCGAGTACTCGAGCTCGCCGCTGCGGTTGCTCTGGCGGGTTTCACGAACCTCGCCGGAATTGGCGCGCACGACCAGCACGTCGTTGAGTGCGAGCAGGTTGTCGAGCTCGAGCAGCAGGCTCAGGCGCTCGTCGAGATCGGTCTGCCCGTTGACGCCGAGCTCCAGCCACCACGGCCGGGCCTCGGCGATTTCGACCGCGACGACGCTCGCGCCCGGCCGGCTGCCCGGCCGAATCTCGAAGCTCGCGCTCACCGACGCGACCCGTTCGAGCGTCTCCAGCGCGGTCTCGAGCCGCCGCAGGTTCAAGACCTCGCCGGCGCCGGCAAACGCGGCCGCGAGCCTGCGATCCGGCGCACCGGTCGCCGCGTCGACGACCGCCTCGATGGTGCCGACGACGACGCCGATC
>JAHEKJ010000157.1 GCA_024638385.1 Gammaproteobacteria bacterium | reverse complement strand
CCGGGCCGTCGTCGTCCACAACCGCGTAGTTGCCCCACGGCACCTTGTAATTCTGCACCTCGGGGATGCCCCAGGTATGCAGGTTGCCCTGGATCTTGCCGGCCTCGGTGTTCATCAGCGATTTCTCGACCCGCTCCTCGTAGCCGGCGTGGCACGCGCTCTGGCCGCAGGTGAACTTGTTGATGTCCATCGCGCCCGGGTCGGGATAGAAGGTCTGCGGTCCCCTGGCATTGGCCAGCGTCTGGGGCGAACCCTTGTGCGCCTGCTCGACCGAGCTCGCGGTCGGATCGCCGCCGTGGCACATGACGCAGCCGGCGGTGTCGCCGTGCTGCGCCGAGAATGCCTTGATCAATTGCATCATGCCGCTCGATTCGTCACGGATCGACTCGATGCCGTTGTGGCACGCGAGGCAGCCCGTGGTCTGTGCCGTCGCGAGACCGGGCGGCAGTACCCACAGCGAGATTGCGAAAATTACCCCAAGAAAACAGTTCGACCGAGTCATTATTTTCCCCACGTCGGGTCTTTATTTTTACGTGCCGGCAGTGAGACCAGCGGCTCAAGGGCAGGCTAGGAGATGTGAATCGGCTGGAACTTGACCCAGATCAATTAGCCTGCCAAAAAGATCGCGGATGCACCGAACCAGTGCGTCCGAAACCTGTCGTTGGTTATATTACTCCGACTACGCAATCCGAGCAAAAAAATCGTCCGGATTCGAATGATTGTCGCCCCGAATCTGGCAAACGGACCCGCAAATTTTGTCTAGTTCAAAGGCTCCCACAAATATGATCTGATTAAGAACCATTCGCGGGTCGTGCCGGGGGCGACGTCGATCGAAGCGTGCCCTGACGGCGAACTCGGTTTAGCGGAACGCGCGGCAGGCGTCGTCGAGGCCGCGCAGCGTGTCGGCGAGATCCTGCTCGGTATGCACGGTCGAGACGAAGCGGCGCACGCCCGGCAGCACGTACTGCCCGCGCTGCATCAGCAGCGTGTCCAGCCGCCGCATCGCGGCCTGGTCGCTGGCGATAATATCGGCCTGGTTACGCGGGGTTTTCTCCATGAACAGAATCTGCCACAGCGAGCCGGTGTGCTCGGCGATCGCCGGAATGGCGTGGCGGTCGAGGACCTTTTGCGACTCGCGGCACAATTCGTCGGCGAAACCGTTTAGACGATCGTAGATGCCGGGCTTGCCGAGCTCGTCGAGCATCGCCAGCGTCGCCGCCGCGGCCACCGGGTTGCCGTGCAGCGTGCCGTTGAAGTAGGTGTAGCCCGGTTCGCCCTTGCGCTTCGGATCGGAAAGCCCGATCACGTCGGCGCGGCCGGCGACGCACGACAGCGGGCCGCCGCCGCCGACGACCTTGCCGTGGGTCGACAGGTCCGGTTTCACGTCATACCACTGCTGCGCGCCGCCATAGGCGAGGCGAAAACCGGTGACGACCTCGTCGAGAATGAACAGCATGCCGTACTCGTCGCAAAGCGCGCGAATGCCGTGCAGGAACTCGGCTTCGGCCGGGATGATGCGCTGCACCGGCTCGGCGATGATCGCGGCGATGTCGGCGTGATGCTCGGCGACGATGCGGCGCAGCGTGGCGAGATCGTTGTACGGGCAGACCAGCATCGTCGAAACGGTCGCTGCCGGCTGGCCGCTCGAATCGGCCGCGCCCTGCGGGTAGTCACCGGTCGCCTTCGGGAAGGTCGATACGATCGCGTAATCGTGATTGCCGTGGTAGGCGCCCTCGAACTTGAGAATCTTGTCGCGCCCGGTGAACGCGCGCGCGAGCCGCATCGCGTAGCCGGTCGCCTCGGAGCCGGTGGTGGCATAAGCGATCATCTCGGCGCACGGGATGTCGTCGACCAGGCGCGCGGCGAGGCGCACGGCGACGTCGTTCAACGAGCCGAACATGTGCGCGCCGCGCGCATACTGCGCCTGCGCGGCGGCGACCACGGCCGGGTGCGAGTGGCCGAGGATCAGCGCACCGGCGCCGCCGACGTAGTCGATGTACTCGTCGCCGTCGACGTCCCACATCCGCGAACCCTCGCCGTGCGAGTAAATCAGACGGATCTCGTCGGCGAGCGAATAGCTGCCGAGGCCGGACCGCGGCAGCACGCGATCGGCGATTTCGAACAGTTCCTGCTGGCTTTGCGCGGCGGGCGTGGTTTTAGCGGCGGGTGATGACATGAGTATGACTCCTCTATGTTTGGCCGACTGCCTCGCGCAGCCATTCGTGCAGTTTCTGGATCGGCAACTCGCTGTCGATGCTGCCGGCAGGGTCGACGACCAGCGGCCCGGGACGATAGCCGCGCGACTTCAGGCCGCGCTGCACGTTTTTGACCAGGTCGAGATCTTCCCGGAAGGTCGTCGCGCGATCGTTGTCGATGACCTTTTGCAGGGTCTCGTCGACGCTTCCGTCGTTCGAGTAGAACGTGCGGTAGACGCGCACGTCGTCGACCGCGAGCGGGCGCCAGTGATAACTGTTGACGACGCCGCCGGGATAGAACTGGATCGCCGACGCCGGCCACAGGAAGAAGCTGCCGTAGTCGGCGCCGCTGACGTCGTACCAGGCGTCGGCGCTGCGCGTTGCGTGGGACGAGTGGTGCAGGACCTTGATGTCGCCGAACGGGTTCACGCGGTAGCTGTCGGGATCGATGATGCCCCTGGCGAAGGACGCGTGGCAGGCCTTGCAGTGGTAGCACTCGTTGTAATTCTCGACGGCCGTCAACCAGTTGCAGCCCTCGTCGGCCTCGTGGTGGTGCGCATACTTGCGCGTGGTTACATCGGGACAGAGTTCGAGCATCGCCTCGCGAACGCCCGGGTAGACGTCGTCTATCGGCCGCGCGCCGGGGTCGAGATTGATGAACACGAAGCCGAGAAAATCCTCGACCCGGACCGGCGTGAGACAGATCGACGCTTTGTCGAAGCCGGGCACGTTTTGCGAGTTCGGTGCGGCCTTTAGGCTGCCGTCCAGCGCGTATGACCAGCGGTGGTAAGGGCAGACCAGCAGTTTCCTGTGGCCGCTGCCGCGCGCTAGCGGGTGGCCGCGGTGCTGGCAAACGTTGTAGAACGCGTTCAATGCGCCGTCTTCGCCGCGCGCGATCAGGATATCCTGATCGTAGAGCGTCAGGGTCAGAAAGTCGCCGGGCGCCGCGACCTGGCTCGCGTGGCAGGCGAGCAGCCAGTTGCGGTAGAACACCTCGTCGAGAATCCGCGCGAACAGCTCGCGGTCGGTGAAGTAGCGCGCGTCGAGACCGCGCAGCGTCGCGCTGCGCTCTACCAGATCATGATTCCTCATAGACGTTTTCCTCCCAGCGCGCGGCGTGGAAGGCCTCGACCGCGGCGCTGGCGACGTCGCCGCCGCGCACGACCAGCAGCGCGCACAGGGTCTCGAGCAGCGCTGCGACGGCGGCGTTCGACTGGAAGAACTGCGGCGTGTGCGTCGGCGCGACCAGGCCGAGGTCGGCTTCACGGCAGAGCGTCGCCGCGCTCGAGTCGGTCACGCCGATGATGCGCGCGCCCTTTTCCCTGGCCTGTTGCACCGCCGCGAGCGTATCGCGGCGGTACGGCTGGAAGGTCAGCGCCAGCAGGCAGTCGTGCTCGTCCATGCGGATCAGGTCGTCCGACGGCAAGCTGCCGTGGCGCGGCGACAAGATGAAATGGTCGAAGCCCATGCGCGCGACGTACCAGAAATTGTACGCCAGCGGGTAGGCGAGACCGAGACCGAGCACGTAGACCCGGCGCGCGTCGATCATCCAGTCGACCGCGCGCTCGAGGTCTCCGACCGACTGCTGCGCAAACATTTTCTCCATGTTGTCGAGGCAGGCCTCGGCCATGCTGCCGAAGACCGCCGCGCTGCCGCCCTTGCGGTCGAGCTCGCGCAGCCAGTTGACGCGGTCGGGAGACGAGCCGATGCCGGCGCGGACGAAATCACGGAAGCGCTCGCGCAGTGCGTCGTAACCGTCGAAGCCGAGATGCCGGGCGAGGCGCACGAAACTGTTGGGGTGCACCGCGGCGCTTGCCGCCAGCGTGCGCATCGATTGCAGGCCGGCTTCGTGCGGATGATCGATCAGGTAGCGCGCGCACAGCTGCAGCTGCGCCGGCAGCTGGTCGAACTCGGCGAGCAATTGGTCGGCGACTTCCTCCTGCGACTGCGGCAGGCGACGGTCGGAGACCTGCAGGTGGGACAGTACTTGTGACATTTGTGCACTTGATTTGCAGAATGATACAAGTGTATCATCGCGCGAACTTTTTCTGCAACCAGAATTTGCGGAGTCGACGCGATGCAAGCGCGGGCTAAAATCGTCATCATCGGCGGCGGCGTCATGGGCTGCTCGCTCGCCTACCATTTGTGCAAGGAAGGCGAGACCGACGTCGTGCTGCTCGAGAAGGGCGAGTTGACCAGCGGCTCGACCTGGCACGCGGCCGGGCAGATCACGCATTCGGTGAGTCATTACAGCCTCGCCAAAATGGCGGCCTACGGCACCGAGCTCTACCCGCGGCTCGAGGACGAAACCGGGCAGTCGTGCACCTGGCACGGCAGCGGCAGCCTGCGCATCGCCTACACGCCCGACGAGGTCGACTGGATCAGGTACACGCTGTCGGTCGGCAAGGGCCTCGGTCACCGGATGGAGATCGTCGACCCCGAACGCATCGCCGAACTGCACCCGTTCTATAACCTCGACGGCGTACGCGCCGCGCTGTACACGCCGCACGACGGCCACGTCGACCCGGCCGGCGTCGCGTTCGCGATGGCCAAAGGTACGCGCCTGATGGGAGGCACGGTGATCCGGCATAACCGCGCGACCGGAATCACCCGCGACGGCGCGCGCTTCGTCGTTCATACCGAACAGGGCGACATCGAGGCCGAACGCGTGGTCAACGCCGGCGGCACCTTTGCCCGCCAGATCGGCGCCTGGGTCGGGCTCGACCTGCCGATCGCGAACATGCTGCACCATTACCTGATCACCGAGGCGGTGCCCGAGTTCGACGCGCTGGACAGGGAGCTGCCGGTCATCCGCGATGACTCGCAGGTGTCGGGTTACATACGCATGGAGCAGAAGTCGGGCCTGATCGGCATCTACGAAAAGGCCAACGCCGCGTCGGTGTGGGACGACGGCACGCCGTGGCAGAGCGAGAACGAACTGTTCGAGCCCGACTACGACCGAATCATGCCGTGGCTCGAGAACGCGCTCGAGCGCATGCCGGTGCTCGCCGACAAGGGCATCAAGAGCGTCGTCCACGGCGCGATCACGCACCCGCCCGACGGCAACATGCTGCTCGGCCCGTCCGGGGTCGAAAATTTCTGGTGCTGCTGCGGTTCGCAGGTCGGCATCGCCTGGGGTCCGGGCGCCGGCAAGTACCTCGCGCAGTGGATGGTGCACGGCGCTGCCGACGTATCGATGCGCAGCTTCGACCCGCGGCGCTTCGGCGCGCGCATCGACGACGAGTACCGCATCAACAAGGCCAAGGAGGATTACCTGCTGCGCCACGAAATCCCGTATCCGCACCTCGACCGGCCGGCGCTGCGGCCGTCGCATTCGAAGTGCTCGCCGTTGTATGCCGTGCTCGCCGACGAGGGCGCGGTCTACGAGGACGTCTATGGCTGGGAACGGCCGTACTGGTACGCGACCGGCGGCGTCGCGCGTGAACACATCCACAGCTTTCGCCGCAGCCCGCTGTTCGACGTGGTCGGCAGCGAGGTGCGCGGATTGCGCGCGCACGCCGGCATCGCGGATCTGTCCGCGTTCGCCAAGGTCGAGATTGCGGGTGCCAATGCGACGGCGTTTCTCGACCGTATCTCGTCGAACAGGGTGCCGCAAAACGACGGCAGCGTGATGCTGACCTACCTGATGCTGCCGAACGGCCGCATCGAGGGCGAGGCGACATTGATCAAGCTCGCCGACAACCACTATTACCTGGTTTACGCCGCGGTGCGCGAGGCCGCGCTGCTGCACTGGATGCAGGAAGAGACGCGCGACGGCGAGGCGGTCGAGTTTGCCAACGTATCCGAAGACTACGGCGTGATCATGCTCGCCGGGCCGGCCGCGCGCGGCATCCTCGCGCGCTGCACCGACGCCGCGCTCGACAACGCGAGCTTCCGCTGGCTGTCGGCGCAAACGATCACGGTCGCCGGCGTCGACCACGTGCGCGCGCTGCGCGTGACCTACACCGG
>JAHEKJ010000008.1 GCA_024638385.1 Gammaproteobacteria bacterium | reverse complement strand
TGGCGACCGTCGCGCCCGAAATGCTGCCGTCGGCCTGGTACTGGGCCACGGCCGCGGCCATGTCGACGACGAATACCCCGGCGCTGCTGCACGGGTTCTGGAACGTGCCGATGTAGGCATAGCCGTCGTGCGACCAGACGTCGGTGTAGTTTTCGTCGATGACTCCGGCGAGCGAATCGCGGCCGATGACCTCGAAGCCGTAGTTGGCATCCTTCGGAATGTGTCCGTCGTTGGGGCTGTCATGAGCCAGTCCCGTGACGGGAAAGACGGTTGCGAGCGCAAACGCGGTTAGCCCGACCGCGCTCGATAAAAGTGGTTTTTTCATGGTCTTATTGTCTCCTCCAATGGCAGGCGCGTTGCGCCTGGGGACGACGAGTATCGCATATCTTTCGGGGTTCATGAATGCCCGCAAAAGCGCGTGGCCTCGCGCAACCGTTCCGTAGCAAAACCAGGTCGGCGGGGCGGCCACGGGTTTTATCACAGCAACAGGGGGTTACGCCAAATATCGGAGAAATTAAATGAACTCGGTCGCCCGCAGCCGAAGCGCGGCAATCGGTTCGATCGAGACCGGATCGACCGAGATCGGGCCTGCCGGAAACTGGCGCGAAACCAGGCATGAAAATCAAACGCGCCGGTGTCGACCGGCTTTTCGACAAAAAAGGCGATGCGCGAACAGGCCCCGGCGTTGCGGAAATTCGATCGACGCCGGCCCATCGAATTCCCGCCACGGTCGGCGCCGCGGGCGGACCGTCGGAAGACGACGAAGCCGGCATCCGTGCCGCGCTCGAATCGCCGTGCTATGCCCGAAGTCTCGGTGGCCGTTCACTTATTTTGGTGTGCGCAATCAAAAGGGTCAGCGTCGATCGAATTCTCCGCGAGCACTTTATTCCGACCGTCAGCTAACCCAGCGTTGTGCCGTTCAATCGCCACCGACCCGTTGCCGCGCTTTATTCTGGCCGATTTCCGGCGCGCTCCCACGCCCCGGCTGTCCTCCCCAAATATGGGTATATTAGTATTTACTAATATTTTGTAGATTACGTACTCGGCCGGCAATCGCATCGACATGCCGGACCAATAACTCTGACAGGAAGGAGACAACGGATGAATCGACAACTTCTCGCCGGCTTGCTCGGCCTGCCCATCCTGCTGGGCCTGCAACCTTTGCCGGCCGCCGCTGCCGATCCGGCTCAACTGAAACAGGAAGCCATGGACATCGTCAAAAGATTCGGCGGCGCGCTGAAACCTGAACTGGTTCAGGCGATCCAGTCCGGTGGCCCGGCTCACGCGATCTCGGTGTGCGCCGAAAAAGCGCCGGCAATTGCGCAGAACCTCAGCAACGAAACCGGCTGGCTGGTGAAACGGGTGAGTCTCAAGGCGCGCAACAGCCGGACCGCGGTCCCGGACGCCTGGGAAAGAAAGGTGTTGATGCAGTTCGATCAACGCCAGGCCAATGGAGAATCCGCATCACAAATGGCTCACTCCGAGATCGTCGACAACAAGTTCCGTTTCATGAAAGCCCAGGGCGTCGAAGCCGTTTGCCTGAATTGCCATGCCGCGGAAATCAAGCCTGACGTGGCGGCCGCGCTCGAGGAGAACTACCCCGACGACAAGGCACGCGGCTATACGCTGGGACAGGTACGCGGCGCCTTCAGCCTGACCAGGGACTTCTGACAGAACACGCCCGGAATCGAAAGGGTCAGCGTCAATCGGAAGGATCCAGGCGTTCCGCCAGTTGCATCAGCAGCGCGGCGCCGTCTCCCTGCCACGCCGAACCGTGCATGCAGGCGAGCAGGCTCGGCGACGTGGCGGCCAGCTTTTGCGCCAGTTCGCGGGTTTGCCGGGTATGCGAAAAGTAGTCCAGTGATTTGCGCGACGCCTCGCTGGTTTCGAGCAGGTCCCCCGTGGTCAGCGGCTCGTGTTCATGCCCGTCCTGGGTAAACAGGTCACCGCAGAACAGCGTTTTCGTCGTTGTCTCGAACAGGTGGCCGCACTCCCAGCCGTGCGGAAAGTGCGGCGTTTCGATCCAGCGCACGGCATGGCTGCCGAGGGACAGCTCCTCGCCGTCACGCAGCGCGCGGGCCGGTCGAGTCGCGATATCGTCGACGCTGACCATCTTGGCGATCCGGCCGCACAGCGGCTCGGCCCCGGGCGCCTGCGCGAGAAAATCGTTGAGCGAGCCGCACTCGTCGGCCTCGTAGTGGGAAAAGGCGATATAGCGCAGCGATTCTACCGGGATGACCGAATCGATCGCCGCCCGCACGAGCGGAAACATCTTGCTCAGGCCGGTGTGGTAGAGCAACGGGCGCTCGGCCACGATCAGGTACTGGTTGAAGGTGAATCCGCCGGGAATGATCGACGGGGGTACGGCCGTGCTGATGCGATAGATGCCGCTGGCGATCTCGTCGATTCGGGTGCGGTCTTGCTTGTCGTTGTTCATTTTCGACTCCTTCGCTTGTTGATGACCCGACGACAGAACCCGGAATGCCGGATTTCGAGTCTTTATTTTAAAGATGATAATGCCACAGGAAATCAGGGAAAGAAAAACAGCGGGTAATGCGGGTCAGGTACGGGGGGTTGCACGAAGACGTCGCAGCTTGCATCGGCACGCGCGAGAACGCAGCCGGTTTGCGCCGCCAGGCAGCCGAGTGCAATACGGGTTACCGATCCCCCTTCACCGACCGACGGGTCTCAATTCAGCGGCAATTCGATGCCTACCGCGACGACCCCGTACTGCACTACGGCCGTCAGATTCATCCATTGCGCGCCGATACCCAGCATCGGCAGGTAATCACCCTGGGCATACTCCGAGCCGTCGTACCCGTTCGCGATCCCGGCGACGAGGTTAACCTCGAGCGACCGCTTGCTGTAGATTTTCGGGTTATAGGTTACAAAAGTACTTTGCACGTCAAGGCTGTTGCTATAGGTTCCCAGGGTCCACCGATCGACGCGAAGGTAGGCGCCGTTATGGGTTTCGTTGAAATCGCCCGAAACGAAATGGTGTGACTTCAGAATCGTGCCGAAAGCAATCTCCGTCTCCTCCAGGTAACCCCTTCGAGTTTCCGTGCCCAGCTGGCGAATCGATTCGATTCCGAGATTGAGTGTGTCGGGCGCATAGCCGCCCACGTTCTGACCCTTGACTATGCCAGAATAGAGGGACAGAGACATGACGAGCGCAATCATTATCGGTTTCATTTCGACCTGCTTTCCAATTCATTTCGCTTCGAGGATTTCCAGCCCTTTCGATTTGCCATGGCTGGTCGAGCCGCGAATCATGCAAGCAGTCTAGGAAAGGCGGCGAGGCCTCGCAGGACAGGAATTGCGAAGTGTGATTCGGCGTCGACTTTTTTTGCGAGGTTCGTCCGGTTTGCTGCCTGAATGAGAACTGGTTCCGCGAGAGTGCCAAATTTCCGGCGCTGTTTTTTTGTCCCGGGGATAAATCGCGAGGCCGAGGTTTTCGGTTGAATACGGGCCGGTAACTAGTGGCAATTCACCTCAGGGCCGGGGTGGCCGCACGGAGGCGTCGCAGGCCGCGTCGGCGCGCGCGAAGACGCAGCCGGCCTGCGCCGTCAGGCGGCCGAGAATAGCGTTCGCGCCGGGGACGCCGGCGTGGTAGTGGCAGGTCAGCTCGTTGCCGCCATTCCCGCTGGAATCGAAACGGACCGGAGCCCGGGTACCGGTGATGCGGGCAGCGAAAGCGACGCTTCGAGCATGCCCTGCTCGACGATGAAATCGATGACCGCGTCGAGGCCGGTGTCGTTCTTCAGGTTGGTAAAGACGAACGGCTTGTCGCCGCGCATCCGCAGCGTGTCGGCTTCCATGACGTCGAGCGACGCGCCGACGTAGGGCGCTAAACCAAAGGGGTCAGTGTCGACTGACAATTACGACGTGACGTCAGTATCGCTCGTTGTTTCGAGCGGATGAAATCGATCGACACCGACCCCTTTAATAGCGCGCAGGCCTTGCTCCCTCTGTGATCAGCGGGTCGGCTTTCGAAGCGGTTCGACTCCAGACCGTAACCGAATAATCCCGGGCTAACAGCGCAGCAGCCAGGCCGCTGCCCATGTTTCCAAGGCCCACAACCGAAATTGACGACCTGTTTTCTCTCGCGTTCATTTGTCATTCCCTCTTAGTCGATTTTCTCGATCAACCGATCTCCCGCAACGACTCCTGTGCTAGAAACAGATGCGCTTTCAATGCATCGACGAGAGATCATTTTTATCCTCCGATCGGGCTTCCCGGTTTCGTTGACAGTTTCGGCAGCAGCACCTCGAAAATCGCCGATATTTCCCTGTCTCCGTAGCCTGCGTCCGCGGCCGTGTCGAAATTGTTCATCAGGGCAGTTGGCAGGGTGTCGTCGACACCGAGTGACCGGCACAGATCCAGTGACTTGGCATAACCATCCGCCCAGATTGCGATAGACGCCTGGTCTCCATCGTGATTGCGATCACCGATTCGGTCGCCGATTCGGCGCAGTTTGTCCATCACCACCGGAAGTCGCTTCAGCACGATGCCGGTATAGGCGTCGATCGAGAAACCGCTGGCGTGGGCCAGCGCAGCGCCCTGAATGAATCCCTGTAAAACCGCGTAGGGAAAGGAGTAGTAAACCTTATCGAAATTGTACGCGCTGCCGACTACCTCGCTGACGAGTTGCGCGCTGCCGAAGATCGACAGCAAATCAACGTAGCGATCGAACAGGCTTTTTGAACCCGAACAAACCAGCAGCGCGGTGGCGTTTTTTACATTATCGGGCAACCCCAGTATCGAGCCTTCGAGGTAGCCGATGTTCCGCGACCCGGCCCAGTTCCCGGTCTGTTGCGACTGCTCGGCGGTAACGACTCCGAGCTGAATCAGGTCCTTGCTTTCAAGCGCGTTTGCGACCGCCTCGTTGTGCACGATTTCGACGAAGGCATCATGATCGGTCACGCATACAATCGTGACCTGCGAGTTGGCTGCTGCGTCCACCGGCCTCTTCGCCACCGTCGCACCCTGCTCCGCAAGCGGCCCACATTTTTGCGAAGTTCGGTTCCAGACCGTTAGCGACACTCCCGCGGACAACAGCGCTTCGGCGAGGCCGCTGCCCATGTTGCCAAGCCCGATCAACGCAACCCCAGGGTGAACATTCGAATTTACCATTTTCAATACCTCCTCCAGTATGCGGGCCGAAACGCCTCGCAGCGGCTGAATCGTTTCACGCCGGCCGCTCCTGGCTGCCAACCTGATCTCTCAAGGGTCCGGGGACGGTAATCTTAATCAAACAATGCAGCCGGAAGTCGCCTGAAAGATACTCTGTCCCCACTAATTTCGACATGACTTCAGCCGGATATATTCCGTACCGCGTTGACATTTTGCGCGATCTGCGCGAGGTGGCGCTCGTCGGTGCCGCCTTCCGTCAGGTAAAACCTGTGCTCGAGTCTTGGGGGAAATTCGGTAGTCATTTCTGGGTCTTATCTCCAGTTCGAAAAGTGTTACTCGTTCGGTTTGCGCAAAACCTCGAACAGTGCGGGTAGCTCGTCGCCGGCATGACCCCGACGCAGCGCTTCGTTGAGCAACCCAGCGATCACGCGGGGCAATTCGCTGCTGACGCCGAGTTGATCGCACAGCGACGGCGTCGTGCCGAAACCGGCCGCGTGGATTTCCAGTGCGGCCTCCTGCACGGTGTAATCCCGCTTCGCGACCCGCTCCAGCAAGTACGCATCGTCTTCGGACCAGTCCCAGTTGGCGGTCGTTTGCTCGATGAAAACTTCGAGCGGAGCCCCGGCCGCGGTGCACATGGCCGCGCCCTGAATCATCCCCACGGCGTGCGCGTAATAGACGGTATAGATTGCGCTGGCGAAACGTATCGCAATGCCGGCCTCGTCACCGACTATTCTCGGCATGCCGCCCAAAGCATCGAGTACGGGTTTGCATGCCTCGAACACGGCACGTGGGCCCGAGTAGACGATCATGCATGCCATGTCGCGAACCTCGCGCGGATAGGCGAGAATGGCGCCGTCGAGATAATGAATTCCGTTTTCCGCGGCCCAGGCGGCGGTGACCAGGGAATCCTCGGCGGTCATCGTGGTCAACAATACCAGCGTTTTCCCCTCGAGCCCTTTCGCCACTTCGCCGGACTGCAGTACGTCCATCGACGCGGCGTGGTCGGTCAGACAAACGACGAGCACCTCGCACTCGTTGGCGACGGTTGCGGCCGAATCCCCGACCGGAACCCCGGCCGCGGCGAAGCGCTCGCACTTGTCGCGGCTGCGATTCCAGACCCGTAAATCAAAACCCTGCGTCATCAGCACATCGGCCAGGGCACTGCCCATCAGGCCGAGCCCGATGACTCCCACGGTTACATTATTGGCAGAATCGGTCATGGGTCACTCCCGTTACGCTGCCGGGCGGATGTTCTGGTTGAAGCGAAAGCGGTTGTCGGGATCGTATTTCGCCTTGATCTCGCGCAGGCGCCGGAAGTTGTTCTCGCCGAAAGTGTCTCGTAGCAGCTTGTCGCCCTCCTCGCCCTGGCCCGGGAAATTCAGGTACATGCGGCCGTCGTGCGAGTAGCGCTGCATGCGACCCCAGAAGTCGCGCGTCCAGTCGATGTTGGCCGCATCGTTTTCCGCGCCTTGCCAGACCGAATCGATCGAATACATCCACGGCATCGAGCGGTCGCCGAACGCGGTCGCGTCGGCCGGCACCTCGGCGGTCGCGCCGCCGAAGTTCCAGATCGACGACAGCGTGTTGGGCGAAGGTACGCTGGTGACGCCGTCTAGAATATCGTCGATCGCCTGGTCCGACAGTTCGCTCAGGTAGTGCGATTTCCAGTAACAGCGAAATTGCCCGGCCGGCATCAGCTCGTCGAACAGTTTCTGCAATTCGCAGTACGGCAGGCGGCCGGAGAAATCGGTGACCATCGGCGCGAGCTCGCGCAGCGGTTGCATCACCTGCTCGCCTTCCTCGGCATCTCCGGCGTAAACCGCGGCGATGGTGTAGACCTGCTTGCCCCAAGATTCGGGCGGGAAATCCTCGCTCTCGCCCACCGTCGAGAACTCGACCAGCGAGCCGATGCGGTCGCTCTTGTCGACAATAAAATCGCGCCAGAAGCGAATCGGTTCGGCGCCGCATTCGAGCTTGTAAATCGGCGCGCAGAACATGACCTCGGGGCCGAGCGGGTGCAGGCGGAACTCGAACTCGGTGATCACGCCGAAGTTGCCGCCGCCGCCGCGCACCGCCCAGAACAGGTCGGCGTTTTCCTGCTCGTCGGCGCGGCGGATTTCGCCGTCGGCGGTGACGATCTCGACTCCAAGTACGTTGTCGATACACAGCCCGTAGCGGCTCCTGAGCCAGCCGATGCCGCCCGACAGCGTCAGTCCGCCGACGCCCGTATCCGAGATCAGGCCACCCGGCGTGGCGAGTCCGTGCGCCTGGCTCGCGGCGTCGACATCTCGCCAGGTCGCGCCGCCGGCGACGCGCGCGGTCCGTGCGTCAGGGTCGACGGTGACGCCACGCATGCCGCTCAGATCGATCGTGATGCCGTCGTCGCAAACCGCGTGGCCGGCGACGTTGTGCCCGCCGCCGCGGATCGATACCGGGTAGTCGTGCTGCCGAGCAAATGCGAGCGTGCCGGCAACGTCGCCGCTGTTGCGGCAGCGCGCGATCAGCGCGGGCTTGCGGTCGATCATCGCGTTCCAGATCGCGCGCGCCTCATCGTAACCGTCGCTGTTCGGCGCCAGCACTTCGCCGCCGATCCGACTGGAAAGTTCTTCTGCCGGCTTGCTCATTTTCGACTCCGATTATTTGCTGATGACTGGAAAATCATTCTAGGGTCGAAGACCCGGCCGCAACAATCGCCAAAACTTACAAAAGCGGGGCAAAATGGACAGCCAAAATGGCATAAAGCACATAATCGTGGCATATTTGACAACCCCGTTCCGATCGAGGAACCCGCTCGCATGGAAAAACCCTTGGTTTGCCTGCTGGCGTCACGGGATACGACGGCCAGCGTCCTCTACGGCCTCTACGACGTGCTCGGTAACGTCGGCCCCGACTACGAGGAAATGATCGGCGGAGTCCTCGACGAGAGCATGCTGGACGTCAGGATCGTCGCCACTTCGTCCGAACCGTTCGTCTGCCTGAGCGGCATACCGGTTCAGCCGCAGGCCGGCACCGACGATATCGAACGGGCGGACGCCGTCGTCGTCTGCGACATGTATACGCCGCTCGACCAGTCGCCGCTCGGCAAACACGCGGCCGAGATTCAGTGGCTCAAGCGCATGCACGCGCGCGATTCGCTCCTCTGCTCGGTCTGTTCGGGCTCGACCCTGCTGGCCGAGGCTGGCTTTCTCAACGGTCACGAGGCGTCGAGCCATTGGGCCTACGGCGACATGTTCCGCGAGTATTTTCCGCAAGTGAAGTTCGTGCCGGAATCGATTCTGAACCTGGGCGCCGAACACAAGCGAGTGGTGACCGCGGGCGGCGTGACCTCGTGGCAAGACCTGGCGATTTACCTGATCGAGCGTTTCTGTGGTCTCAACCAGGCGCTCAACACTGCCCGGGTTTACCTGCTGACGTCGCATGTCGACGGGCAGGCTCCGTTCAGCACGATGAATTGCAATACCCGGCACGACGACGCCATCGTGCAGCAGTGCCAGTCGTGGATCGAGGAGCACTACGACCAGCCGAATCCGGTCTCCGAGATGGTTGAGCGCTCGGGGCTCAACGCGCGCACCTTTGCGCGCCGCTTTCGCGCCGCGACCGGTTACCAGCCGATCGATTACGTGCAGGGGATCCGCATCGAGGCCGCCAAACAACTGCTCGAGTCGAAAGCCACCAACATCGAGGCTATCAGCAGCTCGGTCGGTTACGAGGATCCCGCCTCGTTCCGTCGGGTCTTCAAGCGCAAGGTCGGTCTGACCCCGGCCGTCTACCGCCGGAAGTTCAGCAGCATCGCCGCGCGTGCGCGGTGAGCCGCGTCCCGAGTCGATTTGCGGGTCCGAGAATCGCGGGACAGCATACTTGATTCATAGAGATACTTTTTTCGTCGAATCGGCGCCGGCGAGAAGCTTAAATGCGACTTTTAACGGGCAAAAATGCCCGGTCTGAGTTTGAATGGGAGCCTGGCGTAAGGCTATAACGGAGCCTGGAGCCCCGTGGTTCGAGTCGCTCGTGTTAGCCGAGCATGATGCCATAGAAAAGCCGGGGGACAGATCGAGATTTACGGTTACTTTCGAAAATAGTATCAACCAATGAATCAATGCGGTCGGACCATGCTATCCCATTGATATAAAGATACTTTATTGTCGAATCGGCACCGATGAGACGCTTTAGTGCGACTTTACAGGGGTAAAATGATGCCTTTAAGGTCGACTTCGATACAGCCAGCTTTTCAGAGTCGCCTCGAAGCCTACATTTCGGCGCATGAATGCCCGGTTAAAAATGAATCTGTCCGCACCTACGGTATATCTGTTTTTGATTCTCTATGCACACCGGCAAACGAAAGCAAGCCCAGACCTAGCCAGAGAAATCCGATCGCCAGCCATTGCCAGAAGGCGAAGCTCAGCCAGACTGGGATGCCCATTGCTCGCCAGTCGGTGTCCACCCATCCCAGGTCACGTTGATCCAGGAACAGCCAAACCTGGGTGATGCAAATTGCCAGCAGGGGACTGATGATCAGCAACAACGTGAAGAAATGGACTTTCCGAGGCAGCATCGCGCATACCAGTAAACCGATGGTGCCGATATACAGACCGAAGAAGGTAAAAAGGCCGAGAGTCTCGTGAGCCTTGTTCACCAGGGCCGAAAGATCGCGAATCAGCAGCCTCTCCAGGCCCAGTAACACACCGCTGAGCAATCCTGCGCGCAAGGCAACAATGGCGAATGTCAGCAGTCCGCGGTGTGTCCAATCCCGTCGTTGTTTCAGCGCTGTCGCGTAGGGCCAAAGCAACGCCATTGCCAACGACAGGGCACCGGCAAACCAGAAGCTGCCCTGTGGATTATGCTTTTGCGAAGCCAGCGCGGAGGCCACGGTATAGGCCCAGTCAAAACCTCCCGGAAAACGACTTGCTGCCAACATCGATCCGCTGCCCAGCACTGTCACTGAAGCCAGGTACCACCATGAGGCACTGTTTGGGCCCGAGTCCCTCCCAACTCTGCGATGTGTGCTCATGGGTTGTACTTCCAGATGAAAATAAAACGGGCTCGGTGTCGAATGATTTCACCGTGCCTGGCAACACGAACAGTCACGCCATCGCGCCCCGGATAGTCGATCGGCACGGAATCCCTTGATTCCGGCTGCCGTCTCGAGCGGCTAACCGTAAAAGTCTTCCTTGAACCGTTGCTGGATTCGTTCGACTTCGTCGAGATTTCGAAATTCGGTGACAGTTACCTCGAGTTGCAGTGGACGAACAGGTTGACCGTCCCCTTGATTCCCGAAAGGCAGAAGCAGCCTTTCAATCGCCTTGCATGTCCGGAATGACGTCCACGACCCGAAACAATTCCTCTTCCCACTCTTTGAGCTTGAAAATTATTTCTTCCAGGTCGGTCTCGGAGATTCCGCCGATACTCTGCGCCGGTCTGACCTTCTTGAGCTGATCGATCGCCGTCGTGATATGCACGCGATCGATGACCTTGATGTATTCATGTTCTTGCATGCCTGGGCCTCGCACCTGGTCTTTGTCGTTGATGACGAAACACGCCGTGCCTGCCTTTTTAACAGACCCGAGCGGGACGAGTTTGACTCGCCTCAGTTTAAGCTGATATTTCGGATACGGACCGCTACCTGGATTTAACCAAAAGAAACGCGTTCCGTTTCGCGTCTTTCGGTTTGATACAATTTCCCGGTTGCGGTGCAATCCGCGTATTCGGGGTACGGTAAAATGTTTATCGCACGTTGGATCATCGATGTTCGCTTTGGCAAGAAGGACGAATTCGAAAAAAAGATAAAAGAGTGGGACCGGGAAGTCGGGGAGAAAGTCGGCATTACCAGCAGCCAGCAACGCATCCGGACCGGCTCGATCGGCGCGATGGAATCTCGTTACGAGTTCGATCTCGAGGTGGAAACCCTGCAAGACCTCCAGGATAAATGGGACGAGATGGTGAAGTACGAGGCGCACGCCAAATTCGGCGACGAAATGGAGCCGCTGGTCGTGCCCGGCTCGAGCCACTGGGAAATCTTTCGCCCGGTCGATCTGAGGGACTAGCGGAAGAAATTTAAGGGGGGTTCGGCGACAAGCGAGAACGAGGCTAGTTTATCGCCGAACCCTTTATGTCAGCGCGAGCACTCCGGCACTTGCGACGAGCAGGCCGATACCAATCGCGCGCCCAAACGACTGGCCGCCGGGAATGGTCTTCTCGAGCAGCACGAGTAGTGCAAGCCCCGCGATCCAGTAAAGGTTCATCAGGCCGCTGACGAACATCAGCGCCATCAGGAACCAGCAGCAACCGACGCAGGCGGCACCCTGCAAGAGGCCCATCTGCAACGCGCCGGCGGCACCGGGACGCCAGCGGCTGTTCAGAAAATCGAGCGGCGACCGGCAGTAGCGAAGGCAGGCCTGCTTGATCGGGGTGAGCTGGTAGAGGCCCGCGGCAAGCAGCAGAAATATGACGAATTCATCGCTGCTCGCGACGAGCATCGGCGACAGGATACCGATTCGTTCGAATACCCACTGCAACAACACGCCGGCGAGGCTGTACGCGCCCCAGGCGGCGAGATAGCCGGAGGCGAAGATTGCCATCGCGACGTGCGGGCGGCCGGTCGCGCGCTGGCGGCGATTGACCGTCGCGAACACGAGCATCAGCGGCGCCGCGCTCGGCAGCATCATCGCGATCATCATGACCCACCACATGCTAAACATCAGCGCGGCGTAGCCGGGAGTCCAGGCCGCGGGATGCATCTTCGCGGCGTGGTCCACGTTACCGGTCAACTCGTGCTGCGACATGCGCGTCATTTCGAGCCCCGACATGCCCATGCCGGCGCCGGCCAGCAAGTACGCCCACGACAGCGCGATGACCGCAACCAGCGCGGCGATCACGATCAACCGGTCACGCCTGAGCGCCGCCTCGAATGCCGTATCGACGGGAGGCGTCATCGCTTGTCGCTCCGCTCGCGGATCAGCCGTCCAGCCAGGCCGTGAGCCGCGACCGTTCCCTGACGAGACCGTCCTGGTCGAAGTGATGAACACAGTAATGTGCATAGGTATCGGAAAAGGCCATTTCCATGTCACCCGTCACCGAGGTCGATCCGCGGCCGATATCGGCATAGGTGAATTCGAAGCTGCCGCTCGGCCGCGCCAGCGCGATGCGGAACGGTTCGTCGTCGAACTCATTGACGATCGGCCGGCCGGTGCTGGTCAGAACACCGGGAATTTCGATATCCGCGGTCCTGTGCTCGGCGTTCGCGTCGAGACGAATCGGCCGGAACAGGGTCTCGCAGAACTCGGTGCAGGTCGACGCGAACACCGAGAAAACGTTGCTCAGCGGCACGCAGGCCTCGCCCGCGATAATCGTTTCGAGCGCGGCTCGCTGCGCCGCGTCGGCGCGTTCGTCGATGACGATCTGACGCTTGCCGTTGCCGTCCTTGATTTCACCGGGCCACTGGTAGATAGCCGACCACTTCAGCCCGGTCAGCGGCGTCGAGTTGAAATAGCCATCGACGATCTGGCCGGTATAGGCCGATTGGCAGAATCCGTGGGTGCTCGGCAGGTTGAACTGGCAACCGCAGTTGATCTCACAGTTGCAGTTATCGTAGGTTTCGCTCTTGAAAAGCCATTGGTCTTTCATTTCGTCGCTCCTCCTAATTGAATAATTCACGCAGTCACGCCCGCGTTTGCGGGAGCGATGTTCTGGTTGACGTGGAACAGGTTGTCCGGATCGTAGGCGGCCTTCACCGCCGCGAGCCGCGCGTAACTCGCGCCATAGTTCGCCGGTGCGCGCGCGTCGTCGTCATCGGACATGAAATTGACGTAGCCGCCGTCGCTGCCCGAATGCGGATGAATCGCCGCGTAGTAGTCCTTGACCCACTGGATGTTGGCCTCGTTGTCGGCCGGGTCGTCCCAGATGCCGGCGACCACCGGCGAGAAATTCTTGTCGCGGTGGCCGAAGGCGGTCTCTTCGGCGCCAACCCGCTGCGCCGCGCCGTTGATCGGGTGCAGGTGCATGCTCGAGCTGATGTGCGGCGTGTTGCGGCCGTGCTCGATGTGCGCGGCGATCGCCTCGTCGGTAAGTTCGGTGATGAAGTCAGCCTTCCAGTAATGCTGCATGCCCTTCGGCACCGCGTCGTCGAACAGGCTGTTGAGCGCCGGTAGAGGCATGACGTCGACGAACTCGGCTCTCACCTCGGCGACGTCACGCAGCGGCTGGAATACCCGTTCGGTTTCTTCGCGCGGGCCGTTCCAGCAGGTGACCAGCACGCAGAACAGGTCGCCGATTCGATCGGCGGGAATGAACGGCGCCTCGGGCGCGATCTGCCAGCCGAAAAAGCAGCCGAGCTGCTCCGGCGCGTGGGCGATGTATTCGCGGTAGCCCTCGAGGACCGCCGCGGCGTCGTCGAATTCGTAGAACAGCGGCCCCCCGACGACGTCGCCGGCCGCGTGCAGCTGAAACTCGAAGCTCGTGACGACGCCGAAGTTACCGCCGCCGCCGCGCAGGGCCCAGAACAGATCCTCGTTCTCGTAGTCGCTCGCGGTCACCTGCCGGCCGTCGGCGAGCACGACGTCGGCCGACAGCAGGCTGTCGATCGTCAGCCCGCAGCTGCGGGTCAGGTAGCCGAGACCGCCGCCGAGCGTCAGGCCGCCGACCCCGGTCGTCGAGATAATCCCGCCGGGCACCGCCAGGCCGAACGGGCAGGTCGCATGGTCGACGTCGCCGAGGGTCGCGCCGCCGCCGACGCGGGCGACCTTTTTAACCGGATCGACCCGCACGCCGTTCATTTTCGCCAGATCGATGACCAGGCCGTCATCGACCGTGCCGAATCCGGGAACGCTGTGCCCCCCGCCGCGCACCGCGAGGTCGAGGCCGCCGGCGCGGGCCGCGGCGATGACGGCCATGACGTCGGCCGAATCGACGCACTGGACCACGGCGCGAGGCCTGCGATCGTGCATCGCGTTGTAGACCTGGCGGGCGTCGTCGTAGTCCGGATCCGACGCGGTGACGACGCGGCCGCGAACCTGGTCGCGCAAGGCGTGGCTGAGATCGGTCATCGGGTGCTCCTGTTACTGATTTGCGCCGAGTATGCACCCCGGGGCGTTCCGCAAGCGTTCCGCGTCAGCCCGATTCCTGTAAAAAGCTCCTCGCCGCGCGGAACGCCGGCAGATCCCGGCTCGCCGGGATTGTCTCGACGAGTTCAGCCAGCCGCTCGTGCAATGCCCGATCGGGAAACCGGCTGACGAGCGCGTGGAGCGCGCGCAGTTCGAGCCACCCGGCGCCCTGGGCATGGGCCGCGTCGACGGCCTTGCGCCATGACGCCATCGCGGTTTCGGCTTCTCCCAGCCCATAGACCAGTTCGCCGTCGACGCGCCACAGTTCGGCCTCCAGGTATCGCTGTTGGCGGTCGTGGGTCCACGCGATCGCGTCGCGAATGGCGGCCCGTCCCTCGTGGTACTCACCGAGCGACGCGCGCGCGCGGGCGAGCAGCAGCAGCGTGTAGCTCAGATGGAGGGTCTCGCCGTCGGTACGGGAGCGCGCCACCGAGCGCACGATCTTTTCGACGCCGGCAGCCTCCCCGTCGCAGACTTCCAGCCAGCCCCGCAGGGCATCGAGCACGACGACGAGATAGCGCTCCATAAGTCGCTGCCACAATCGATCCGCCTCCTGGAGGAGTTCGGCGAGGTGCGCCAGGTCACCGGTTTCGGCAACCAGGATTGCCGCGTAGGTGTAGACGTAGGCCAGCGTCATCAAATGATCGAGTTCGTTGGCGAGTTCGAGCGCGGATTCGGCGTCGGCAAATGCCCGGTCGATATCGCCGGCCCACAGCTCGGCAAGGCCGCGCCGCACCAGGCAGATCGCTTTCGGGTCCTGGGCATACGACGCCAGGTGCTCGGCGCGGCGCGCCGGATCGTAGGCTTCGATCGCCCCGTCGAGATAGCGCCGCGCGGTTGCGAGGTCGCCCTGCCAGAACGCGCTGACGCCGAGCAGGTAGCGGCCCTCGGTGAGGGCGATCGGATCGCGACTTTGTTGCTCGAGCAGGCTACGGGCGAAGCCGTCGCAATCATCGAAGCGGCAACCCTGCAGCCGCGCGAGGCCGAGACCGCGCAGAATCGGCGGATTTGCCGGCTTTTCGAGCCTGCGGCAAAGCGCGAGGGTCCGTTCGTAGAGCCGGTGCGAAGCCTTTGATCCGTAGCCTTCGACCGCGACCAGCGGCGATCCGAGGGCAATCCGGATATCGAGTTCGAGGCCATCGCGCGTCGCCGAAGGCGGCAGATCGCTTAGCAGCGCAAGCGCGCGCCGAAACATCGCGATCGCTTCGTCGAGGGCCGACACCGCCACCGCCCTGGCGCCCGCCAATCGGTAAGCCTCGATGGCCGGTTCGATCATGCCGGCCTGGTCGTAGTGGGCCGCCAGTCGCGGGCTGGCCGCCGCGCTATCGTCTTGCGCCTCGAGCGCCAGCGCCGCCGCGACGGCCGCGTGAAACCGGCGCCGGCGCGCGGGACCGATCAGCTCGAGCGCAATCGCCCGCAGCTTGTCGTGACTGAAATCGTAGCGGAATCCCTGGTCGCGGATGATTCGTCGTCGCCAGAGCTCGTCGATCCGAGCGACGATTTCCTGGTCATCGGACCCGCTGGCCGCCGCCAGCAGCCCGATCGAGAAGGGTCGCCCGATGACGGCCGCGACCTCGGCGATTCGCCGCGCGCCTTCGCTCAGCTGGTCGAGCCGCGCCCGCAGCACAACCCGCATCGTCGGCGTCAGTACAGCCTCGCTGCCATCGGCAGAGATGCCGGCACGTAGCGTTTCGACGATGAACAGCGGATTGCCTTCGGTCTCGTTCCAGATCCGTGCCGCGAGCTTCTTGTCGATCGATTCCGCGCCGCGCATCCGCGCCGCGAGCGTCGCCGTGGTCGATTCATCGAACCGGTCGAGCGGCACCGCGGTCATCGCCTGGTCGTGCGTCAGGGCATCGACCAGCCCGACCAGGGGGTGCCCGTCGGGGATTTCCTCGGTGCGGACCGTTGCGATAACCAGGATCGGCGCCGTTGATCGGGAATGGACCAGGAAACCGATCAGTTCGATCGTCTCGGCATCGCACCACTGCAGATCGTCGATGATCAGCAGGCGCGGGCGATCACCGCCAACGATAGCCTGGCTGATGGCATCAAACAGGCGATGACGTTGCGTCTGGTCGTTTACCGGGACCGATTCGGGCGAGAACGCGTCATCCAGCAATTCGGGCAGCAGGCGAGCCAGTTCGGCTCGCCAGGGCGTTTCGAGCGTCTCGACCTGGCCGCAGAGCGCATCCGCGCGCAGCAGGTCGACCACCGGCCCCCACGGCAACCGGCCCGCCGCCTCGTAGGCACGCGCCGATGCAACCGGGTAGCCGTCCGCGCGGACGCGACGGCCGAACTCCTCGGCCAGCCGGGACTTGCCGACCCCGGCCTCACCGCTGATCAGCACGAGATGCGCACTACCGCCGCGCGCGAGATCCCAGGCCTCGACGAGTTGCTGCCACTCGGGACCGCGGCCGACGAACGGCGATTCGGCGATCGACGACGGATCATCGCCCGGCCCGGGCTCGCGTTCTGATGGATCGCCCCGCAGCTCGCGATACCTGGCGCCAATCGCATCGCTCGGCGACAGCCCCAGGTCGCGCTCCAGCGCCTCCGCGTAACGATGATACGACCGCAGCGCCTCGGCCCTGTCACCGAGCGCGAGGTAAGCATCCATCTGCGCCTTCACGGCGACCTCGTCGCTCGGCTCGAGCTCGAGGATGCGTTGCGCAGACCGGAGCATCAGGTCGTAATCCTCGCGCTCGGCCGCTTCACGGATCAATCGCGCCAGGATCTCGTGCGCTTCATTGCGTAGCTTCGCGCGTTCGTCGAGCACCCAGTCGTCGTAACAGGCAGGAAGCAGATCGCCGCAATAAGTGCGTGCGGCCAACTCGAGGTCGCCGGCGGCGATCGCGTCGCGGAATTTCAGGACGTCGACATCGCTACCCCCGTCCGGAATCCAGCGCACGGTGTCGTTGCCGATCTCGACGAAGCGCTCGACATCCGGCAATGATCGGCGCAAGTCGTGAAGCAGCTTTCTGAGATTCGTGCGCGCCTGGCTTTCGTCGGAGTCCGGCCAGAGCTCGAATGCGGTTTTCGCGCGCTGAAGCGCCTGCCTTCGCAACACGAGCAAGGCAAGAAATCGCTGCAGGCGAGGCGAGTCGAAGGCAGGCAGGCGATGGCCGTCCAGCAATACTTCGGCTGCACCCAGAAGTCGGACTCTCAATCGCGCCGGTGGCAAGCCGGCGACGTCACTCGCTTTGCCCGGCATATTGTTTCCCTGGCAGAATGGGAAAACGCAAAATACCCCATTTTCACCGTTTTACCGGGCAAAGAACAGTGTGTTGTGAGGCGCCTATGTGCTCAGGTTTCGAAGTCTCGGTGACCGTTAACTTGCTTTGCTGCGCAGAATAAAGTCAAACGTCACCGTAATGCCTCAGCCGTAGAAGTCCTCGCGGAACTGTTGCTGGATGCGTTCGACTTCGTCGAGGTTACGGATCAGCGCGTCGACGCAATCGCGGTCGAGCGATTCGCCCGCCAGCTTTTTAAGCTCCCCGATCGCGACTTCGTTCGACCAGGCCTCCTTGTACGGCCGCGCGCTGGTCAGCGCGTCGAACACGTCCGCGACCGCGACGATGCGCGCCTCGAGCGGAATTTGCGCGCCCTTCATGCCGCGCGGATAACCCTGCCCATTGACCGATTCGTGATGAAACTCGGCGATATTGCGCAGCATGTCGGCGTGGGCGAGGTTGTCGAGGCCGAAATTTTCGAGAATCTCGTCGACCATGCGCTTGCCGAGCCTGGCATGGCCGTGCATGACCTCGGTCTCGCGCTCGTCGAGGCGATCGGGCTTGAGCAGGATTTCGTCGGGAATGCCGATCTTGCCGATGTCATGCAGCGGCGAGAACATGAAGATGTGTTCGATGTATTCGTCGTCGAGGTCGTACTTGTCGGCGATAGCACGGGCAATCAGGCGACTGTAGCGCGACATGCGATCGAGGTGGCTGCCGGTCTCCGGATCGCGCAGATGGGTGAAGTTGCCGGTGGTCTTGACCGCGGCGTTCAGCACCTGCATCGGGATGATCTCGTTGATTACCATCAGCGAGATCAGGTGGCCGTAGGTATCGAGCTGGCGCAGCGTGCTCTCGTCGAAGACGTCGGTCTGGTCCGCGTTGAAGAATACGAAGCCAAAGAAAATCCCGTTGCTGAACATCGGCATCGTGTAGCTCGCGGCATAGCCGTAGCGCCCGAGCCGGCGCGTGTGCTCGCCGCCCTCGCCTTCGAAGGTCAGCATGTTGTTGATGACTCGCGGCGATCCGCTTTTCAGGATCTGCTTGAGCGACGGGGCGTCGTCGAGCAGGGCGCTGTAGTGATCGAGCGGATTGTCGTCGCCGCTGCTGTGCAGGAAGGTCTTGAGCACGCTCGTCTCGGGATCGTAGATCGCGATCGCGATCCGCACGATGAACGGGAACATTTCGGCGATGGATTGGTGCGTGGCATACAGCTTGTCCCGCAGCGGCACGAGCTTGTTGAGTTCTTCGAGGGCGTCGCTGTGCGCGGTCATGGAGACGAATCGGCTATAGCATGGACAACCTGATTATAGATACATTTTACAGCCTGCAATAATCCCGTTTCGCGGAATTGAACCTTAAAAGGATCAAAATGGTCAGTGTCGATAGAAAAATCTGCAGGCTCAGAATAATTCGTTGGCCCATTTCGGCTGTAATTCTTTCAATCGACACTGACCCCTTTGAAACTTTCCCGCCGGCGAACCCGACTCGTGGCGGGGTCGCGCTCCGGCGGTTGGCCCGATAGCATCCTCGCGAGCAAACGGCCCGGGGTTCAGCGGCAGATATTCGTCCGGGGTCATCGACAAAAATGAAATCGTGGCGCCGGTCCAACCGAGCGGATCGAGATGCCGGGCCCTCGCCTTGATCCATTGCGCTTGAATCGGCGTAGAATGATCACGTCCGATCACAACCATAAACAGGAGCTAAAGCCATGGCCAAGCAGATCGTTCTTTACGGATTCGACGGCAGCACCTACGTGCGCACCGTGCGCATGCTGCTGCACGAAAAAGGCGCCGACTACGAGCAGGTGCCGGTCAACGTGCTCGCCGGCGAACCGCTCGAGCCGGAGCATCTCGAGCGTCACCCGTTCGGCAAGGTGCCGGTGGTCGACGTCGACGGTTTTCGCCTGATCGAGACCAGCGCGATCACGCGCTTTCTCGACGACGTGCTCGACGGGCCGTCTTTTATCCCCGACAACGCGAAAGACCGCGCGCGCATGGACATGGCCATCAGCGTGATCGATGCCTACGGCTACGGCGCGCTCGTCGGCGTCGCCGGTTACCACCTGTTTCCCGACTTCATCGGCAACCCCGACGCGGCGTTTTTGCAAAAGTCGATCGAGGAATCGCGCAAGGTGCTGACCAAGCTGATGGAAATCCGCGGCGAGTCGGAGTGGATTGCGGGCGACAAGCCGACGCTGGCCGACTTCTACCTCGGGCCGATCTGTTTCTACGTCAGCCTGACCGAAGACGCCGGCAAGGTCTTCGACGTGCCGGGCTTCGCCGACTGGTGGGAACGGATGAGCCGGCTCGAATGCTTCGGCAAGACGGAGCCCGACCTCGGCTGAGAGGATAGCGGCTCGCGTCGGCCGCCCTGCGTGCCGGCCTACTGGTTCGACTCCCCGTCGGAATCGGAATCGTCGCCACCCGGGGTCGACAGGCCGGCCGCCCAGGCCGCGGGGACGCAGTTGCAAATGGCATGCTGCGTCCCGCCGAGACCGAAGGGGCCATAAGGCCGGTCGCCGGTATTGATGCAGACGAATCCGGCGGCGCAGGCCCCGAGGCATTTGTCTGGCAGCAGCTTGCGCTTCTGCAACGCGCAAGCCGCGGGTCCGGTGGCTCCGTAGTAAAACCACAGGAACGTAAAAACCACGAAAATGCCGACAATCAACACGAGGATTATCTTGACGATCAAAGGCATGATATCCCTCCCCGGCCCGGTTTCGGATATTCGCCCGGTAGCTGCCCGGTGCGCCAACCCACCGGGCCGGTGGCGATTGGTCGCGGTGCGCTAGCGACGGCCATCGTTGCCCGGCGACCCGTCGCCGCTTCGATCGCCACCGACCTCTCCGATCAGGCCGACCCTGGTCCGTCGTTGCCCTTGCCCTTGCGCGACAGCGTCCGGGTTATCGGCTCGAGGTAATGCGCGAACTTGCTGCCGATCCGGTTCAGCATGTCGCCCCGCGAGTGCGCGGCCTCGGGGAAGATCTCCGGCCGCCGGGCCTCGATCGCGTCGATCGCGTCGATCGGCGACTGCCGGGTCGAGCACATCGTCTGCCAGCGCCGCAGGAACTCGAGCTGCTTTTCGCGCTCGGGAATCTTGGCGGCGATCTCTTGCGCGAGGTTGTCCGCCGTGATACTGCCGACATTGTGCTTGTCGACGATGACCTTCGCCAGCGGGCCGGTAAAGACCGCGAGCAGGCTCGTCAGCGCTTCCACCTCCTCGTCGCTCGCCGCCGCCGCCGCGGCCGCGGGTCTGTCGACCGCGACCGCCCTGGCGTAAAAGTCGGGAGCCTGCTGCAATTGCAGATTGGGTAGCGCTCGCTTGATCGCCTTCATCAGGTCGCCGACCGACTGGTAACGCCTGGTCCGATCCGGATCCAGCCCCCGGACGAGCACCGGGATGAACGCGCTCGGGTAAGGCACCGAGTAGTCGATCCGGTTGCCCGGCGGCATGTCGGCGATGTACGCGAGCTGCGTGCGCGGGCAGCGGGTACTGTCGGGCAGCATTTTCAGCAACTCGAGGAACAGTCGCGTCGCCGAAAACACGTCGGCGCGGTGATCGGCGCTCAGGCCGAACCGGACCTCGGGCGCCATGTAGCGCGGCGAGCCGATCAGCGAGCCGATCATCGTCAGGTCGGAACTCTCGGCGAGCCGCGCCATGCCGAAATCGGCCAGCTTGATCTGGCCGCCGTCGCGCGTGATCAGCACGTTGGAAGCCTTGACGTCGCGATGCACGATGCCGAGGCCGTGGGCCGCGTGCAGCGCGGCGAGCAGCCCCGATACGATGTTGAGGTTGCGCTTCAGGCTGATGCCGCGGCCCTGCGCGCGCCGTTGCTTGATCAGGCGTTGCACCGATATCCCGTCGACGTATTCCATGACGATGAACGGCCAGTCGTCCTGCTGGCCGTACTCGAGAATCGCGACGATGTTTGGATGCGCGCATTTCGCCGCCGAGATCGCCTCGCGCTTGAAGCGCGCGAGCAGCCCGGCGCCGACCCGGCCGGCCAGCAGGTGCGGGTGCAGTGTCTTGATCGCGACGCGGCGTTCGATGTCGGGATCGAAGCCCTCGAAAACGGCGCCGGTCGCGCCCTCGCCGAGCAAGGCCTTGATTTCGTATTTTCCGATACTCGGGGGCAGCTCCCGCACGCGGGGGCGGGGTCTTTGCTCAATCGACACGGGTATGCCTCGCCTGCTGAAAGAAGTCCAGTTGCGGTGTTTGTTGATTGGCGGATACGAATTGTTTCATGAATTCGCGCAGCACCTGCGAAGCGGGAACATCCTGCGCCTTGCAGGCGGCGAGAAACTCCTTGTGTAGTTTCGGCTCGATCCGAATGCGGAGCGCCGCGGTCTTGGCCATATGTGGCTACATTGGATACACAGTATTCGCGAAGAAGTATATCGGCTCGCCGGTCCGCGCACAACCGATATTGCGCTCCGATGCGCGGCTTTTTTGGCATACACTGTCCTGCCGGCAACGACCCGACCGTAATCGATCAAATAGGATTCACCATGACAGAACCGAATGACTCCTACTTGAGCCCAAAAATCGGCGTCATTGCGAGCCGCGAAGCAGCGAAGCAATCCGCCGCAGGCGTCCCGGGTGCAACGAGGGATCTCCCGATACTTGCCGTAATTTCGAGCTGTGAAGCAGCGAAGCAATCTCCCGAGGTCAGGCAAGGGCCGGGAGATTGCTTCGTCGGCTGACGCCTCCTCGCAATGACGCCGCGCTGTGATGAATATGACAGGCTAAAGTAAGCGCCAATCATGACAGACCCCGTAATCACCCGACGCCGAAGAAAAGCCCGGCCGAACGAACCGAAAATGGTCAACCTCGCCCTGCAGGGCGGCGGTGCCCACGGCGCGTTCGCGTGGGGCGTGCTCGACAAGCTGTGCGAGGACGGCCGGCTCGAGATCGACGGCCTGAGCGCCACCAGCGCCGGCGCGATGAATACCGCGGTTTATTCCTACGGCAAGATGAAACGCGGCGTTGACGGCGCGCGCGAGGCGCTGCACGATTTCTGGAAGGACATCAGCGACGCCGGGCAGCGCTACAACCCGGTCAAGCCAGGCTTCTGGGAGCAGTTCTTAGGCGGCTGGGAAAGCGTCAACCAGTCGCTAGGTTACCACTGGTTCGACACCTTCACGCGGGTCTTTTCGCCCTACCAGTTCAACCCGCTCAATTTCAATCCGCTGCGCGACGTACTCGCGAAGCACGTCGACTTCGACGAGATCAAGCGCTGCAGGAATACGCAGATGTTCATCTGCGCGACCAACGTGCGGACCAACAAGATCAAGGTCTTCCGCAACGAGGAAGTGAGCCTCGATGCCGTGCTCGCGTCGGCCTGCCTGCCGATGCTGTTCCAGGCGGTCGAGATCGACGGCGAAGCCTACTGGGACGGCGGTTACATGGGTAATCCCGCGCTCTACCCGCTGGTCTACCACACCGACACCCGCGACATCGTCATCCTGCACGTCAACCCGATCGAACGCGACGAGGTGCCGCGGACGTCGCGCGACATCTTCAACCGCATCAACGAGATCAGCTTCAACTCGTCGCTGCTGCGCGAGATGCGCGCGATCCATTTCGTCAAGCGAATCGTCGAGGAGGGCTGGATCAAGGAAGAGTTCCGCGATCACTTTCACTTCACCCATCTCAACATCCATTCGATTCGCGCCGACGAGGTCACCGGCAAGTTCGGCATCGCCAGCAAGTTCAGCCCGGAATGGGATTTTCTCTGCCACCTGCGCGACGAGGGCCGGCGCGTGACCGAGAACTGGCTCGACCTCAACTTCGACGCGATCGGCCAGCGCTCGACCGTGGATTTGAAACAGGAGTTTCAATAGCAGCGATGTCATGCCGCGGCTTGACCGCGGTATCCGGGCTCGCGATTTACGCTAACGGCTATCCTGTCTTGCGGTGCAGAAACCGGTTGGATGTCGCTTCAATCCGCGCCGTTCGATGCCGGCTTCGTGCCGAATCCACCGCCACCCGGGGTTTCGATGACGAACACGTCGCCGGGATTCATCTGCGTGCTGTCGGCGCCCGCCAGTTCCTCGATCGCGCCATCGCGTCGGACGATCCGGTTGCGACCCACTTGCCCCGGTTCGCCGCCGGCGAGCCCGAATGGCGGCACGCGGCGATGGTCCGACAGGATCGAGGCCGTCATGGCTTCGAGGAAGCGCACGCGGCGCACGACGCCGCAACCGCCCCGGTGGGCGCCCTCGCCGCCCGAACCGGCCCGGATGGCGAAGCTTTCCAGCATGACCGGGTGACGCCATTCCAGGATTTCCGGGTCGGTGAGGCGGGTATTGGTCATGTGCGTGTGAATCGCATCGGTGCCGTCGAAATCGGAACCCGCGCCCGATCCGCCGCAAATGGTTTCATAGTATTGATGCCGGTCGTTGCCGAAGGTGAAATTGTTCATCGTCGCCTGCGACGAGGCCATTACCCCGAGCGCGCCGTAGAGCGTTTCGGTGATGCTCTGCGAGGTTTCGACGTTACCCGCGACGACCGCCGCCGGATATCGCGGACTCAGCATGCTGCCATCCGGAATGATGATCTCGAGCGGCTTCAGGCAGCCCGCGTTCAGGGGTATGTCGTCGTCCACCAGGGTCCGGAAAACATACAGGACCGCGGCAATGCAGATCGCCGACGGCGCGTTGAAATTGCTGCCGACCTGGTCCGACGTGCCGCCGAAATCGATCACCGCCTTTCGATTCTTCTCGTCGATCGTGATCGCGACCCGGATACGATGACCCTGGTCCAGGTCGCAGGCAAAGGAGCCGTTCTTGAGGACGCCCAGGACCCGGCGCACGGATTCCTCGGCGTTGTCCTGCACATGGCGCATGTAGGCGTTGACCGTCGCGAGCGTGAAGTGGTCCACCATCTTGCGAAGCTCCTGGACGCCTTTTTCGTTGGCGGCGATCTGGGCGGCCATGTCGGCCACGTTCTGCCGCGGGTTGCGCGCCGGATACTTGCCGCTGCCGAGCAATTCGGTCAGGGCCTGCTCGCGCATCCGCCCGTTCTCGACGAGCAGAAAGTTGTCGATGAGGATGCCCTCTTCCTCGACCGTCTTACTGCCGGGCGGCATGGAACCCGGCGTGATACCGCCGATATCCGCGTGGTGCCCCCGGGAGGCGACGAAGAACAGCAATTCGGCGCCCGCTTCATCGAATACGGGCGAGATCACGGTGACGTCCGGCAGGTGCGTGCCGCCGTTGTAGGGCGCGTTATGGGCATACACGTCACCCGGCTTGATGCGGTCGGCGCGCTCGCGGATGACGGCCTTGATGCTCTCGCCCATGCTGCCGAGATGGACCGGCATATGCGGCGCGTTGGCGACCAGGTGGCCGTCGCGGTCGAAGACGGCGCAGGAAAAGTCGAGCCGCTCCTTGATGTTGACGGAATAGGCCGTGTTGGCGAGCGTCGCGCCCATCTGTTCGGCGATCGACATGAACAGGTTGTTGAAGATTTCGAGCAGGATCGGGTCCGCGCCCTGCTCTCCCGCGACGCCATGATCCGTGCCGATCGCGACTCGCGCCGGCAGCGGCACGACGCGCTGCAACAGCAGCTGTCCCGGCTCCGTCATGGTCGCCTGCCAGCCGGGCTCGACGAGCGTGGTCGCGGTTTGTTCGACGATAATCGCGGGGCCGTCCAGCCGTTGGCCCGGTTGCAGGACATCGCGCTGGTAGACGGGCGCCCGGTGGGTTTCGCCGCCGGTATAAAGCGCGACCGTGTCGAGGGCTTGCACCGCGGCAGCGTCGGATACCGGCCGGACCGAGTCGTGTTCGACGGACTCCATCCGGCCGATGGCTTCCGCCGACACGGTGCCGACGATGTGGCCGCGATCGGGCACGTTGAAGCCGAACCGGCCGCGGTGCACGGTTTCGAATTCGGTCATCATCTGCTCGAGCGTGCCGAAGGCGACGACCAGCAGCGTATCGGTACCCTCGTAACGAAGATGCAGCCTGCGCAGCACGTCGATACCGGCGTCGGCCACGCCCTGCTCCGCGACCTCCGAACGCGCCGCGGCTTCCAGGTCATCGAGGAGTGACGCCAGGGACGCGAGCGTTTCTTCGGTCAGCGGTATTTCCACCGTTTGTTCGCGTATCGCGCGGATGTCGGCGAGGCCCATGCCATAGGCCGACAGGACGCCCGCGAAGGGGTGCAGCAGCACCCGCTTCATGCCGAGCGAGTCGGCGACCAGGCAGGCGTGCTGGCCGGCCGCGCCGCCGAAACAGTTCAGAGTGTACTCGGTCACGTCGTAGCCGCGCTGCACGGATATCTGCTTGATCGCGTTGGCCATGTTCTCGACCGCGATCTTGAGAAATCCCTCCGCGACTTCGTGCGCGCTGGCCGGTTTGCCGCTGGCTTTCGATATCTCTTCGGCGAGCGCCTCGAAGCCGGCGCGCACGACCCCGGCATCGAGCATCTGGTCCGCGTTCGGACCGAACACGCGGGGGAAATAGCGCGGCTGGATCTTGCCCAGCATGACGTTGCAGTCGGTCACCGCGAGCGGCCCTCCGCGGCGGTAACACGCGGGCCCGGGATCGGCGCCGGCCGAATCCGGCCCGACCCGGTAGCGCGCGCCGTCGAAATGCAGGATCGATCCGCCACCGGCGGCGACCGTGTGAATCCGCATCATCGGCGCGCGCATGCGCACCCCGGCGACGAGCGTTTCGAATTCGCGTTCGTATTCGCCGTCGTAGTGCGACACGTCGGTCGACGTGCCGCCCATGTCGAAGCCGATGACCTTGTCATAGCCCGCCATGACGGCGGTTCGCACCATGCCGACGACGCCGCCGGCGGGGCCCGACAGGATGCTATCCTTGCCCTGGAACAGGTGGGCGTCGGTCAGGCCGCCGTTGGATTGCATGAACATTAGCCGGGGCGCAGCCGCGGTATGACTCGCGATCTCGGCGGCGATCCCGTCGATGTAGCGGCGCAGGATCGGCGACAGGTAGGCATCCACCACGGTCGTATCGCCGCGCGAGATCAGCTTGACCAGCGGACTGACCTCGTGCGATACCGACACCTGGGTGAAGCCGATTTCGCGGGCAATCGCGGCGACCGTCTGCTCGTGCGCCGGAAACCGGTAGCCGTGCATGAATACGATCGCCGCCGAACGGATGCCCTTGTCGTAAGCCGCCTGCAGGTCCCGGGCAACGATTTCGGGGTCCGGTTCGTCAAGAACATCGCCACGGGCGGTCAGCCTTTCGGCGACCTCGATGACCTGCTCGTAGAGCATTTCCGGCAGCACGATATTGCGGTCGAACAGGCGCGGCCGGTTCTGATAGCCGATTCGCAGGGCATCGCCGAATCCCCGCGTGATGACCAGCAGCGTGCGGTCGCCCTTGCGCTCCAGCAGCGCATTGGTGGCGACCGTGGTGCCCATCTTGATCGCTTCGATGTCGGCCGCCGGTATCGGTGCATCGCGCGGAACGCCCAGCAGATCGCGGATGCCCTGCAGGGCGGCGTCGGCGTACTGCTCGGGATTTTCCGACAACAGCTTGTGGGTCTTCAGGGCCCCGTCGGGACCGCGCATCACGACGTCGGTGAAGGTACCACCGCGGTCGATCCAGAATTGATATTTTCGTTTTACGCTCAACGGGCTGCTAACGGCTGTCTTTTATTTGAAAAGTTTATTGTAACTCCCGCATCCAAAGGCAACGACGATCAATAAAACCGGGGATTTCGATGCCAGGAGGCGAGCCGGTCGGGGTCGGACCACGATAACTCATTGAATTATCTCGATTTCGTTGCGATTTAAGCCCCGATCGGGCGCTTAAACCTGCGATTTTGCCGTCGAAACCGGCCATTTAACGCGCCAGCCGATGGGCAAGAACGAATTCTCTTAGATCGACCTTTTTTTTACGCTAACAACGAGGTTCCAAGGCCGAAAAATGGCCGATTTTAGAGCAATATTCAACTAGAACAATGAGTTGGCGTGGTCCGACCCCACGGTGTCCCTTGCCTGGTTTACTCCCGCCAGTGCCGGCGGCGTCCGCGAGCGGCAAGCGGCAGAATAGCCAGCAGGACCAGAATCTCGAGGATTCCGATCGCGCCGCCGGAGCCTCCGCCGCCGCTGGGCCCGCTACTCGTGGTCGCGCGCACCACTTTGATTTTCTCCGGTTCCTGTTTGATTTTCTCCTTCAGTCGTTCGAGCTGCGCCTTGAGATTCGGGATCATGTCCTCGGCCGCGAGTTCGAAGCCGCGCAGGCTGTCTTTCCTGAGTTCCTCGCTCAGGTTGACGATCGTCGAGCTGCCCCTGACGTTACTCACGCCGGGCGCGCGCAACAGCATCTTCCGGCTGGCGATATCGTAGACCGCGGTGTCGAGCATCGTGTGCGTATCGTTCTTTTCGCCGGCGACGACATAGGCGCCGATAATCGTCCAGTAGGTAAACGACAGCATGCCTTCGTCGGTGAACTGGATCTGGTCATAGGAGACCAGCGCGATGACGTCGATTCCGTACATTGTCTTTATCTGGTCGAGATTGGTAAAACTACCGCCCTGCCTGAGGTAAGCCGACGGAATGACCTCGATGTTGTCGACATAGTCGAGACTGCGGAAATTGGCCGCGACCCGCTCGAGCAGCTCCGCCTTCTTCGCCTCCGACAGCACCCCGGACCCGGACCAGTTCGACCAGACTCCGGCGGTTCCGCGCCGGCCGCCGGTCTGTTCCGGCACGAACGCGATGCCGACGCTGATCGGCAGTTTGAGCACCGGCACCGACGGTTCGACTTTCGCCTGCTCCGCGGTGGGATAAAGGTAATCGACCACGCTGCTATTGAGGCGGGTCTGGTATCCGAGACACCCCGATAAAAACACGAACGCAAACGGAAGCAGGATGACAGCCGTTTTAAGATTTCCGGAATTCATGATAGGGCCCTCCCTCGAGGTACAAGACTGCATGGCGATTCGACGCTCGACCGGATCAAAATGAGCCCGATACGAAAAATCCGAACCCACCGGCATCGATGCGCTCGCCGCCGACCTCGTAGTCCATGACCGTGTAGCGGATGCCGATTTCGGCCTGCTGCCCGGCCTCATCACTGCTGAACAAGTAACCGTAACGGACGAATACGCCCGGCGCGTCGTCGAAATCGATTTTGGTCCGCGGCATGCCGACGAGGTCGTCTTCGTACTGCGGATTCAGATGGTAACTGCCGCCGACTCCGAATCGATGCGGACCGAGGTCGCGGAAATAGGTCAACTCTAGGACGGTGGCGTCGGTCTCGGCATCGCCGTTCGATGCATCGATATAGTCGAACAGGAAACCGAGCGAAAATATGAGACCGACGTCGTCGAAGCCACCGATGTATTTTTTGAGTCCGAGCGCGAGCTTGATGCCGCCGCCCGCGTCCAGGTCTTCGCGCCGCGTGCTGCCGAGAGTTTCACCGCCGGTCTCGAATCCGAGTTCGACGTAGACATCGGCTTCAGGCGGACCTGGAAAGCCCAGCATAATGACGAAAATCAGATACTTGCATTTCATCCTGAATCTCGACTCCGAACCCGGGTAAACCCGATCGCCTCGAATTCGATTCAACGGGCTAATCTTGCGCCTTTTTTTGCAGGAATCAATAACCATGTATCCGGTATTCGATGGCGGTCCCGAGGGTACCGCAAGGATGCCCGAATCAGAGCCCAAATCCATCCGCAAAACGACAATCGCAGCCCGGTCCCGCGCGCAGCCAGTGCTAGTCGTCTAGTCGGGGTCGGATTACCGTGCCGCATCTGGACAGGTTCGACATCAGCGTGTCGACCAGCAGGTTGGCCGCCGGCGTAACCGGGCAGCCGGCTGCGCGCATCGCGCGCGCGGTCCACGCGTTGCAGGTATTGAACAGGTGATAGGTCTCGCGCGACAGGTAGAAGCTGCCGCGGCCGTAGAGCGACCGGCCGAGCGGTTGCGCGCGACCGGCAGTGTCGACGGCGTGGCTGTCCTCGAGATAGCGGCAAAGGCGCTCGAACCCGTCTTCTGAAAGGTCGATCCGGATCACTTCGCTGCGCGGAAAATAACGCTCGACCGGGCCGTTGAAACCGACGATTTGCAGCACGCTTGCGGTCGGTAACAAGCCGGCCTTGAGTACATGGCCAAAGTGGGGGCGCCGCGTCATGTAGTAATCCCGGTCGCCCCAGCCGACCTCGAGGAACTCGGCATCCGGGAAGTCGCGCGACTGCGGCCAGACGCCGGGCGGGATATCCGCGCGTCTTACGACAATCCCCGCATGCCAGCCGTGGCTGACGAGGTAAACCGGCTTCGTCGGCTCGCCGGGAGCGGGCGGGAACAGGCCCTCCGGCACCGCGGCGCAGCCGAGCTGAAGCAGCGACGCCAGGACAATAGCGAAAACAAGATACCGGGTTTGCAAGCTCGACCGATCCGAATCCGGTTGCAATCAAGCCGAACCCTAGAGAAAGTAGGCGGGAAATGCCAGTCGCAACCGACCATTCGACGCGCCGGCCCGCCCCCCGACGGCGGGCTCAGCGGGTACAATGACGTGCCCGTCGCGAAGGCGAAATCATCGATGTCCTCGATAGTCCTGATGATCGGTCCCGTTCTGGCGGTGGCCGCGCTGCTCGCCTACATGGTCTGGATGCCGGGGCAGTCGTACCGGGGCCGACTGCCGCCGCTCGATGCCGAAGGGCTCGAGATGGCCGAGCGCCTGCGAGCGCATGTCGAAACGCTGTGCCGCCATCCCGCGGGGCGCAATCACGTCGAAAAGCAAGGCCTCGCCGCCGCCCGGGATTACATTGCCGCGCAATTCGAGGCGGCAGGTTACGACGTCAAGTATCAGTTCTATCCCGTCGGCGACGACCAGTTTGCGAATCTCGAGGTTACGCGCCGGGGCCGGACCCAGCCGGAAGAAATCGTCGTCGTCGGTGCGCATTACGACGCCGTCATGGGTTCGCCCGGCGCGAACGACAACGGCTCGGGCGTGGCCGCGCTGCTCGAGCTCGCGGCGCGATTCGGCGCGGCCGACCCGGCGCGCACGATTCGTTTCGTCGCCTTTGTCAACGAAGAGCCGCCGCACTTTTACTACGACACGATGGGCAGCGCGGTCTACGCGCGCAACGCCGCCGCGAGGCGGGACAGGATCGTCGCGATGTACTCGCTCGAGACCATCGGCTATTTTCGCGACGAGGCCGGCAGCCAGCGATACCCGTTTCCGTTCAACCTGTTCTATCCCGATAGCGGCAACTTCGTCGGCTTCGTCGGCAACCTGCGTTCGCGCGGTCTCGTCACGCGCTCGCTCGCCGCCTTCAGGGCGCACGCGCGCTTCCCGTCGGAGGGCGTGGCGGCGCCGGCCTTCATCCCCGGCGTCGACTGGTCCGATCACCGTTCCTTCTGGCAGCACGGCTATCCCGCGCTGATGATCACCGATACCGCGCCTTACCGCTACCCGTACTACCACAGCGCGCAGGACACCCCCGACAAGGTCGACTACGAAAAGATGGTGCCGCTCGTACTGGGTCTCGAGGCCATGCTCCAGCAACTGCTTAGCGAAAGAGGCTCATCGAATTGACGGCGGCAACGCCGTTCCAGTATCCGGCGAATCGGCCGATAAGGGTTTCGCATGCAATTCTACCGGCCGGTCCTGTCATGAATTCAGTTACCCCGCTGCTGTCCGAGGCCTCGCCGCAAAACGGGTCGCACGGGTCCGTCGCCCCTACCCGCAACCTGGCCATCCACTACGCGATTGCGGCAGTCCTGATGGTATTCTACGGCACCGAGGTCTGCCCGTTCATCGATTCACTGCCGGTCATCGAGGTCGTGATCGGCTTCGCCGTCGTAATGGGTCTCGCGTTTTTCGTGCGCAACTGGATCGTCGCCGGCTGGCAGGCCGATCGCGGCTATCTCGGGCGGCTCGTGCGTGTCGATTTCACGGTCCTGGCCGGCGCCGCGGCGATCCTCGGCGGCTACAACATGATCGTCCACCAGTTTCCGCTCGGCAGCGGTCTCAAGATCCTGTTCGGCATCACCGGCATCGGGTTCTTCATCGTCATCGACACCGCGATCGGCGAGGCGACGCGGATCATGCAGCGGCGCGACGCGCGGGGCGAATCGATCGAGACCGACCACTCCTTCGTGCCGCTGGTCGGCCGCTTCGTCGGAATGATCACGCTCGGCGTCATCGCGATGGCGGTCATCCTCGTGATGTTGATCTACAAGGATTTCGAGTGGCTGCAGCAATTGACCGACGAAAGCCGCACCCGTGCGAGCCTCACGGTGCTGGTCGAAGTCGCGCTGGTCACCTTCGTCTTCCTCGCCTACCTGGTCAAGGTCATGGCGAACTACGGCCGCCAGCTTAACTGGCTGCTGCAGCGCGAGCGCAACGTGCTCGCCGCCGTGGGCGAAGGCCAGTTCGATGCGCGTATCCCGGCAATCAGTCACGACGAGCTCGGCGAGATCGCGCGCCTGACCAACCGCATGATCGAGCAGCTCGACGCGCAGAACCGCGAAATCCGATCGACCCAGGAAGTCACGATTCTGAGCCTCGCGTCGCTCGCCGAGACCCGCGACAACGAGACCGGCGCGCATATCGTCCGCACCCAGCATTACGTCAGGCTGCTCGCGCTCGAGCTGCGCAGGCTGCCGGCCTACGCCGACCAGTTGAGCGACGAGATCGTCGACCTGCTGTTCCAGTCCGCGCCGCTGCACGACGTCGGCAAGGTCGGCATTCCGGATTCGATCCTGCTAAAGCCCGGCAAGTTGAACGAGCACGAGTTTGAAATCATGAAGACCCACGCGCAGCTCGGCGCCGAAGCGCTGCGCGCCGGCGAGCGCCAGTACGGCAGCAGCGGTTTCCTTGCCTACGCCTGCGAAATCGCCCAGTGGCATCACGAGAAGTGGGACGGCTCGGGTTACCCGGACGGCCTCGCCGGCAGCGACATTCCGCTGTCGGCGCGCCTGATGGCGCTGGCCGACGTTTACGATGCGCTGCGCTCGAAGCGAATCTACAAGGAAGCCTTCAGCCACGCGAAGAGCCGCGACATCATCGTCGACGGCAGGGGCAGCCACTTCGACCCCGACGTGGTCGACGCGTTCGTCGCGGTCGAGGACGAGTTCGTCCGCATCGCCGAGACCTACCTCGACAACGACGAAAACCCGCTTTGCACCGGCGCTACCGCCTGACCCCGATTCGGTCGTCCCGCAGCCAATCTCGTCATCCCGCGGTCAACTCTGTCATTCCGCGGCTTGACCCGATGCGGCGAACCGACGGGATCCAGAGGTAAATACCGCCGACACCGAATCCGGAGATTCCGACTTTTTCCGGAGAGAGACTCGTAAATCAAGGTTTCAATCCGGCATGCACGCTAGTCCCGGTCGATCGAGTCGAGGCCCCGGCCGAAAACCCTTTTCTCTTCTTTCGCATCGCGATACCTCGCATCCATCTCGATCGGCGGCAGATCGCGCGCCTCGTCCTTTTTCCGCTCCCACCGCAGGAGCGACCCGATTCCCCGGCACAGGCCAACGAATGCCGCCTGCACGATCGCGAGCAGCTGGACGCCTACGGTCATTAGTAAACCCGCCGTGACGGCGACGATGGCCAGGTTCAGATTGGCGATGTAACTCGCAACGATCGGCGGCGTGGTGGCAAAATACCGGTTCGACGAATCGAGAATCAGCCCGGCGACGCCCGCAACGAGATCCGCCTCGGCGACGATCACGGGCGCGACGAACAAGACTATCAGGAAGGTGAAACCCCCGAAGACTGCCGGGACTATGAAGTACGTGACCATGGCTGGTAACCATCCCGACCGGATTCCGCAAACCGCCGGGCGGTGTTTCGGATCCGATCAATATTCGAGGTTTCGGTCGGATCTTGGCGCCGACGCCTCACCTCGTTGAAGACCTAAAGACAATATTTAGCAGTTTCTGGCGAAATAGTGGCCGCAACGGCTCAAGTGTTACAGCGATAGCGCCGGTAGTCCCTGAGGTATGGCAGGCGCCGCTGCGCCGCCTCGACCCGCCCCGGGTCGATCGTCGCGCCGATCAAGGCCTCGTCGGGGCCCGCCGCGGCCTCGATACTCGCGTCGGGCGCGACGATCTTGCTGCCGCCGAGATAGTCGAGGCCGTTTTCGTGACCGGCATGGTTGGCGTAGGCCAGCCAGACGCCGTTTTCGAACGCGCGCGCCGGCACCACCTGCTCCGCGACCACGCCCCATCGATCGGTCAGCGCGGTCGGCACGAGCACGAGTTTCGCGCCGGCCACCGCGGCGCAGCGCACCGCCTCGGGAAACTCGACCTCGTAACAGATCAGGATCGCGATCCGGAGGCCGCGCCAGGACAGCATCGTGGTGTGCTCGCCGGGCGCGAAACAGGCTTCCTCGAAGCTGCCCGGCGAATTGAGCTGCTTGCGGTGATTGGCGAGCAACTCGCCCTCGGCCGAAACGAACGCGGCGGCATTGTGGATGCAGCCGTCGCCCTGCTCCGGGTAACCGTAGACGATCGCGATGTCGAGTGCCCTCGCGAGCTCGGCGAAACGCGCGAAGATCGCGCCGGTGGCGGGCTCGGCGCGGGAGGCCAGCTCGTCGGCCACGTTGTAACCGGAGGCGAACAGTTCCGGGCACAGCACCAGGTCGAGCCCGCCATCCGCGCCGGTTTGCGCGCCCGCGACCGCGTCGCGCAACCGCTCGAGCCTCGCGTCGAGCGACAGGCCGCCGGCGGCGCATTGAAAGATTCCGATTCGCACGGGTTCCCGCTTCGCTTGCCCCGGGATCACGTCGACACCGCGTGACCGTAGCGGGCTAGGGTCAACCCGTCCATGTCGACTTCCGGCTCACGCCCCATCACGATATCGGCGACGATCCGCGCCGAGCCGCAGGCCATGGTCCAGCCGAGCGTGCCGTGGCCGGTATTCAGGAACAGGTTGTCGTAACGCGTCGGGCCGATGCACGGCGTGCCGTCGGGCGTCATCGGCCGCAGTCCGGTCCAGCCCTCGGCCTTGCTGACGTCGCCGCCGCGCGGGAACAGGTCGCTGACGACGTGGCGCACGCTGTCGGTCGCGTTGCGGCCCAGCTTGCGGTCGTAGCCGGCGACGACCGCCTGGCCGGCGACCCGGATGCGGTTGCCCAGGCGCGTGATCGCAACCTTGTAGGTCTCGTCCATGATCGTCGAGCGCGGCGCCGCGTCGGGATCGGTGATCGGCAGGGTGATCGAGTAGCCCTTGATCGGGTAGATCGGCACGCGAATGCCGATGCTTCGCAGCAGAATCGGCGCGTACGGCCCCATCGCGCAGACGAACCGATCGCCCTCGACCCGGCCTTCCGACGTGTCGATTCCGACGATGCGGCCGTTCGCCATCGCCACGCCGTCGATGTTGACGTTGTAGCGGAACCCGACGCCCATCGCGGCGGCTTTTTCCGCCAGCGCCTGGGTGAACATCCGGCAGTCGCCGGTGCGATCGGCGGTGAGCCGCAGGCCGCCGACGAACTTGTCCGCGACGTGGACCAGGCCGGGCTCGGCGGCGATACAGCCGTCGCGGTCGAGCACCTCGAACGGGGAATCGTAGCGGGCCAGCACTGCCTGGTCCGCTTTCGACGCATCGACCTGTTTTTGCTTGCGGAACAGTTGCAGCGTGCCGAGCTCGCGCTGATCGAAGGCGATCGGCAGCTCCCGCATCAGCTCGGTCAGCGAGTCGCGGCTGTAATTCGAGATGCGCACCATGCGGCCCTTGTTGCGGGTGTATGCCTCGGCGTTGCAGTTCGCCAGCATCTGCGCGCACCAGCGCCACATCGCCGGGCTCAGCGACGGGTGGATCAGCAGCGGGCGATGCTTCATGAAAATCCATTTGATCGCCTTCCACGGAATGCCCGGCGCCGCCCACGGCGAGGTCATGCCGTACGACAGCTCGCCGGCATTGGCGAAACTGGTCTCGAGGCCGGGCCCGCGCTGGCGATCCAGCACCTCGACCTCGGCCCCGAGGCGCGCCAGGTAATAGGCGGTGGTGACGCCGATGATCCCGGCTCCCAGTACGACGATTCGCATTCGATCTCCTCGGCATTGCTTTACAGCGGTTACAGCGGGGTCGGACCACGATAACCCCTTGAATTTCCGCGAATTCTATCCCGTTTTAACCTTCTCAGGCGCTTAAAAGCCCGATTCTGCGGCCAAAATCGGGGTTGTAACGATCGCCGAAACGACGGGCGCCGATCCGCGTTGGAGCACCCGTTTTGACGGCAAAATCAATGCTCCAAGGCGAAAAACCGGTCTTTTTAAGACCATAAATTCAATAAAATCAATGCCTTGCCGTGGTCCGACCCCGAGATTATTCGAAAACGATCACGTTGCGCAGCGCCTCGCCCCGGCGGACCGAATCGATCGCCTCGTTGATCTGCTCGAGCGGGTAGCGGTTCGTGATCAGCTCGTCGAGCTTCAGCCGCCCCTGCCGGTAGAGCTCGACCAGCCCGGGCATGTCGATCTGCAGGCGCGTCGAGCCCATCTTGCTGCCGATCAGCTTCTTGCCGCTGTCGGCGATGTTGACCGCCTCGAACGCGGCCATCGCGCCCGACGGCGGCATGCCGACGATGCAGATCGTGCCGCCGCGGCGCGCGAAATCGACCGACTGCTCGATCGCCGCGGTGCTGCCGACGGTGACGAAGACGTAGTCCGCGCCGCGCCCGCCGGTCAGCGCCTGGATCTGCGCCAGCGCGTTTTCCTGCGCCGTATTGATGCCGTGGGTCGCGCCGAACGCCTTGGCCGCCGCGAGCTTGCCGTCGTCGAGGTCGAGCGCGATGATCGTCTTCGCGCCCGACAGCGCCGCGCCCTGCACGCTGTTGAGGCCGACGCCGCCGGTGCCGACCACGACCACGCTGCTGCCGGGCGGCACCTTCGCCGTGTTGACGACCGCGCCGAGCCCGGTGATCACGCCGCAGGCGAGCAGCGACGCGCTGTCGAGCGGCACCGACTCCGGGATCGCGACGACCTGCGACGCGTCGACCACGACCTGCTCAGCGAACGCGCCGGTGCGCAGCCCGTGGACGACCTTCTCGCCATCGTCGCGGTGCAGCGGGCTATTGAAGTCGAGCGGGAAGCGGGTCTCGCAGATGTGCGGATCGCCCTGCGCGCAGAAAAAGCAGTGACCGCAGGAGCGGATCAGCGTGACGACGACGTGATCGCCAGGCTTGACCAGCGAGACGCCGGGACCGATCTGCTCGACGACGCCGGCGGCCTCGTGGCCGTAGACCGCGGGCAGTTCGCCGCCCCAGCCGCCGTCCATGTAGATGATGTCGCTGTGGCAGATCGCGCAGGCGGCGATCCTGACCCGGACCTCGCCGGCCTGCGGCTCGGCGAGCTCGAGATTCTCGATGACCAGCGGTTTACCGTGTTCGCGGCAGACGGCAGCTTTCATGTTCGGGGTCTCCTCGGGCGTGCCCGCGGCACGTCAATCCAGTCGGAGCAAAGTGTAAACGGAATCGAACGCGGCCGGAAAGGATAAGTGGTCTTCGCGCCAGGCCAGGGCTGCCGAGGTAAAACCGTTTCTGCATGGCGGATCGATTTCGATAGCTGCCAAAAATTAAATATGTTTATTCGCCTGAAACCTTATTGAACGAGTCTATTTTTCCGGGCGCCGCTTTGCGCAGTTTTTCGCGCGCCCGCGAAGTGGATCACGCTGACAAGACCCTGCCAGCAAGCGGTTTCGGGCTCGCAGTCATAGCAAATCGATTCCCGAGCGCGACCACCAATTGCCAATAGCGCCACGCACCGTTATAAAAAACTTTTATGCCTATTTAATCCGTACGGGTGAATCGATCGGAATCGATATCTGTATCATGAAAAATTCAAGAAAATAAAAAAATGGAGGAGACATGGCTAAAGCTTCTATTCCGGCAGCTTCGCCGTTGAGCCCCGGCATTATGCGGGAATTCCCGACGCGGGTTCCGACAATCAATTTCCTCCACGCCGCGACGATCGTACTGATCGCCTCGGCATTGGCATTCAGCGCGCCGGTCATGCCTGGCGAAATACCATGAACCTCGGGAATGTTCCGAGGTCCCGGGTTCCGCTAGGCGAGCAGGCAGATTACCGCGCGTTCACGGCGTGACGGTGTCGTCGCCTTTGGGTGCGGTCGGCGCGGCCGGCCGGCCGTAGTATTCGGCGTAATGCTGGCCGAGGCTCTTGGTGTCCTCGCCGCGCACCACCCGGATCGTGCGCTGGAACATCAGATTGGTCGGGATCTGGTATTCGTTGTCGACACCGTCGGCATCCTCGTAGGCGAGCGTCACGTAGATTAAATTGATCCCAGTGACCTTGCCGGCGGCGACGATGTTGTTTTCGTTCTCGCGCATCTCGATCCAGTCGCCGATCCGAAACGGCTGAAACAGGTAGAGCAGCAGCGAGCAAAGGCCGTTGCTGAGTACGCTCCAGTAGGCAAAAAACGCGACCGCCGCGACCAGCGCGAACGCCGACAGGCTGGCCAGCACCTGGCCCGCGCTGAATCCGAAGAAGCGCATGACGACGACGACCGCAACCAGCACGATCAGCCACTGGCCGAGCGAGACGACCATCGGCTGGTAGTGATCCGTAACCCAGGCGCCGAGACGACCGGAGGAGACCAGCCTGGGAAAGTAATACCAGCAGATCGCCGCGATCGCCAGCGTTGCCGCTATCTGTAACAGCCAGTACACGTGTTCGCTCCCGAGATTGAAAAACCGATATTATGCCCGACTTCCCAAAGCGTTGACGCAACGTCTGTAGCGGGCGCCTAGAGATTCGAGCGCAGGGTTTTCAGCATTTCGACGAATCGCTCGATGACCGAGTGTTCCTTGAGGTCGCGAAACTCGCCGGCATCGAAAAAGGTCCCGTAGCATATCGGGCAGGATTCGTAGTGGATGTGATCCTGGTCCCGGTCGACCATCGATATCATCGGTTCCGAGCACACCGGGCACTTGACGTCGCGCATTTTCGAATGCTCCTTGCCGACCCGCGCTTCGCCGATGTCGATCGACTCCGAGCCTTCGAGTTTAAGAAGATCTTCCTTCTCGAGCATGTCGAACCAGAGTCCGCGGCAGGCGACGCAGCGCTCGACCTCGATATCTTCGAACTTGATGGTCTCGAGCTCTGACTGGCACTTGGGGCATTTCATCGTCGTCTCCTTGGGCGGCATGATCGGCATCGACGATTATGCGCGTAAGGCCCGGCCGAGTGAAGCGCGGTTGTCGCAAGCCAATGAAACAGATGAACAAGTTCGCTCGTCGCGCCGCCGGTATTTGCCGGTTGATCCGGATTTTTCGGCGAATTTCGTGTATGATGACCACTTCAGTTCGGCGCTCACCGGCCAGCACCGCCCGCAATACAGAATTCTTCCAGATTTCCATCACAACGCACATAGAATCGAACCGGACCGCTGGTCCATGCCTGCGCGCGTCGCGGCCAGCGAATCGGTTGCTACAGGCAAGGCTCAAATGACGAAATCCGCTACGGCACCCGCTACAGACGACACCCTCGAAGGACGGCATTTCGCCGTCACCAGCGTCAAGAAAACCAGCCCGCCTGCCGGGGAATCCGGCGACAAGTGGTATCAATACGTGATCGGGCGCGGCGAATCGGCGATCACCGGCAAGCGCGCGGGTACCCTGCGCTCGGTCACCGAGCACGCCGAGGAGTTCGCCGAAAATCTCAACCGCCGCGCGTCCCTCGGTTACTCGCCCTACGCCGCGCGCCGGCAACAGAAGTAAGCTCCCGCGGCTTCGCACGGCCGGATCCTCCCCGGCCCGAGGTCCATAAACCGATCCCCCGATCGATCCGCGCGCATCGTCGCCGCCCGGTCCGCATTCGTAATACCTATTCCGGCAGATCGCGCCCCAGAAACATCGCCACGAACTGCTCGCGGGCGTTCGCGGGCCGGTCGCGATAATTGACGAAGTTCGCGTGTCGCGTCGACGAGTCGACCCTGAGGTCGAGGCCCCACAGCGGCGCGATCGTGGTCGGCAGCATCGAGTAGCGGACATCGGTCAGGACGTTGTCGCGGCCGGGATCGGCAACGACGAATCCGTCGGCGAGTTTGTCGAAGCGCTCGATGTCGCGCGCGAGCACGCTGCCGGGCAGCAGCCCGGGGCGATCGCGCCCGGCAACGAAGCGGCGCGCGGAGCCGCCCGGATAAACTCGATCGGCGCCCGGGCCGACCCGGATCGCGTCGACGTAAAAGCGGCCGCCGCTCTCGTAGACCGAACGCCACAGCACGAGGTTGCCGAGCGTCGGCTTGACGAGGATGCGCTCGACCTCGTGCCCGCGCTGCGCGGCGAGGCTGCGCGCGACTTGCAGCGCTGTCTGATGCTGCCAGACGCCGAGCAGCAGGTAGGCGCCGGCGAGCGCGAGGCCGACGCGCGCCGCGCGCGGCTTGCGAGACTTCATGCCGAGGATCAGCGCGATCAGCAGCAACAGCGTGAACACCGGGTCGACGATCGCGACGATGCTCCATGAAATTCGTTCGTCGCTGAACGGCCATAGCAAATGGGTGCCGTAGCTGGTGCACGCGTCGAGCAGGCCGGCGGTCGCGTAACCGGCCAGCGCGTAGCCGTAGATCCGCGCGAAGCCGAGATGCTTGCTCACCAGCGGCCACAGGATCAGCGCCGCGATCAACGCGCCGAGCGGAATGAAAATCAGCGAATGCGTGAAGTGACGATGAAACTCGACGTTGAGCAGAGGGTCGTCGGCGGAACGAATGAGGATATCGGCATCGGCCAGCATCGCGGCGGTGAACCCGATGACCGCGGCAGGGCGCGATTTTTTGCTGTCTGCAAGCGACAGCGCCAGCGCACCGCCGAGCAGACCCTGGGTCAGCAGATCCAAGCTATGACGCCATCCGGTCAGCCTTGATATCGGCTGACAGTCTACCCGATTATGGCGGCCGGCTGGGCGCAACTATGTCGCATTGTTCATCCGCCGCCCACGGCGGGGTCGTGGTCGGAATTGACAGACCGGAAATCTGTGTCATGCTTCAGAGCATGTCAAACAACTTAAAGGGGGTGATCTAGTGTCTACAGAGATATTCGAGAAAGGTACCGTAACACTTGGGGGGATCGACTCCTGACGGAGAGCCGAGAGGCTCGGCAACTCCGGATCGAGCCCGGTTCTACCGGTGAAGATCCAGACGGCCTTTCTCCAAAGTAACTCGGGGGCCGCCGGAATCCGGCGGCCCTTTTTTCATTTGCCGTCATGATGCACTCGGCGCTCTACGCGCCCCGGCCGACGGGTTCGACGATTTACCGATCACGCCATTGATTGCGCCGTGTGGGCCTCGGGCGGCCCGAATACCCCAAAAGTGCCAACCGCATCAACATCCGCGACGGGTCAGGCTAGTAGGATCGGACATAGCGATAAAACAAGGGAGACCCATGACAGGGAAATCTCGTTCAGATCGATTCGACGCAAAACCTTCCGGTCCCGACGATTCCGAGCTTTCGGTAACCGTCGCCCGTACGCCGACGGACGATGACCCGGTGGCGGCCAGCGACAGGCCGGTGGAGCGGCGCGACGGCGATAATCGCCGGCAGCGCGGTTGGCGATCTTTCCTGTACGGCAATTTCCGGCCCCGCCGCCGGACCAGCCGACGGGAATCCGACCAGCATCATTACTTCTTCGACTGGCACAGACCGCGCGTCCTGTACCTCGCGCTGGGTGTCTTGCTGCTCAGTTGCACCGACGCGCTGTTCACGCTGAACCTGATCAACATCGGCGCCTCCGAAGGCAACGCGCTGATGGCGTCGATGCTGGCCGGCGGCGTCGATCGATTCGTCACCAGCAAGATCTGGCTCACGTCGCTATCCGTCGTGATCCTGGTCGTCGCCGCACGGCGCCGGCTGTTCGGTGCGTTCAACGTCGAGCACCTGCTGCAATTCTTCTGCGCCGGCTACGTCTTGCTGATCTGCTACGAAGTCTACCTGTTCGCGTTCGTCTTCGAATTCGAGATCTACTAGCCCGAAGTAGAAAAAAAAGGCGGGGGAATCATCCCCCGCCTTTTTGTCGTTGCGTGAATCGCGAGTCCTACGGCTTGGCCGTGACGACGAGGTCGACCCGCCGGTTGATCGCACGACCTTCCTTGGTCTCGTTGGTCGCGATCGGCCGCGACTCGCCGTAACCGATGTAGCCGATCTTGTAGCCTCCGGCGAGCGACGCCAGGTAGTTGGCGACCGAGATCGCGCGATCGGTCGAGAGCTTCTTGTTGAGTTCGCTCGCGCCGACCGAATCGGTATGTCCCTGCACGGCGACGAGCTCGGCGCCGAGCGAGCGGATGATGTCGTCGACCTTGGCCAGCAACGGCATCGAGTTCGCCGGGATGTTGGCGGTGCCCGACGGGAAGTTGATCGTCTTGAGCCGGAAGATCAGCTTGTTGCCCTGCTGGTAAACCGAGGCTTCGTCGTCGGAAAAATGCTTCACCGCCTCGTCCATCGCGCGCTGGAAACGCACCTGGGTCGAGGTCCTCGCGAGCTCCAGGTTCTGCTCCTGAAGCGCGCCTTCGGTTTCCATCAGCGTCGACTGCGTCGACTTGAGGTTCGACTTGGTCGACTCGAGGTCCTGCTGCAGGTTGCCGACGTTCTGCTCGAGTTTCGCGAGTTCGCGGTTTTGCTTGACGATGCGCAAGGCGACGTTTTCCGGCGTTCCGGGAGCATCCATGATGACGTCCATGGCATCGGACAACAGCACGGCGCTAGCCACCGCGCGCTTGACGCTCGGCATGTGCACGCCGGGGTCGCGCGGGCTCTGCGCGATCAGGTTTTCGGCCTCGCTGACGTCGAACTTCGCCGCGCGCAGCGTGTTCGGCGCGCGATCGTCGGCATCCTGCCTGACGGCCTGCGCGATTCTCTGCTTGACCGCATCGAGTTCGCGATACTGGACGGCCCTGACCTCGAGCGAAAAATAGCGCTTCTGAAACTCCGAAAAATCTTCCGGACTCAATGTCCGGGCGAAGTCTTTCGTCTCGTCGCGCAAGTCGTCGTCGACGTCCGCGAGCACGTCGACGAGCCGATCGCTGGCCCTGAGACCCGCGTCGAGCGCCGCCCTGCGCGACTGCAGGATTCGCGTTGCGTTGGAACTGCGATCCTTCGCCAGCGCGATCATGACTTCGGCATGAGTCTTCGCCTCGGCCGCATTCTCGAGGATGTAGTCCGGTTGGTAATTGCCGGCGAGACCTCGCTGCGCCTTACGATAATGCTCGTCGGCCTCGCGGTAGGCCTTGAACGCGAGCAGGTCGGCCTGCATTCGCTCGCCCTGCTGCATCAGGGCGGTCACCTCGGCGACCGCCGCGGCCGTATCATCGGCCGAAGCCATGTCGGCCGTCTTGCTACTTGCGCAGCCGTACAGCGAGAGTGCGACTGCGAAACACATGATTGGATTGGATATACGCATGTCTGTGCCCTGTAATTCAGGAATTGGATTGGTCCAGGTCCCCCTTTGACGCATCATCTTCGTCCCTTGTTATAGGAGAAGTGCACGAAACCGTCAAAATCCGGGCGAAATTTAGCACAGGGCTTCACTCGAAATATGCGATTTTTTTACTATTCACGGTATTAGGGCTTGATAGCCCGGCGCCCCGGCTGCGGCAAGTTCCGGTGGGGCCGGCCGCAATCCGGGCGGCGCGTGACGTCGCTTGACTGTCTGCACAAGCGAGGGCATCTTATTACCTTTCTCGGATAACCGGTGAGAAGCGGTCGGGCGGAGCACGAAATCGCACGCAGGACGCCAGCAGGCGCGGCCCGATCTCGACGAAGAATGCAGATGACGAACCCGTTCGAGCGTGGCCTTTCGATCCTGGTCGTAGCGCTGGGGCTGCTGATCGGTCTGGCCTTGCCCCTGCCGGCCGACGCCCAGGCGGACGGCGGCAAACCGAAAATGGTCGACCTGTGGCAGCCCGGCGACCGCGGCCAGCGCATGCGCATCCGCGGGCGCGTCACCAGCATCGACGGCACGCCGATACCGAACGTCGCGATCTGGTTTCGCCATGCCGACAGCGAGGGCCTCGACTGGAGCTACCACCGCGGCTACGTGCACACCAATGAAAAAGGCGTCTACCAGTTCGGCTCGGTGATTCCGGGCAACAGCCACCGTCTGAGCCACGTGCACGTCGTCGTCGACCATGACGGCTACCGGTACATCGATACCGAGTTTCACTTCAAGAATGACCCGAAAGCGGCCGAGGACGATCCGCTGGCGATTTTTCTCGAGGCAGGTACCGTCGACGGCAAGACCATGATGTTCGGCCGCTACGACATCACGCTGATTCCGAACTGACGAGCCGACATCGTCGGCAACGCGCTTTTCCGGCTAGCGAATGCCCTTGATTTGTGCAGTTTTCGCGCGCGTGCGCTTGTCGAAGCGCTCGACGTCGACGACGATGCGCTCGTGGATGCCCTCGCCGATTCGCTCGACATCGTCCTCGGCCCAGACCCGGAATTTCAGCTTGCGCCCGTCGACCTCGATCACCTCGGCGTGCGCCGTGACACGCATGCCGACCGGCGTCGCCGCGACGTGGCTGACGTCGAGGCGCGTGCCGACGGTTTGCCGGCCGGCGGGCAGCAAGCCCTCGACCGCGTTCAACGCCGCTTCCTCGAGCAGCATGACCATGACCGGCGTCGCCAGCACCTTGATCTTGCCGCTGCCGACGTGGTGCGCGGTATCGCGCGTGCCGACGAGAATTTCGGTGCTGGCCGCGAGGCCGGGCGCGAGCGGGGTGCCTGACATGGGATCACCGGGATCGATAGCGGGAGCCGGAATGATACGCCTTCGCCGGACGATTCCCAACTCGCGCGGCGTTCGCGAAAGCCCATTGAGTCGCGACGATTCCCGGCGCTACAATGTTTCGTCGACCAACCGTTCGGGATTGAAGAACGACTCCGATGCTGCGATACCTGATCTGGCGCCTGCGCTTCGAGCTCTGCAACCTCCGCCGCCTGTTCGGTCACGGCGCCGAGCAGGTCAACTATCTCGCGTTCGGCGCCAACCTGTGCGACGACATTCTGCACGAGCGGCGGATAAAGCCTCTCGCGATCAGGCCATTCGCGCTGCGTGACCACGGCCTGCGTTTCGATCATCCCGCGCCCCATGCCGGCTGCGGATATGCGTCGGTCGAGCCGGCGACGGGGGAAACCGTGTACGGCTACCTGCTGACGCTGTCCGGCCGCGATGCCGCGCGCATGGATTATTACGAGGTCGTGCCCGTGATCAGGCGTTACCGCCGCACCTGGATCGAGCAGGACGGCGTGCGGCTGTATTTTTACCAGACCAATCGCTCGACGCCCGGATTGAAGCCGACCGCGCAGTATCTCGGGTACATCGTCGATGCGCTGAACGCGCATCCCGGCGTCTGCCCCGACTACCGGCGGGCAATGGCCGCAACCGAAACTCGTGAACCGGGCGAGCTGGTCAGTTCTTACCTGTGGCCCCGGCCCGCGCACCGGCCCGGCTGGCTGCAGCGCATCGACGGCGCCTACCAGCTCGCCGTGCTGGCGATTTTCCTGCACGTCATCTACCGCTTCTCGCTGACCGCGCCGCTGATTCGACGTTGACCGAAGGCATCGGACCCGGCAAAAGGCGGGCTATTTACTAATGCTCGAAAAAAATTTCGCCGGAATGCTGCCGGACCAACCTCAGGACATCAGCCTTACCAGGATTTCCATCTCGTCGCTGTCGGCCACCCCGCTCATCGCCGTCTTGAACGCGAGCACGTTACGGTCGTGATTCGCGAGTAGTTTTTCGAGCTTGCGGGCCTCGTCCGGACCCGGTACGCCGCCACTCTGGTACTTGCTTTCGATCGCCCGCAGGTAGTCATAATGCGCGTGCTTGCTGTCGCGCATGTCGAGAAATGCCTGGTAGGCGTTTTTCCCCGCTTCGCTCAGATCGTCGATCGATGACATGGCCGAACTCTCCGCGTTCGGTAATACCGGGGCATTGTAAACGATGATTTCGGCGCGCGTATAAAACGACGCCGGGGTGGGCTGTCTCCTCGTGTCTCTAAGCCGTTATTTGCCCAGCAGCGTGTCCTTGGCCTGGTTGATTTTAGCCGCGAGATAGGCCGAGCCACCGCGGTCGGGGTGCAGCTTCTGCATCAGCCGGCGGTGGGCGTCGACGATCTCGTCGTCGCTGGCGCCGTCGTCGAGACCGAGCACCTGCAGCGCTTCCGCGCGCGTCATCTCGTCCGACTCGCCGGCCGCGCGCCGCTCGCCCTGCGCGCCGGCCTGTTGCCGCCAGGTGTCGGCGTAAACGCGATCGAGATATGCCTGCAGCATCGCGACCGAATCCTCGTCGTCCTGGCACTCGCCGAGCAATTGCAGCAATTCGTCGAGACCCAGTTGATTCAGGGCCTTGCCGGCGAACGCGCCCTCGAGGACCTCGCCGCCGATGTCGCCGGAATCGTGGTCGAGGCTCATGCGCAGGTACTTGCTTTCGACGGTCGACGTCTGCCCGGACTTCGCCTGCGCCGACGGCCGCGCCGCGCCGGCGCCGCCGAACAGCCGTTTCAGCAGCGGCAGCAGGTTGAGCATCGACAGCAGGCCGCGCACGAACGGCAGCAGCGCGGCGAAAACCGCGGCCAGCCAGTGCGCGCGCCCGGTCAGCACGAGCACCAGCAAGACCACCGCGAGCAGCACCGCGAGCGATTGCCAGATCACCCGCGGTGGCTGGCGGAACCACCAGCGGAACAGGAAAAACAGGCCGACGAAGACGGCGAGCAGCAGTAGCAGCCGCGCCACGGCTCAATCCTTGCCGAGCTGGCGGGTCAGCCGCCGCACCACCTCGCCACGGTTCTTGCTGAAATCCTGCAGCGCTGCGTGGCCGCCGGCGGCGTAGACGGCGACCGCGCCGAGCAGGTCGCGCAACTGGCTCGCGCTGTTCGCGTCGAAGGCACAATAGGCACCGCGTGTCAGGCGCGCGATCTCCTCGAAAGCGCGCCGTGCCAGCGGCTCGTCGCCCTCGTGGAACAGGAACACCGGCACGCCGAGCACGCCGAGCTGCCCGGCGAGGTGGCTCAGTTCGTCGACGTTCTCTTCCATGCAGTCACCGACGAAGACGAGCGCCTGGACCCTGTGCTGCCTGGTTTCCGCGATCGCCTGGCGCAGGACTTTTTCGATCTGCGTGCGGCCGCCACGGCACGAGACGCTCGTCATGCGCTCGAGCAAGGCTTGCGAGGACGACAGCCATGGACTCGCGTCGAATTCGCCGAAGCCGCGGTAGTAGCACAGCTGGATGTCGAGCCCGCCGAGCGCCGCCGTCTCGGCGAACATTTCGCCCTGCAGCTGGCAAGCCCGGTCCCAGCTCGGCTCGCGGCTCGCGGTCGCGTCCATCGCGAAGATCAGGCGCCCGCGCGCGCCGGCGGGCTTGACCACCGGTGTCGAACGGACCTTGTCGACGAACGCGTCGATCGCGGCCTTGCTCGATTTCTGCGGTAACTTGTCGTCGTTGCCGGCCATGCCCGCCATTCTAGCCAAATTCACGGCAAACCTCCCGGCAACCGCACCGTCGGAGCCGGGACGATGACGATAGGAGAAATATTGACTATTATTCGAAGGATGAATTTCGCTTCGCGATCGGGCACGGGCATTGCCCGATCGCGGTATTCGACTCGAAACGACCGGAGACGTAACGGTGGAACCGCAAGAAGACCGATTTCCGAACTCGACCGTGACGATTTCGATGCTGATTTCGGAATCGACCTACAAGCTGATCACCGCCATCGAGCGCATCATCCGCTGGTTTTTCGTGGCCGTCATCCGCCCGTGCCGGCTGCATTTTCGCTGGCTGCACTGGTAAGACCCGGCCCGTAAGCCCAAAACCCGCGGTAAAATCCGCCCCGGGGCCCGATTTCCCGGCGCGCCAATTTTGTTCTGCCCCGAATTTATCGACGCCGGCCAGGGCTTGCGAAAAGTGTGATGCCGGTCCGCTCGACGAGCCGCTCGGCGCCCTGTTTGCTGCCGTTCGTCGAGCGCCGCGGGGCAAATGGGAAACACGCCACAACTTCGCGCGCGCGAAGCTGCTAAACTTGCAATATCGCCAACATCAAACCGGTTCGCAGCAAACGATGGTCAACAGTTTCGGCTCCCTCGACGGGCGCAGCTTCATCATCGGCAGGGAAGGACACGTGCTTATCGACGACCCTTCCGTCAGCAAGGAGCACGCCGAACTCAAGTTCGTCGGCGGCAAGATTCTGCTGCGCGACCTCGATTCGACCAATGGCCTGTTCCTGATCAGCGGCAACAAGGCACGGCGCTTCCGCGAAGGCTACGTGCTGCCGGACCACGAGGTCTCGATCGGCGCCAAGCGCACGACCGTGCAAAGCCTGCTCGATACCGTCTACAGCATGACTCACCAGCCGAATCTGCGCTGAGATTCCGACCTGGCGCCCCGGCGCTCGGGTTCGTTAACCGTTTCAATAATCTTTTCCGATGCGATTGCGCGTCATCGCCGCGCGTGGTGATCCGCGTCGCGCAAAACGTCGTAGAAATCCAGGCATTGCGTAATTTTATTGACTTAGGAGGTTAATTCACGAGTATTTCACGTCGTTTCATGATCGGCCTTGTCGCGGCCGTGCCGCTGGCGCTGACCAGCGTGACCGTCAAGGCCAAGGACATCGTCGACACCGCCGTGGGCGCCGGCCAGTTCGAAACCCTGGTCGCCGCGGTCAAGGCGGCGGGCCTGGTCGACACGCTCAAAGGCGACGGACCGTTCACCGTTTTCGCACCGACCGATGCGGCTTTCGCCGCGCTGCCCGAAGGCACCGTCGAGAACCTGCTCAAGCCCGAGAACAAGGACCAGCTGATCGCGATCCTGACCTACCACGTGATTCCGGGCAAAGTCATGTCGGGCGACATCGCCGGCAAGACGGCCAGCGTCGCGACCGTACAGGGCAGCAAGCTGTCGATCGACGCCACCGATGGCGTCAGGGTTGACAACGCGACAGTAACCGCCGCCGATATCGAAACCAGCAACGGCGTCATTCACGTCATCGACACCGTAGTCCTCCCCAACTGAAGTCCTCCCCAACTGAGTTCCCCTGCTCAGTTCTTCCCAAGCTTGGGGCCGGTTTATCCGGCCCCTTTTTTTCCGTACCTGGTTTTTTCTGCCGCCAGGCAGCGGACGTTACCCGGTTACCGGCCCTCCTTGCCGGATTCCGCGATCGCGCCCACTCGCAATATCGGCTCGATCACGGTCATAGGTAAACGAAATAAAAGAGCGTGACCAGGATCAGCCCGGTGCCGATGTTGACCATAAAACCGTTCCTGATCATGTCGCGCACGCTGACGACCCCGGTCGAGTAGGCGATCGCGCTCGGCGGTGTGCCGACCGGCATCATGAAGTCGAGCGATACGCCGATCGCAACCAGCATCGCGATCGACCCCGGGTCGATGCCGAGAACCGCCGACAGCGGCAACATCAGCGGGATCAGGATCGCGGCCGAGGCGGTATTGCTCGCGACCATCGTCACCAGAATGCCGAAAAACACCATCGCCGTCAGGGCCAGCAGTAGCGGTATCCCCGCGATCGAGGCCTGCATCTGCCCTGCGAGCCAGGTGTCGATGCCAACCTGGCTCACGGCCGAACCGAGGCTCAAACCCCCGCCGAACAGCAGCAGCGTCGGCCACGAAATGGCGCCGAGGTCGGTTTCGTCGAGCAGGCCGAGCGCAAACAGGGCGATGACCGGGATCAGTGCGATCGTCGACGCCGACAATCCGGTCCACCCGGTCGTGAGCCAGCCGATGACGGTCAGCAGGAATACCGCGAAGATCAGCTTTTGCGGCCTTTCGAGCCGACGCGGTGTAAAGCTGAAGCGGATCCGGCCGATTTCCGGGCGGTTGAACAGGAACAGCAGCATCCAGGTAAACAGCAGCGCCAGCACGACAAACGGCAGCGCGCGCAGCATCCAGCCGACGAAATCGAGGCTGACGCCGCGTTCGCCGAGATAGCGCGCGGCGATTGCGTTGGGCGGGCTGCCGACCAGCGAGCCGATGCCGCCGATCGTCGCGGCGTAGGCCACCGCGAGCACCGCGCCCCTGGCGAAGCGGGACTGCCCGTGAAACAAATGGTTTTCCTTCAGCACGATGATCGCGATCGGGATCATGATCGCCGCCGACGCGGTGTTCGACATCCACATCGACAGGAAGGCGGTCACGACCATGAGCCCGAGGACAAAGATCAGCGGCCGGTCGCCGACGCGCGTCAGGATTTCATGCGCGATGCGTTGATCGATCGTATGTTTCTGCATCCCCCGGGCGAGCACGAAGCCGCCGAGAAACAGCACGATGACCGGATCGAAATACGGTGCAAAAACCGCGTCGGCGGAAAAACCGCCCAGCGACAGCAGCAGGAAAGAGCCGACGAGCGCCGAAACGTAAAGCGGCATGGCTTCGCTAACCCACAATACGACGACCGCGACCAGCGTCGCCGCGACGATGGCCTGGCGCGGGTCCGCCAGCGGCCACGACCACCAGGTCAGGACGAAGCCGCCGGCCGACAGTCCGAGTGCGACCGTCCTGAAACGCGCCCCGGGCTTGTTACTAGCGTTCATCACCGGACCTCGAGGTCGCCGTCAATGTCGTCCCGGGCAGTTTAACCCGGAGCCGCCTATTCCGGGGCAGCTTCGCATCACGCCGGCGCTAGTGGCGCTTGCCGCCCTTGCGCTTCGCCGGCGTCGGCGCGTTTTTCGACACGTACCGGTGCTCCTCGACGAGCTTGAGCAGATCGAACGCGCTCAGCACGCCCACGACCTTTTGCTCGTGGGTGACGACGACCCGATGGATGTGGTGGTTGCGCATGACCCGCGCGGCGATACTGGTGTCGTCGTAGAGCGGCACCGTGTAGACCTTCTCGGTCATGATGTGGCTGATCGGCGATCCGGGTTTGAGGTCATGCACCAGGTCGGTCGCCGAGATAATCCCGACCGGGTGGCCGTCGCTATCGACCACCGGCACCGCGCCGATCGAATTTTTCTCGAGCATCTTGCGCACGTGCTCGACCGTATGATGCGGTTGCGCCGTGACCACCGAACGGGTCATCAGCTCTTCGACTTTAACGCTCATTCATCCCCCTCAATTGATCTGCATAAGATCAGCATAGTGGACCGTGCCGCCCGCCGATTAGATGCAGGTCAACTGAGCTTCGAGTTCGGGGATTTGTCCGGAACCGGGCACCCTCCAGCGGGATCAGAATCGCCAGGCCGGCCGGATTGCCTGGCGTTGGCCGTTACTTCGCCGATCGAACTCCGCCCGACCGGCAATCGAAAAGATCGCGCCCGGGGCGCCTGCCGTCCCGCGCGATCGCCAGGCTCAGCGCTCTGGCTGCCCGGGATCGTCAGCGTTGCCGGCGCCCCGCGGGCGCAGGCCATCGAGGCTCCAGATGCCGCCGCCGCGGCAGGCGATGTAGAGGAAAACGAAGGCGTACAGAATCGCGAGATCGCCGTCATTCAGGATCGGGAAGATCGGGTTGGCCTGCGGGGCATGGAACATCCAGTAGGCAACCGCCATCTGCCCGCTGCAGATAAATGCGGACACGCGCGTGAACAGGCCGACGCAGACCAGCGCGCCGCCGACGAGTTCGACCAGGCCGCCGACGAAGAACAACGGGCTCAGCTCGCCGAACGGAAACGCGCTCGGGAAATCGAGCAGCTTCTGCGAGCCGTGCCACAGGAAAAGGTATCCAGTCACTATTCTGAGCAACGCGTAAGTATGGTCCCGGTACTTGTCCAACGTTTCGGTGGCGCGCCGATATCCGGATGAAATTCCCATGGATGGCTCCTTCGTTGATTATCGATGATGCGCCCAGTTTAACGCAGCCGTGGGCGAGTCGCGAAATTCCGGCAAGTCGTGGCTGGCGAAACGCTTCGCTACGCCCGGCCGATGCGCAGCCCGGATTTAGCGCGACGGTCGCAACGACCCGGCAAGAAAGCTTTCGAGCCCGTCGAGATAGACGCGGCCCGAAACGAGAAAGCCGTCGTTGTGGCCGCCGCGAATCTCGAGCCAGCGTTTCGGTTCGCGCGCGGCGGCGTACACCGCCCGGCCCTCGGCAACCGGGATGATCTCGTCGTTGCGGCTGTGAATCACGAGCACCGGGCAGCCGATCCGGCTGACGTAATCAGCGGTCTGGTAGCCGAATCGATTGAGCAAGCGCACAGGCAGGAACGGATACAGCCGCCTGCCCATCGATTCGATCGACGCGAACGGCGATTCGAGGATCAGCGCGCCAGGCCGCTCGCGCGCGGCGAGCCGGGCCCCGATCGCGGCGCCGAGCGAGCGGCCGAAGACGACGATCCGCGCGGGATCGACGCCGCGAGTCTCGACCAGGTAGCGCCAGGCCGCGTCGGCGTCGTCGTAGGTGCCCTGCTCCCCCGGCTTGCCGTCACTCCGGCCATAGCCGCGGTAATCGATGATGAATACGTCGAGGGCGAGGCGGTGAAAGATCTCGATCGATTCCAGGCGGTGCGAAATGTTGCCGGCGTTGCCGTGGAAGAACAACAGCGTTCCGCGGGCCCCGGGCGCCGGCACGAACCAACCGTGCAGCCGCACGCCGTCGCCGGTGGTCAGGTTCACGTCCTCGTAGGCGAGCCCGATATCTGCCGGCGTGGCAACCAGCGTCCGTCCCGCGACGTTCGGGTAATACAACAGGCTCGACTGCGCAAAGTACACGAACGCGACCAGCAGCCCGTAAACGCCGGCGCCGAAAAGCAGAAGTTTGACGAGGCTATTCATGCCCGGCTCCGCCGAGATTTCTATCGCGCGCCCATCTTACCCGAATCGTCCGGCGGGATGTCCGTGCCGGACGCCGGTTGGGCCGCGCAGCTGCGCCGACATGACGAGCTCCGCGTCGATCTCAGCGCGTCTGCCGGCCGAGAAATTGCATCGCGAGTAACAGCACGGTCGAAATCACGATCATGACCGTCGAGATCGCCGCGATCGTCGGGTCGATATAGTCGCGTAGCGCGGCGAACATGTGCTTGGTCAGGGTCGCGTTGGAGCCGCCGGACACGAAGATCGCGACGATGACCTCGTCGAATGACGTAAGGAACGACAGCAGCGCGGCGGTCAGTACCGAGAACTTGATCTGCGGCAGCGTGATGACGAAGAACGCCTTCCAGCGGGTCGCGCCGAGGCTGCGAGCGACGCGCTCCTGGTTCAGATCGTAGTTTCTGAGCGCGGCGGTGATGACGATCATGACCAACGGCGACGCGAGCGCGGTGTGTGCGAGCACGAGCCCGGTGATGCTGTTGTTGAGCCCGACCCGGCCATAGGCGTAAAAGGTGCCGATCGCGATCAGGATCACCGGCACGATCATCGGCGTGATCAGCAATGCGAACAGCGCCCGCGAGAGGCGATGGCCCGAGACGAACAGCGCGTAGGCCGCGGCGGTACCGAGCGGGGTCGCAACCAGCATCGTCAGCGTGCCGATTTGCAGCGACGTTACCGTCGCGCGCATCCATTTCGACGACTCGAAGTACTCGTGGTACCAGCGCAGCGACCAGTGGCTTGGCGGAAACTCGAGGTATTGCGAATCGGAGAACGACATCGGAATCACGATGAAGGTCGGGATCACGAGCAGCAGCATGATGACCGCGGCGGCGACGTATAGCCACAGCCGGTCGCCGTGTGTGACCTGGGTATCCGATGCCGCCCGCCGCAACCAGCCCATGTCAGCGCCCGCCGAACAACACGTTGTCGAGCTTGAGCAAGCGCGCCGCGAGATACAGGATCGCGAGCGTCGCGACCAGCAGCACGACGCCGAGCGCGCTGGCCGCACCCCAGTCGAACTGGTGTTCGAGGATCGCCGTGATCTGCGTCGACACCATCACGACGCGGCCGCCGCCGAGCACCGCCGGGGTCACGTAGAAGCCGAGGCACAAGACGAACACGATCAGCGAGCCGGCGACCAGGCCCGACAGCGACAGCGGGAAGTAGACCTTCCAGAACGCGTGCACCGGCGACGCACCGAGGTTGGCCGCCGCGTGCATCATGTCGCGGTCGATCTTGCGCATCGCGCCGTAAAGCGGCAGCACGAGAAACGGCAGCATGATGTGAGCCATGCCGATCAGCGTCCCGGTCAGGTTGTGCACGAGCTTTACCGGCGTCTCCCACAGCCCCATCGAGATCGCGAACTCGTTGAGCAGGCCCTTTTTCTGCAACAACACGAGCCACGCGTAGGTGCGTACCAGCAGCGAGGTCCAGAACGGCAACAACACGGTCAGCATAAAGATGCCGACCCAGCGCGGCGGCAGGTGCGCGAGAAAATAGGCCAGCGGATAGCCGAGCACAATGCAGATCAACGTCGTCAGCAGGCTGACCTGGAAGGTGACGACGAATACCCGCGCGTAGGACTTGTATTCGACCATCTTGCGGTAATGCTCGAGCGAAAGCTCGCCGTCGCCGCCGACGAACGACAGGTAGAACAGCCAGCCGACCGGGATCACGATGATCGCGGCGATGACGAGTAGCGCCGGCGTGGCGAGGCTCAGCAGCATCCATTGCTCGCGGCTTTCCTGTCGCCTCAGCGGCTCCGCGTTCAGCGCCGGAGCCTGCTCGCTAGTCATGTGCATCGTCCCGCGGAATGACGATCACGTCTTCGCGATGCAGGCCGAGCGCGATCTTGTCGCCCGGCTGCATGGCGTCGTGGCTGAACTCGGAATTCGTGCCGAAGCGCACCACGAGCTCGTGGCCGCCGTTGACCGTGACCAGCGCGAACGCGGTCTCGCCCTGGAAGACGAAGTCGTGGACCATGCCGTCGAACACGACCGTGCGCTCGGAGTCGACCGCGTGCTCGCCGAGCTCGAACAGCCGCTCCGGCCGGATCACCAGCGACCAGCCGCCCGCACCGCCGCCGGTGGGCTCGCTCGCGATCACGTGACCGCCGAACTCGAGCCGGCCCGCGCCGTCGGGCGAAAGCGGCAAAATCGTCGATTCACCGATGAAGTCGGCGACGAAGGAATTGGCCGGCTGGTTGTAGATCGCTTCCGGCGTGTCGACCTGGGCGAGGCGGCCGTGGTTGATGATTGCAATCCGGTCCGACATCGTCAGGGCCTCGCGCTGGTCGTGGGTCACGTAAACCGTGGTCACGCCGAGTTGCTGGTGCAGGTGCTTGAGCTCGATCTGCATGCGCTCGCGCAGTTTCTTGTCGAGCGCCGACAGCGGTTCGTCCATCAGCAGGATTCGCGGGCGGAAGACGAAGGCACGCGCGAGCGCGACGCGCTGGCGCTGGCCGCCCGAGAGCTGGTCGACGCCGCGCTCGCCGAGCCCGGTCAGCTGCACCGTTTCGAGCGCCTCGGCGACGCGCTCGGCGCATTCACTCGCACCGACGCCGCGCAGCTTGAGCGGGAAGGCGACGTTGCCGGCGACCGTCATGTGCGGGAACAGCGCATAGCTCTGGAACACCATGCCGACCTCGCGCTTGTGCGGCGGGGTCAGGATCATCTCGGAATCGCCGAAGCGGATGCTGCCGGCGTCGGGCCGGTTGAAACCGGCGATCGCCATCAGCAGCGTGGTCTTGCCCGAGCCCGACGGCCCGAGCAGGGTCAGGAACTCGCCGCTCTCGATATCGAGATCGACGTTTTCCAGCGCGTACATCTGGCCGTATTGCCTGGTCAGACCCCGGAGCGTGATCGGCAGCGCCGTCGCGGTGGCGGACGGCGGGCTATCGGTTGGACTCGCCAATTCGTAGTTCCCCCGAAATTCGCGCCCGCCGGGCATTCGAGCCCGGCGAACGCGAACGAATGGCTTACTCGCTCAGCATCTCCATGTAGAGCTCGAGCGCCTCGCTGCGGTGCTTGCCGTACCAGTCGAGGCTGACCGGCAGCATCATCGGTACGTTTTTCGGGTGCGACGGCAGCGACTCGATCAGTTCCTTCGGCGCCTTGGTCACCTCGTAAGCCTTCTTGTTGGTCGGGCCGTAGGTGATGTGGAACGGCAGGTTGGCCTGGTACTCGGGCTTCGAGATCTCGGCGAGAAACGCCATCGCGACCTTCTTGTTGGGCGCGCCTTTCGGCATCGCGAAGCAATCATAGTCGAGCAGCGCCTGGTTGAAAGTGTAGCCGACCCTGGCGCCGTCCTTTTTGGCGTTGTCGAAGCGGCCGTTCCAGCCGGTCGACATGTCGACCTCGGCGTCTTTCATCAGCTGCGCCTGCTGCGCGCCCGAACCCCAGAACACGGCGATGTGCGGCTTCAGTTCGCGGATCTTGTTGACCGCGCGCTCGATGCCCGCGCGCGTCGACAGGACTTCGTAGACCTTCTCCGGCGGCACGCCGTCGGCCATCAGCGCCGGCTCGAGCGCGCCGTCGACGTTGTTGGCGCGGTAGGCGCGGGTGCCGGGGAATTTTTTCACGTCCCAGAAATCGGCCCATGACTTCGGCGCGCCGGGATCGCCCGGCATGCCGTACTTGTCGGTGTTCCACGCCATCACGGTCGCGAATACATCGGAGCCGACGCAGTAGTCGGTGTAGAGATTCGGATAGAAGTCGGATACGTCGACGACGCTGTAATCGATCTTCTCGAGGCAGCCCTTGGCCGCCGCGGCGGCCGCGCCGCCCGACCCGGTGACGACGAGGTCCCAGGTCACCGAGCCCGACTCGACCTGCAGGCAGGTTTTCGACATGCTCGCGCCGGACTCGCGGTTGAGCGGAATGCCGGTGTTCTTCGACGCGTCCTCGAACAGCGCCTTGTCCTGCGCGGTGCCGTAGCTGCCGCCCCAGGATACGACGGTGATCGGGTCGGCGGCGATGGTGACGCCGGCGGTGAATACCGCCGCCGAGGCGAAGGCGACAATGAGCGAAGACCGGCCGCGACCGGCCGTTTTGGCAATTTGGAACATGTTAGTCCTCCAGTTGTAAAGTGAAACTATCATTCGGAATTATTGTTGTTGATCCGAGGACCAAGGGGGTCGTGCCGCCAGTCCAGGATCCCGCAGTATAAACACCCCGAGCCGATCATTCTAGCGCCACCGATGACAGGCGAATGTCCGCCAACCGACAATTGACGCGGGCGCCGACCGGCCCGTGAATTCGGGGCGTGCGCTAAAGATTCAGCTTGTCGCGCCAGCGGTAGTACAGCACCGACGGCGCCAGGAACCAGGGATTGCCGGCGTACAGCGGTCGCGTCTCGAACTCGAGTCCGTCGAAGCCGGTGCGGCCGTCGGCCAGCCCGAGCAGTTGCCGGGCGATGCGCGTGCCGAGGTAGCTCGCCATGCCGACGCCGGAACCGCAGTAGCCCATCGCGTAGTAGACGCCGTCGTCGCGGCCGAGGTGCGGCAGCGTGTCGAAGGTATAGGCCACGAAGCCGACCCAGCTGTGACTGATCCGCGTGGCGGCGAGTTCGGGGAAGATTTTCACCATCTCCGCGTGCAGCCGCGGCCCGGTCACGAACGGGTCGGTCTCGGCGAGCGACACACGGCCGCCGAACAGGATGCGGCGGCGGTCGGGCGACGCGCGGTAGTAGAACACGAGCCGGCGGGTGTCGCCGAGCATGCGGTCGCGCGGAATCAGCCGGTCCATCAGTTCGCGCGGCAAGGGTTCGGTCGCGATGATGTAGCTGCCGATCGGGATCACGCGCCGCCGCAGCCGCGGCGTCAGCGCGCCGGTGTAGCCGTTGCTGGCGACGACGACGTCGCGGGCCTTGACGGTCCCGCGGGCTGTCGCGACGCGAAAGCCGTCGCCGTCGCGCTCGATTGCCGAGACCGGACAGTGGTCGACAACGATCGCGCCCGCATCGAGCACGCGTTGCAACAGGCCCCGGTGGTACTTTGCCGGATCGAGCGACGCGAATCTTGGATAGACCGCGCCGCCGCAATAGAAGTCGCTGCCGATTTCGGCGTGCTGCTCGGCGCCCGGGACCAGGTGCGCTTCGATTTCGAGCCCGGCGGTCGGGTTGGCAATCTTGCGACCGAGGCGCTCGTACTCGCGCGGATTGTGCGCGCCGACGAACTTGCCGCATATCCTGAAATCGCAGTCGATGTTCTCGGCGGCGACAAATTCACCGATCCAGGCGAGCGAACGGTCCCCCTCCTCCAGTATCGCGCGGGCGCGATCGGCGCCGTGTTTCGCGGCAAGCTCGGCGAAATCGGGCTTCAGGCTGGTGCTGATCTGCCCGCCGTTGCGCGTGCTGCAGCCCCAGCCGGCATCTTCGGCATCGAACACGACCGTCTCGCGGCCGGCGCGCGCGGTCTGCAGGGCCGCGCACAGGCCGGTGTAGCCGCTGCCGATGACGGCGACGTCGGCAGCGGCCGGCAACTTCGCGGACGGCAGCCCGGGCCGCGGCGCAGCTTCCCACCAATACGGTGTCGTCTTGCAATCGGCGGTGAACAGCGATTCGGACATTTGCCTCCAGGGGATAAGATCCGACATGATCCGCGAATTATGATTCATGCACGCGTTAAAGGGAAAATCAGCGCTCGGGTCCGTTGTCCCACCGAAAACCGGTCGCCCCGGCCCGCGAGCCGGGGCCCATCCCGGCAGGCGCCGTGCTAACATTAGCGATCCACTCGAGCGCCCGTCGGGCGGGAGGCACGCATGTTCGAAACGACGATCGCCGGCAGCCTGCCGAAGCCGGAATGGCTCGCCGAACCCGAGAAACTGTGGGCGCCGTGGCGGCTCGACGGCGACGCGCTCGAGCGCGGCAAGCGCGACGCGTCGCTGGTCTGGCTCAAGGAGCAGGAAGCCGCCGGCATCGATATCGTCTCCAACGGCGAGCAGTTCCGCGAGCATTTCGTGCACGGATTCCTGAAGCACGTCGACGGCATCGACTGGAACCGGATGACGACGATGGGCATCCGCGACAACCGCTACGACGCCGAGGTGCCGACCGTCACCGGGCCGGTCTCGCGCCAGCGGCCGGTTCACAGCGAAGAAGTCGAATTCTGCCGGCACTACACGAGCCGAAGGATGAAATTCACGCTGCCCGGGCCGATGACGATCTGCGACACGATTGCCGACGACCACTATGGCCGCCGCGCCGACATGGCGATGGCCTTCGCCGCGCTGCTGAACGAGGAAGCGCGCGAACTCGAAGCGCTCGGCGTCGACGTGATCCAGTTTGACGAGCCCGCCTTCAACGTGTTCATGGACGACGTCAGGGACTGGGGCATCGACGCGCTGCAGCGCGCCCGCGAGGGCCTGACCTGCACGACAGCGGTACACATCTGCTACGGCTACGGCATCCAGCAGAATCTCGACTGGAAGCAGACGCTCGGCGACGAGTGGCGCCAGTACGAGGCGATCTTCCCGGCGCTGAACGCGAGCACGATCGACCAGGTGTCGCTCGAATGCGCCAATTCCCACGTGCCCATGTCGCTTGTCGGTCTGCTCGCCGACAAGCAGGTGTTGGTCGGCGCGATCGACGTGACGCGCAACGACATCGAGACGCCCGAGCAGGTCGCGGCGGTGATCGAGGACGCTTGCCGCTACGTCGCGCCCGAGCAGGTCACGGCCTGCACCAATTGCGGCCTGGCGCCGATGCCGAAGGCCGTCGCCGCCGGCAAGCTGTGGGCGCTCGCGGCCGGCGCCGCGCTCGCGCGCGAGCGCCTCTGATCGGAGCGCCCGCCACGACGGATTCGGCGTGAACCGAAACCGCGGCTCGTTTGTCATACTGTCAGCTTCCGTCACTGACGACTCGAATCGGTACCCGCGGACGGGCGATTGCACGGTCCCCGGGTTATACTGCGGGCAATAACAACCAGGTTAAAATCATGCGAAATCACCAGCTCCCGGGGCGCTCGGTCGTCATGGCGACCGACGCGATGGCCGCAACCAGCCAGCCGCTCGCGACCGAGACCGCGCTGCAGGTCATGCGCGACGGCGGCAATGCGCTCGACGCCGCGATCGCGGCCTGCGCCGTGCAGTCGGTCGTCGAGGGATACTCGACCGGCATCGGCGGCGACTGCTTCCTGCTCTACCACGACGCGGCCGGCGACAGCCTGCACGCGCTCAACGGCAGCGGCCGCGCGCCGGCGGCGGCGAGCATCGACGCGCTGCGCGCGCGCGGCTTCCAGCAGATGCCCGACCAGGGCATCCTGTCGGTCACGGTACCGGGTGCGGTCGACGCCTGGTACCAGGCCAACGCGCGCTTCGGCAAGCGCGAGTTCGCGTCACTGCTGGCGCCGGCGATCCACTATGCCGAAAACGGTTACGCGGTGACACCGGTGATCGCGTGGAACTGGAAGAAGCACGTCGAGCGACTCAGGCAGACGCCGGAGACCGAGACCGCTTACCTGGTCGACGGCCAGGCGCCGGCCGCCGGCATGGTCCACCGCCAGCCCGATCTCGCGCGCTCGCTGCGGCTGATCGCCGAGCAGGGACCCGAAGTCTTCTACCGCGGCGAGATCGCCGCCGAAATCGTACGCTACAGCGATTCCCGGGACGGGCTGTTCACGCTCGACGATTTCGCCGCGCACGAATCCGAGTGGGTCGAGCCGGTGCATGCCGGATATCGCGGTTACGAACTCTACGAGACACCGCCCAACGGCCAGGGCATCACGCCGCTGATGGCGCTCAACATCCTCAAACAGACCGACGTCGCCGCGCTGCCGCATCTCGGCCCCGAGCACGTGCATTTGCTGAGCGAAGCGTTCACGCTGGCGATGGCCGAGCGCGACCGTTTCGTCGCCGACCCGGCGTTCGCCGAACTGCCGGTCGACGAGCTGCTGTCGGACGAGTTTGCGCAGACCCTGTTTTCGCGCATCGACATGCAGCGGGCCATGCGCCAGCCGGTCGAATCGGTATTCCCGACGCATCGCGACACGGTCTACATCAGCGTCGTCGACCGCGACCGCAACGTCTGCTCGTTCATCAACAGCACTTTTTACTCGTTCGGGTCGGGGCTCGTGGCCGGATCGACCGGCATCAACCTGCAAAACCGCGGCGCCGGATTCAATCTCGAACCCGGGCACTTCAACCGGCTCGAAGGGCGCAAGCGGCCGCTCAACACGATCATCCCGGCGATCGCCTACCGCGGCGGCCGGCCGGTGCTGTCGTTCGGGGTCATGGGCGGGCAATACCAGGCGATGGGCCAGACCTACGTGCTGTCGAACTGGGTCGACTACGGCATGGATATCCAGCAGGCGCTCGACGCGGCGCGCTTTTTCCTCTACGGCGGCATGCTCGACGTCGAGGACGGCGTGCCGCAGGCGACCCGCGACGGGCTCGCCGCGAAGGGTCACCAGGTGACGACGCTCGACGGCCCTTGGGGCGGCGGTCAGGCGATCGTCGTCGACTGGGAGCAGGGCGTGTTGCACGGCGGCTCGGACCCGCGCAAGGACGGTTGCGCAATGGGATACTGAACGGCGGGGCTTGTCTGGTGATCAGGTCTGGTATATTGTATACCAAAATTAGAATACCCCAGGAGGAGAATGCGTGAAGGCGATTACGCTGCGTGATTTCGGCGGCCCCGAAATGATGCAATTCGCCGACGTCGATACACCGACGCCCGGCGACAGCCAGATCCTGATCGAAACGCACGCCACGTCGGTCAATCGACCCGACGTGATTCAGCGCCAGGGCAACTACCCGCCCCCGCCGGGCGATTCCGAAATTCTCGGCCTCGAGGTCGCGGGCACGGTCGCGGCGCTCGGCGGCGGGTCCTCGCGCTTCGCGGTCGGCGACCGCGTCGTCGCGCTGGTCGGCGGCGGCGGCTATGCCGAGTACACGCTCGCCAACGAAGGCCACACGATGGCGATTCCGGACAGCGTCAGCTTCGAGCAGGCAGCCTGCATCTGCGAAACCTACATCACCGCCTGGCTCAACCTGTTTCGCCTCGGTGGCGTGCAGGGCAAATCCTCGGTATTGATCCACGGCGGCGGCGGCGGCGTTGCGACCGCGGCGATCCAGCTGTGCAAGGCGCTCTCCCCGGAAACGACGGTTTTCGTCACCGCGTCGAGCGGCAAGCTCGATCGGGTGCGCGCGCAGGGCGCCGACCACGTGATCGATTACCGCGATCAGGATTTCGCCGACGAGATTCGCGCGCTCACCGACAAGCGCGGCGTCGACGTGATCCTCGATCACATCGGCGCGGACTATCTCGAGCGCAACATGAAGTCGCTCGCGCTTGCCGGCACGCTGATGCTGATCGGCGTCATGGGCGGCATCAAGGCCGAGCTCAATCTCGCGACGATGATGGTCAAGCGCCAGCGCATCATCGGCTCGGTGCTGCGCTCGCGGCCCGCGCCCGAAAAGGCCGATATCGTCGCGGAATTCGAAAATACCGTGATGCCGCTGTTCGCCGACGGCACCATCGCGCCGGAGATCGGCGCCCGGTTTCCTTTGAAGGACGCCGCCGAAGCGCATACACTGATGGAACGTGGCGGACACTTCGGCAAAATTATCCTCGAGGTGCGGGACTAGGCTGACATGTACATACACGAATACCAGGCCAAGCAGATTCTCAAAGAGCACGGCATCCCGGTGCCACCCGGCTGGGTTGCCGCATCGGTCGAGGAGGCGGTCGAGGTCGCCAGTAGCCTCGACGCGACGCGCTGGGCAATCAAGGCGCAGGTCTATTCGGGCGGCCGCGGCGCCGGCCACTTTCGCGGCCAGGATCAATCGCAGGGCGGCGTGCGTATCGTCGTCAGTTTCGACGAAGTCAAGCGCGCGGCCGGCGAAATGCTCGGCCAGGTGCTGATCACCGACCAGACCGGCAGCGCCGGGCGCAAGGTCGAACGCATTTATATCGAAAGCGGCTGCGACGTGCAGCGCGAACTCTATCTGGCGATGCTGGTCGACCGCAGCAGCGCGCGGCTATTGCTGGTTTTTTCGGCCAAAGGCGGGCAGGACATCGAGAAAACCGCGGCCGAGGATCCGGCCGCCATCCTGCGAATTCCGATCGACCTGCTGACGGGACCGGACCGCGATGCGATCGCCGCGCAAATCAGGGATTTCGATATCGCCGAGCCGCAATTCGGCCAGATCCTCGACATCATCGAATCGATGTACCGGCTATTCACGTCGCTGGACTGCTCGCTGATCGAAATCAATCCGCTCGCGATCACGCGTCAGGGCGAGGTGCTCGCGCTCGATGCGGTCATGACCTTCGATGACAACGCACTGTTTCGTCGCCCCGACATCCGCAGCCTGCGCGATGAAAGCCAGCTGCCGGAGGGCCAGTTGCGCGCCAGCATCCACGGCATCAACTACGTCAAGCTCGACGGCGACATCGGCTACATGGCCAACGGCGCCGGCCTGGCGCTGGCGACGCTCGACGCGATCAAGTACGCCGGCGGCAATCCGGCCAACTTCCTCGACGTGCCGCCGGTGGTCGAGCAGGCGGTGGTGCGCGACGCGTTCAAGCTGCTGACCTCGGACCCCGACGTCAAGTCGATCCTGGTCAACATCTTCGGCGGCGGCATCATGCGCTGCGACACGGTCGCCGACGCGATCCTGACCGCGCTGGTCGAGGAACCGCTGCGCGTGCCGCTGGTCGTCCGGCTGACCGGCGTCAATGCCGAGGTCGGCCTCCGCCGGCTGAAGGACTCGGGCCACGACATCCGCTTCGCCGACAGCCTGACCGAGGTCGCCAATCTCGCCGTCGACGCCGCGCACGCACGCAAGGTCGATCACCGCAAGTCCTGGTGGTCGCGTTCGAAATCGCTGTTCGGCAGCCACAGGGGTTGAATCATGGCGATACTGGCCGACAAGAATACGCGCGTCATCTGCCAGGGTATTACCGGCCGGCAGGGGACCTTTTACGTCGAGCAGGCGATCGCCGCCGGCACCAACATGGTTGGCGGCGTGCGCCCCGGCAAGGGCGGCAAGCAGCATCTCGGCCTGCCGATTTTCGACAGCGTTCAGGCCGCCCGCGACGAAACCGGCGCCAACGCGAGCGTCGTGTTCGTCCCGCCTGCTAACGCCGCGGCCGCCATCGAAGAGGCGATCGACGCCGGCATCGAGCTCGTCGTCTGCGTTACCGAGCGCATCCCGGTGCTCGACACGCTGCGCGTCAAGGCGCGGCTCAAGGATTCGAACACGCGGCTGATCGGACCGAACTGCCCGGGTATCGTCACGCCGGGAGAATGCAAGATCGGCATCATGCCGACCCGGATCTTCCAACGCGGCAAGGTCGGCATCGTTTCGCGCGCCGGCACGCTGACCTACGAGGCGGTCGAGCAAACCACCCGAGTCGGCCTCGGCCAGACGACCTGCGTCGGTATCGGCGCGGATCCGATCCAGGGCACGAACTTCATCGATTGCCTCGAGCTGTTCGTCGCCGACGACGAAACCCGCGGCATCGTGCTGATCGGCGAAATCGGCGGCAGCAGCGAAGAGGAGACCGCGGCCTGGTTGCGCGACAACCCGACGTCGAAGCCGATCGTCGCCTATATCGCCGGGCAATACGCGCCCGAGGGCCGGCGCATGGGACATGCCGGCGCGATCATCCAGGGGGGCAAGGGCGACGCCGAGTCGAAGATCAAGGCACTGCAGGACGCCGGCGTGCAAATCGCCCGCTCGCCGATGGACATCGGCACCACCATCGCCGCCGCACTCCGCTAAACCCTCGCCGAAAACCCAACAATCGGGGACAGAGCAGTTTTGCGCAGCAAAACTGCTCTGTCCCCCTCGAAGCCAGCGAAGCAGTACCGGTCTGGCGAAATCCAGGTTAAATCGAAATACGATCCGCGACTACCGGACTGCATTCGCAGCGGTAAAGGGGACAGAGCGATTTTCGCTGCGCGAAAATCGGTCTGTCCCCGATCTTGAAAGATGGAGTCAGGCGGCTTCGAGGCGGACGGCGCAGTACTTGAATTCGGGGATCTTGCCGAACGGGTCGAGCGCTTCGTTGGTCAGCAGGTTGGCCGCGGCTTCCTGGTAGCAGAACGGGATGAATACTTCGCCCGGCTTCAGCGCGCCGTCGGGCCGCGCGAACGCGCGGATCTCGCCGCGGCGCGATCGGGCGACGATCTCGCCGCCCGGTTCGACCCCGAGGTTCTCGAGATCCCTGGCGTTGACATAGACCACCGGTACCGGTTCGATCGCGTCGAGCACGCTGGCGCGGCGGGTCATCGAGCCGGTATGCCAGTGCTCGAGCTGGCGCCCGGTGATCAGGATCAACGGGAACTCCTCGTCGGGCTGCTCGTCCGGCGGAATCGCTTTCGCCGCGACCAGCTTCGCCTTGCCGTTGGCGGTCGGGAAATCCTCGATGAAGACCACGCCCTGCCCCGGATCGTTCTCGTCGTCGCAGGGATAGGTCACCGACGACACCTGGTTCAGGCGTTCCCAGGTAATCCCGGTGATGCTCGGCATCGCCCGGCGCATCTCGTCGTAAACCTCCGAGACGTGCTCGTAATTCCAGTCGAGCCCGATGCCCTTGCCGATGTCGCGAATGATCCACAGGTCCTGGCGCGCCTCGCCCGGCAGCGGCACCGCGGCGCGACCGAGCTGCACGCGGCGATCGGTATTCGACACGGTGCCGTCCTTCTCGGCCCAGCCCGAGGCCGGCAGCACGACATCGGCGTAGGCCGCGGTCTCGGTCAGGAACATGTCCTGCACGACGAGGTGCTCGAGCGCGGCCAGCGCCGCGCGCGCGTGGTTCAGGTTCGGGTCCGACATCGCCGGGTTCTCGCCCATGATGTACATGCCGCGGATCTGCCCTTCGAGCACCGCGTGCATGATTTCGACCACGGTCAGCCCCGGCTTGTCGTCGAGCTTCGCGTTCCAGTACTTCGAGAACCACGCGTGCGCCTCCGGGTTGTCGACGCGCTGGTAGTCCGGGAACACCATCGGAATCAGGCCCGCGTCGGACGCGCCCTGCACGTTGTTCTGGCCGCGCAGCGGGTGCAGCCCGGTGCCCGGCCGGCCGACCTGGCCGGTGATCATCGACAGCGCGATCAGGCAGCGTGAATTGTCGGTGCCGTGAATGTGCTGCGAGATGCCCATGCCCCAGAAGATCATCGAACCCTTCGACGTCGCGAACAGCCGCGCGACCTCGCGCACGGTGTCGGCGTCGATACCGGTCACCGGCGCCATCTTCTCCGGGCTGAAGTCGGCGACGTTGGCCTTGATTGCCTCGAAGTCAGTCGTCCGGTTGGCGATGAAATCGTCGTCGGTGAGCCCCTCCTCGATGATCACGTGCAGCATCGAGTTCAGCAGCGACACGTCGGTCGACGGGTTGAACTGCAGGAAGTGCGTCGCGTGGCGCGCGATTTCGGTTTTGCGCGGATCGAGCAGGATCAGCTTCTTGCCCTGCCTGATCGCGTTCTTCATGAAGGTCGCCGCGACCGGGTGATTGGTCGTCGGGTTCGAGCCGATGACCATGAACACCTCGGCGTGCTTGACGTCCTCGACCTGGTTCGACACGGCGCCCGAGCCGATGCCCTCGAGCAGCGCGGCGACGCTCGACGCGTGGCACAGCCGCGTGCAGTGGTCGACATTATTGGTGCCGAAGCCGACGCGCACGAGCTTCTGGAACAAATAGGCTTCCTCGTTCGAGCCCTTGGCCGAGCCGAAGCCGGCGAGCGCCGAGCCGCCGTCCTCGGCGAGAATTTTCTTCAGTCCGCCGGCGGCGAGTTCCATCGCCTCGTCCCAGCTCGCTTCGCGGAACATCTTCGTCGGGTCGGACGGGTCGAAGTGCTCGTTCAGTCCCTTGGGCACGCCGTCCCTGCGAATCAGCGGCTTCAGCAGCCGCTGCGGATGATTGACGTAATCGAAACCGTAGCGGCCCTTGACGCACAGCCGGCTGAAATTCGCCGGGCCGTCGCGGCCTTCGACGCGGACGATTCTGTCGTCCTTCACGTGGTAGGTCAGCAGGCAGCCGACGCCGCAGTAGGGGCACACCGAATCGACCTCGCGGTCGGCCTCGACGAGATGCGCGCCGCTGGCGTCGGTCAGCGCGCCGGTCGGGCACGCGGCGACGCATTCGCCGCAGGCGACACACGACGACTCGCCCATCGGGTCGCCGATGTCGAACACGATTTCGGCGAGGTGGCCGCGATGCGCGAGACCGATGACGTCGTTGACCTGGGTTTCACGGCACGCGCGCAGGCAGCGGGTGCACTGGATGCAGGCGTCGAGATTGACCGCGATCGCCGGGTGCGACAGGTCGGCCGACGGCTGTCGCCGCGGCGCGAAGCGCGGCGTGCCGACGCCGAGCCTGTCGGCCCAGTAGGTCAATTCGTTGTCGAGCGTGTAGCTTTTCTCCGGCATGTCGGACAGCAGCAGCTCGAGCACGAGCTTCTGTGATTTGACCGCGCGCTCGTTGTCCGAGTGCACGACCATATCCTTGCTCGGCTGCCGGCAGCAGCTCGGCGCGAGCACGCGCTCGCCGTCGATCTCGACCATGCAGGCGCGGCAGTTGCCGTCCTCGCGCAGGCCGTCGGTATAGCACAGGTGCGGAATCTCGGTGCCGGTGCGCTGCGCCGCCTTCAGAATCGTCTCGCCCGGCAAGGCCTCGACGGTCTTGCCGTTCAGCGTGAACTCGATGGTTTCGAAAATGGTGTCCGGATTGGCTGCCATCACGCATCCTCCTCGATGCCGAGCTCGTGCGGGAAATACTTGATCACGCACTGGATCGGGTTCGGCGCGGCCTGGCCAAGCCCGCAGATCGACGCGTCGAGCATGACCGTGCACAGGTCCTCGAGCTTTTCGATGTCCCAGGTTTCCTGCGCCATCAGGCCGACCGCCTTGTCGGTGCCGACCCGGCACGGCGTGCACTGGCCGCAGGATTCGTGGGCGAAAAATTTCATCGTGTTGAGCGCGGCGTCGCGCGCGCGGTCCTTATCCGACAGCACCATGATCGCGGCCGAGCCGATGAAGCAGCCGTACTCCTGCAGCGTGTCGAAGTCGAGCGGAATGTCACCCAGGTGTGCCGGCAGGATGCCGCCCGACGCACCGCCGGGGAAGTAGGCGTAAAACTTGTGGCCGTCCTGCATGCCGCCGCAGTACTCGTCGATCAGCTCGCGGATCGTGATCCCGGCCGGCGCGAGGTGCACGCCGGGATTGTTGATCCGGCCCGAGACCGAGAAGCTGCGCAGGCCCTTGCGCCCGTTGCGGCCCTGCGAATCGAACCAGTCCGAGCCTTTCTCGATAATATCGCGCACCCACCACAGGGATTCGCAGTTGTGCTCGAGCGTCGGCCGGCCGAACAGGCCGACCTGGGCGACATACGGCGGGCGCAGCCGCGGCATGCCGCGCTTGCCCTCGATCGACTCGATCATCGCCGACTCCTCGCCGCAGATATAGGCGCCGGCGCCGCGACGGATCTCGATGTGCGGCAGGTCGTAACCGGACTGGTTTCGCAAATCGTCGACCGCCTGCTCGAGCACCGCGATCACCGACGGGTACTCGTCGCGGATATAAAGGTAACAGGCCTCGATATCGATGACTTTCGCCGCGATCAGCATGCCTTCGAGAAAGCGGTGCGGGTCGGTCAGCATGTAGTGGCGATCCTTGAAGGTGCCCGGCTCGCCCTCGTCGATGTTGATCGCGCACAGCCGCGGCGCGGGCTGATCGCGCAGAATGCTCCACTTGCGCCCGACCGGGAAACCGGCGCCGCCGAGGCCGCGCAGCTGCGTGCCCTGCAGCGTTTCGATGATTTCGTCGCCGCTAGTCTCGCCGGCGAGCAGCTTGTCGTAAAGGGCATAACCGCCGTCGGCGCGATAGGCATCGTAGTCGATGCAATCGTCCGGCAACGGCTGCGCCAGTTCGCCGGCTTCGATCGCGGCCCGGACCTTGTCGACGTCGGCATGGTCGAGCGTATTCTGCCTGACCACCGCCACCGGCGCCCGGTCACAGCGGCCGATGCAGGGTACCCGCTGCACGCGCACGCCGTCGCCGAGCGCGCCGCCGAGCGCGCCGATCAATTCCTCGCAGCCGGCCAGTTCGCAACTGACCGAATCGCAAACGCGCACGGTCAGCGGCGGCGGCGCGCTCTCGCCTTCGCGGATTACGTCGAAGTGGTGGTAAAAGCTCGCGACCTCGTATACCTCGGTGGTCGCCAGCTTCATCTCGTGCGCGAGCGCGGTCAGGTGCGCCGCCGACAGGTGCCCGAACCTGTCCTGGATCCCATGCAGGTGCTCGATCAGCAGATCGCGCCGGCGCGACGCGTCGCCGAGCACGCCCTGCACCTCGATCAGCGCGTTGAGATCGACGATCCGTCCCTTGGTCTTGCCGCGGCTGCGTTTCTGCCGGTGATCGACCGCGCCGTTCGTGGGTTGTGCCTGTGCCATAGAAGTCTCTAGCGCTACCTCAGAAAAATTCCCCGCGCGCGAGGAACGGGGACAATTTTAACCCAGGTAGGAGGATGTAAAACATGTCGTTTCGTCAGGACCGGTCGTCAATGCGCCATCACCGTGATGATGTCGGTATTGCTCAGCAGGTGGCTGGTCACGCCGCCGAAGAAGCGCTGCCGGGTGCGCGTGTGGCTGAAGCCGCCGACGACGAGAAACTCGGCGCCGATGTCCTTGCAGGTCGCAAGCAACCGTTCGCCGACGTCATCGCGCTTGTTCGACATTATTTGCTTTTCTGCCTTGACGCCGTGAAAGCCGAGATACTCGATGACCTCGTCGCCCTGCGCGTCGCGCTTTTTCGACACCAGCACCGAGACCTTTTCCATCTGCGGCAGCCACGGCAGCGTCATCGCCAGCGCGCGCGCCGACTCGACGCTGTCGTTCCAGCCGATCGCGGCGTGGTCGACCTTGCGCGCGCTCCAGTCCGGCGGCACGATCAGCACCGGCCGGCCGGAGTGGAACAGCAGGGATTCGAGGCGCTCGCCGACGCCGAGACCGCCGACGCGGTGGCGGGTCGGGCGCGACATCAGGACCACGTCGACGAGGCGCGCCTCGTGATTGAGCACGGTGCCCGGATCGCCCTTGATGATTTCGAAAGATGCGCCAACCCCGCTGGCCTGCCCGGGTTTCTCGACCACGGTCACGCCGGATTTCTCGACGAAGGCTTCGAATTGTTCCTTGACATTGTCGATGACCGTATCGACCGCGCTCGACGCCAACTCTTCGTACTGCTCGCGGAATCTTTGCGGCAGGTCGGCGAACAGATAAGGCTCGCTCGCGCGTTCGCGCACGTGCAAGATCTTGATGTGCGCGTCGAAGCGCCCGGCGATAATGTGCGCGGTGTCGAGCACTGCCGCGGCGCGCTCCGAGCCGTCGATCGGTACCAGAATGATCTTTATCATGTCCTACGCCCTCCCGGCTAGAACAGCCCCTGGATCAGGCCGTCGTCGTCGATGTGGATCTTGTCCGCCGCCGGCACCCGCGGCAGCCCCGGCATCGTCATGATTTCGCCGCAGACGAAGACCAGGAAGCCGGCGCCGGCCGACAGCCGCACCTCGCGAATCGGCACCTCGTGCCCGCTCGGCGCGCCCTTGAGACTGGGGTCGGTCGAGAAACTGTACTGCGTCTTGGCGACGCAGATCGGCAGGTTGCCGAAGCCGGCGTCCTGGAATTGCGCGATCTGGTCGCGCACCTTCTTGTCGGCCATGATGTCCTCGGCGCCGTAGATCTGCGTCGCGATGGTTTTCATCTTGTCCCACAGCGGCATCTCGGTGTCGTACAGCGGGGCGAAGTTGCTCGGCTCGTCGTCGATCATCTTGACGACGTGGTTGGCCAGCTCCTCGGTGCCGGCGCCGCCGTCGGCCCAGTGGGTGCAGTCGATCGCGATCGCGCCGAGTTCCTTCGCGGTATCGCGCACTTTCGCAACCTCGGCGTCGGTGTCGGCGCTGAAGCGGTTGATCGCGACCACCACCGGCACGCCGAAGGACTTGACGTTCCTGATGTGGCGCGCGAGGTTGCTGCAGCCCTTCTCGACCGCGGCGACGTCTTCCTTGCCGAGATCGTCGAGCTTGACCCCGCCATGCATCTTGAGCGCGCGGATGGTCGCGACGATGACCGCGGCGTCGGGTTCTAGTCCCGCGCTGCGACACTTGATGTCGAAGAATTTCTCGGCGCCGAGGTCGGCGCCGAAGCCGGCCTCGGTGACGACGTAGTCGGCGAGCTTGAGCGCGGTTTTGGTCGCGATCACCGAGTTGCAGCCGTGCGCGATGTTGGCAAACGGGCCGCCGTGGATAAAGGCCGGGTTGTTCTCGAGCGTCTGCACGAGGTTCGGCGCGATCGCGTCCTTGAGCAGCACCGCCATCGCGCCGGGCGCGTTGACCTGCGCCGCGGTTACCGGCTCGCGGTCGCGGGTATAGCCGACGATGATCTTGTTGAGCCGCGCCTGCAGGTCGGCCAGATTGTTCGACAGGCAGAAGATCGCCATGACCTCGGAGGCGACGGTGATGTCGAAGCCGTCCTCGCGCGGGAAGCCGTTGCCCGGTCCGCCGAGCGAGTTGACGATGCCGCGCAGCGCGCGGTCGTTCATGTCGACGACGCGCTTCCACGCGATGCGGCGCGCGTCGAGGCCGGCCGCGTTGCCCCAGTAGATGTGGTTGTCGACCATCGCCGACAGTAGGTTATGCGCCGCGCCGATCGCGTGAAAATCGCCGGTGAAATGGAGATTGATGTCTTCCATCGGAATGACCTGCGCGTGGCCGCCGCCGGCGGCGCCGCCCTTCATGCCGAAACACGGGCCGAGGCTCGGCTCGCGCAGGCAGACGATCGACTTCTTGCCGATTCGCGACAGGCCGTCGTGCAGGCCGACCGAGGTCGTGGTCTTGCCCTCGCCGGCCGGCGTCGGCGTGATCGCGGTAACGAGGATCAGCTTGCCGTCGGGCTTGTTCTCGAGCGACGCGATGTAGTCCGGATCGAGTTTGGCCTTGGTGTTGCCGTAGGGCCGCACGCCGTCGGTCGGGATACCGATCTTGTCGGCAATGTCCTGGATTGGTTGCGCGGTGGCCGCGCGGGCAATTTCGATGTCACTCATGTCAATCCTCTCGGGCTGGCGCACCAGCCGCTCTCGTTAGTTGTGGACCGCTCAGCTGCCGAGCCTGGAACCCGCCGACAGCCCGGCCGCGGCCGCATATTCCGCAGCGGTTACTTTACCAGCATCGGCACGAACCTTGATCGCCCGAATCGCGCCATCGCTTGTTGCAATAACGACGCCGTCGTCGCCAACCGACAGGACTTCGCCGGGCGCGCCGCTGCCGTCGGCCTTGCGGCTGTCGAAGAGCTTGACTTCGTTACCCTCGAAAGTCGTCCATGCGCCGGGTTGCGGATTGGCGCCGCGAATCAGGTTGTAGACCGTATCGGTGTCCCGGCTCCAGTCGATTTGCACGTCGTCCTTGCGGCACCAGCCCTCGTAGCTGCCGGCGTCGGGATCCTGCGGCTCCTTCGGCGCCTTGCCGTCGCGCACCAGTTCGATCGCCTCCATCATCGC